>CAYQCY010000031.1:17158-30575 GCA_964416095.1 uncultured Gemmatimonadaceae bacterium
AGCGGGACGAGCCCGACGATCTCGCTGCCGGCCACGCCCACGTTCAGCTCGGCCGCGTCCTTCCTGATGGCCTCGAAGACCTCGTGCAGGGGGGTGATGCGGTAGTTGTCCAGGTTCATGGAGACCTGGGCCAGGTCGAACTCCTCCAGCAGCCAGCCCATGCCCTTCACGGCCTCGAAGTAACCGGGCTGCTGCACGGGCTCGCCGTCGGGCCCTTTCAACGTCCGGCCCCGCTCCCGGACGTTCAGCGCGAGCCGGTGCGCCTGGTTCTTCGTGCCCAGGATGTTGACGTTGTAGGCGATCAGGAAGAACCGTGCGCCGGTGACGGTGGCGCCGGACTCCGGCACGAACTCGGCGGGCCCGTAGTCGGGCAGCCATTCGGGCTTCCCGATCTTCTCCGCGAGCCCCTCGTACTCGCCGGCCCGGATCCGGGCCATGGCGCGCCGGTGCTCCTCGGGCTGGGCCTCCTCGTAGAGGTAGATGGGCACGCCCAGCTCCTCGCCGACGCGCCGGCCGAACCGGTGCGCGCAGTCCACGCACTCGTCCATGGTCACGCCGGAGACGGGGACGAAGGGGACCACGTCCACGGCGCCCAGGCGCGGGTGCTCGCCGGCGTGCTCGCGCATGTCGATGAGCTCGTAGGCGGTGGCGGCGGCCTGGAACGCCGCCTCCACGACGTCGTCCGGCTCGCCGACGAAGGTCACGACGGTCCGGTTCGTGGACTCGCCGGGGTCCACGTCCAGGAGCTGGACGCCGGGCACGTCGCGGACGGCGTCGGCGATGGCGTCGATGACGGACCGGTCCCGGCCTTCCGAGAAGTTCGGCACGCACTCCACTAGCCGCATGGTGCTCAGGCTCCGTGCTTGCGTTATGGTGTCGTCGCGGCCGTCGGGACCCGCCTCCATCGGGACGGGACTCGACGTCCGGACCTGAACTTCGCATCCTCTTGCCCATGACGCGACTCACGAGGTGCCCGTGATCCTCGTCCCCGAGCTGCTGTACCAGGACGGCCGGTTCGTGCCGGGCCAGTCCCTCACGGTGGACGACGCCACCGGCGTCATCACCCGGGTGGGCCCCCTGCTGCGGGCGGAGCCCGCGGACGCCGGGGCGGCGGAGGGCCCGGACATCGGACGGGACGACGTGGTGCACCTGCCTGGGAAGGCGCTCATGCCGGGGTTCGTGAACGCCCACTCCCACGCGTTCCAGCGGCTGATCCGGGGCCGGACCCACTGGAAGGAGCCGGGTCCCGACAGGTCGGACTTCTGGAAGTGGCGCGAGGCCATGTACCGGGCGGCCCTGCCGCTGGAGCCGGAGGACGTCTACACGGCGTGCTGCTTCTGCTTCGCCGAGATGCTCCGGGTGGGGATCACCACGGTGGCCGAGTTCCACTACCTGCATCGGGACCGGGACGGGCGCCGGTACGCGGACCGGAACGAGATGGCGTGGCGGGTGCTGGCCGCGGCGGAGGAGGCGGGCATCCGGGTCATGCTGCTGAACGTGTGCTACGCCACCGGCGAGATCGGCGGGCCGCTCCGGCCCGAGCAGCAGCGGTTCACCTCGACGCTGGACGGGTACCTGGCGCGGACGGAGGCGCTGGCCGGGTCGGAGCCGGTGCGGCGGCCCACCGTCTCCGTCGGCGTCGCGCCGCACAGCATCCGGGCGGTGCCCCGGGAGTGGCTGCCGGAGCTGCACGGCTGGGCAGCGGCCCGGGACATGCCGTTCCACATGCACGTGAGCGAGCAGCCCGCCGAGGTGGAGGCGTGCCGGAAGGCGTTCGGGGTCCGGCCGGTGGAGCTGCTGGACGACGACGGCCTGCTGGACGAGCGACTCACCGCCGTCCACGCCACCCACCTCACGGCGGACGAGGTGGCCATGCTCGGCCAGGTCGGCGCCATGGTGTGCGCCTGCCCCACCACCGAGCGGGACCTCGGCGACGGCTTCCTGCCGGGCCGCAAGCTGCTGGACGCCGGCGCCGGCATCTGCCTGGGCACGGACAGCCACGCCCAGATCGACCCCTTCGACGAGATGCGGCTCCTGGAATGCCACGAACGGCTGCGGCGGCTCGAGCGCGTGGTCATGACCGGCGCCGAGGAGGACGGCGAGCTGCGTGTGGCGCCCGTGCTCCTGGACGCGGCCACGGCGCAGGGCGCCCGGTCGCTCCGGCTCGCCGTCGGCTCCATCGAGCCCGGCCGCATGGCGGACCTCGTGGCCATCGACCTGGAGCACCGGGCGCTCGCCGGCACCGCGCCGGACGTGGTGGCCGAGGCGCTGGCGCTCGCGGCTCCGCCGGACGTGGTCACCGACGTCTGGGTGGGCGGCGAGCGTCGCGTCGAGGACCGCCGCCTCCCCGGCGAGGACGATGCGCGCCGGGCCTTCGACGCGCTTTCCCTGCGCCTGTTCCCGTCCCGGTCCGTTCCTTGACGATCCGCCGCCGAGTGGCGGACCTCCAGGAGGCTCCCTAGGTTGCACGCGCCGGCCCTGGCCAGGGCCGGCGCGTCGACATCGAGGGGACCCGCATGCGCACCGTCACAGCCCTGACCGTCCCGGCCCTCGCCTTCGCCGCGGCGTGCGGCGGGCCGGAAGCGCCGGCGCCGCGCCCGGCGCTGGCCTACGCCGCCGGCACGGAGGCGACCTACACCTTCGCGGACACGATGCGGTTCGCCATCGAGGCGGGCGGCATGGGCGATCTGGAGATCGACGTGGCATACCGGGGCACGGCCCGCATCGAGCTGGCCGCCGGCGCCGGAGGCCTCGCCGCGACCGTGGACGTGCTGACCTTCCAGGGCGGCTTCTCCAACCCCATGGCCGGCTCCGTCTCCGCGGATGCGTCGGACATCGACGGGCCCGTCCGGCTCCGCCTCTCGCCGCGGGGCGAGACGGAGATCGTGGAGCTGCCGTCCGTGACGCAGGCGTTCGAGCAGGTGGCCGGCATGGAGGAGATCGTCCGGGACCTCTTCGTGCGGCTGCCCGGCACGCCGCTTGACGTTGGCGGCACCTGGACCGACACGATCCGCGGCCGGGAGGAGGACGGCGAGACGCTGACCATCCGCCGGTCCATCCTCACCGCGACGGTGACCGCCGACACGACGCTGGCCGGACGCACGCTGAAGGTGGTGGAGACGTCGTACGAGAACACGCTCAACCTCTCCGGCACCAGCGGCGGCACCCGGATCTCCCAGCGCCTGTCCGGCACGACGACCGGCACGTTCCTCTGGGACCCGGACCGGGCGCTGCTGGTGGCGCGCCGGGAGGACGGCGCCATGTCCGGGACGCTGAGCCTGCCGGAGATGGGCATCGACGGTCTGCCGGTGGACGCGACTCTGGCACGCCGGGTCCGGCTGGAGCCGTGACGTGAGCGGGGCCACGCTCCAGGCCCCGCAGGCCGCGCGGCGCTCCGGCCGCGCCATCTTCCTCTTCTGGCTGCCCCTGGCGGCTACCTGGATGATGATGGCCGTCGAGGGTCCCTTCCTCGCCGCCGTCATCGCTCGCCTGGCCGACCCGAAGTTCAACCTGGCCGCCCACGGCGTCGCCTTCGCCTTCGCCATCCTGGTGGAGGCGCCGGTCATCATGCTCATGAGCGCCTCCACCGCGCTGGTGGAGGACAGCCGCAGCTACCGGAAGCTCCGGAACTTCGCCTACACGCTCAACGCCGGCACCACGGCGCTGCTCCTGGTCCTCCTCGTACCGTTCGTCTACGACGGCATCATGACCACGCTGCTGGGTCTGCCGACCGAGATCAGCCGGCTGACCTACGGCGCCCTCTGGTTCCTGCTGCCCTGGCCCGGCGCCATCGGCTACCGCCGGTTCCTCCACGGCCTCCTCATCCGCTCGGGGCGGACCAGGCTCGTGGCCTTCGGCACCGTGCTGCGCATCACCGGCATGGCCGGCACCGCCCTCGTCCTGTACTTCCTCGCCGAGCTGCCCGGCGCATGGGTCGGCGCGTGCGCACTCTCCGTGGGCGTCATGACCGAGGCGCTGGCCGCCCGCTTCATGGCCGCCGAGACGGTGCGCCAGCTCACCGAGCGCCACGGCTCCGGGGACGACGACGAAGGGGCCGGGCCGGACGCGGACGACGAGGCCGGCGACGCCGCGGACCGGCTCAGCTACCGGTTCATCGCGAGCTTCTACTATCCCCTGGCGCTCACCTCCTTCATCGGCCTGACCGTCCACCCCATGCTCACCTTCTTCATGGGCCGGGCGCCGTCGCCGGTGGAGTCGCTGGCCGTCTTCCCCGTGGTCCACGCCCTGTCGTTCCTCTTCCGGGCCATGGGGCTCAGCTTCCAGGAGGTGGTCATCGCCCTCATCGGGCGCCGCTTCGAGCACCTGCCGGAGCTGGCCCGCTTCGGCACCATCCTGGGCATCGCGTCGTCCGGCGGGCTGGCCCTGGTGGCCTTCACGCCGCTGGCCGACGTCTGGTTCATCACCGTTTCCGGGCTGTCGCCGGAGCTGGCGGCCTTCGCCCTGGTCCCGGCGCGCATCCTGGTCCCGCTCCCGGCGCTCTCCGTGCTCCTCGCCTTCCAGCGGGCCGTCCTGGTCCAGGGCCGCCGCACCCGGCCCATCACCGTGGCCACCATCATCGAGGTCGTGACCATCGCCGTCGTCTTCAGCGCCCTCGGCTGGGTCGTCGAGCTGGTGGGCGTCACCGCCGCCGTCCTGTCGTTCACCGTGGGCCGCACCGCGTCCGTGAGCTTCCTGGTGCCGAAGATGCGGAGCACGCTGCCCCGGGCCCGATAAGGGCAGGGTTCGCGGGGTGAGGGCACGGTTCGCGGGGTGCGAACGTCCTTCCATCCACAGGGAGGACGGAGAGGACGGGGAGGATACCACAGGAACCGGCCCGGCGGACCGTGTCGCGTGCGGGGAATGGTCGTACCGCAGCCTTCGGTTCCTCGGGCTCGTTTGTCAGCAGGGGTCCGTTCGAAGCGTTCTTCCGGATGGGGCGCATTGCTCGGGAGGGTCGCATGCCGAAGCTCATCGCCGGGGCCGTCGCCGGCTCGATTCTCGCCTGGGCCGCCTGCGACCCTGCTTTCCAGGCCGAGCCACCGATTCGGGAGAAGACGATCGGCGTGGTCCTGACCTCCGGCGACACCGGGACCGTGACCATCCCGACCGCTGTCGGCGCCGGCACCCCGTTCACCGTCGTCGTCGAGACGTTCGGCGGCGGCTGCACGGAGATGGACGGCACCGAGGTCCTCACCGACGGCATGGTCGCGGATGTCACCCCGTACGACGTCGTGGACCGGGGCAGCGTCGTGTGCCCGGCCATTGTCCGGACCTTCGAGCATTCCGCGGCGCTCGTGTTCCCGACGACGGGTGAAGCCACCGTTCGCGTGCACGGCCGGACGCTGCCCCCGGACACGTCGGTCGTCCGGGAGTACATCGTGACCGTCCGGTAAGGTTGCTCCCCGTCCTCTCCGTCCTCCCTGTTGCATTCCCGGACATTGCTCACCCCTCGAGCCCGCCCCTCCACGACGAACCCGCCCGAACCGCCTTGCGCCCGGCGCTCTCCCGCCGGAAACTGAAGGCATGCTCACATGCCAGAAGTCGCTGTTCAGCCTGCCGGACGACATCCATTACCTGAACTGCGCCTACATGTCGCCGCTGTCCCGGCCGGTGGAGGAGGCGGGCATCCGCGGCATGCGCGCGAAGCGGGTGCCCAGCGACATCGTGGTGGACGACTTCTTCGAGACCAGCGACCGGCTCAGGGAGCTGTTCGCCCGGCTCATCAACGCGCCGGACGCGTCGAGGATCGCCATCATCCCGGCGGCGTCGTACGGCATCGCCACGGCCGCCCGGAACACGGGTGTCCGGAGCGGCCAGAACGTGGTCATCGTGGGCGAGCAGTTCCCGGGCAACGTCTACGAGTGGCGGAGCCTGTGCGCCCGGGAGGGGCTGGAGCTGCGGAGCGTCGCGGCGCCGGACCTGCGGAAGCGGCGGGGCGCCGTCTGGAACGAGCGTCTGCTCCGGGCCATCGACGACGACACGGCCGTCGTGAGCCTGGGCAACGTGCACTGGACGGACGGGACCCGGTTCGACCTGGCGGCGGTGGGCGAGCGGGCCCGGGAGGTAGGCGCCGCCCTGGTCGTGGATGGGACCCAGTCGGTGGGCGCCATGCCCTTCGACGTGCAGGAGCTCCGGCCCGACGCCCTCATCGCGGCGGGCTACAAGTGGATGCTGGGTCCGTACTCCGTGGGCTGCGCCTGGTACGGCCCCCGCTACGACGACGGCATCCCGCTGGAGGAGACTTGGATCGCCCGGGAGGGCAGCGAGGACTTCCGCCGCCTCGTGGACTACCAGGACGCGTACCAGCCCGGCGCCGTACGCTACGACGTGGGCGAGCGTAGCAACTTCATCCTGGTGCCCATGCTGGTGGCGGCGCTGGAGCTGATCCTGGACTGGAGCCCGGCGGGGATCCAGGAGTACTGTGCCGCCCTGACCCGGGGCCTCATCGGCGAGGCCCGGGAGCTCGGCTACTCGGTGGAGGACGACGCCTGGCGCGGCAGCCACATCCTGGGGCTGCGGGCGCCGCCGGGCAGGGATCTTGCAAAGCTGCAACCCGAGCTGGAACGCCGCGGAGTCCGCGTCTCGCTGCGGGGCAGCGCCATGCGCGTGGCGCCCAACGTGTACAACGACGAGGCCGACATCGGCGCCCTCATCGACGCGCTCCGCCAGATCCGCTGAAGGGGGCACCCCGTGGGCAACTTCCGCCTGGGCTCGATCCTGGGGTTCGAGATCCGGATCGACTTCTCCTGGTTCATCATCTTCTTCCTGATCCTCTGGACCTTCGGCTCGGCGGTCTTCCCCAACGAGCTGCCCGGCCTGTCCACCACGACGTACTACATCATGGGCACGGTGGGCGCGCTCCTCTTCTTCGCGTCCCTCATCGCCCACGAGCTGTCCCACTCGCTGGTGGCCCGGACGAAGGGCATCCCCGTGGAGGGGATCACCCTCTTCATCTTCGGCGGCATCGCCCGCACCCGCATGGACGCCGAGACGCCGGTCGACGAGTTCCAGATCGCCGGGATCGGGCCCGTCACCAGCCTGGTCCTGGCCGGCCTCTTCTACACCGTCGAGTGCCTCGGCGGCGTCCTCGGCTGGGGCACCGCCGTCACCGCGCTGGCCGGGTACCTGGGCCTGTGGAACCTGGCCCTGGCCATCTTCAACCTGCTGCCCGGCTTCCCGCTGGACGGCGGCCGCCTCTTCCGCTCCATCGCCTGGTACTTCACCGACGACGCCAACAGGGCCACCCGCTGGGCGTCCAACGGCGGGCGCGGGCTCGGCCTCGCTCTCGTGGCCGTGGGCGTGGCGCTCATCTTCTTCGTCGGCGACCTGCTCAACGGGTTCTGGCTCATCTTCATCGGCTGGTTCCTGCGCAGCGCCGCCGAGTCGAGCTACCAGCAGTTCCTCATCCGGAACGCCCTGGGCGGCGTCCAGGCGCGCCACGCCATGACCCGCAACCCCGAGACCGTGCCGCCGGGCATCAGCCTGCGGGAGCTGGTGGACGAGCACTTCATGGCCCGGCGCTTCCACGCCTACCCCGTGGTGGAGCACGGGACGACGCTGGGCCTCGTCACCCTGGCCGGCGTGAAGGAGGTGCCGCAGGAGGAGTGGGAGACGAAGACGGCCCGGGACGTCATGACGCCCGCCGACGAGGCGCTGGTCGTGGCGCCGGACGACGGCCTGACCGACGTCGTGGACAAGCTATCCGGCTCCGACAGCCGCCGGGTCCTGGTCATGGACGGCGACCAGCTCGTGGGCATGATCACCGGGTCCGACATCGCGGCCTGGCTGCGCAAGGCGAAGGAGCTGACCTGAGGCCCGATGTTCGAGATCCCCGAGTCCCAGCTCCCGCCGGGCTTCGCGGAGACGGTGGACCGTGAGGTGGCGGAGCCCGTCGAGCCGCGGCCCGCCGCCACCGTGGTCATGCTCCGGGACGGCGACGCGGGGCCCCAGGTCCTCCTGCTCCGGCGCCAGCGCTCCAGCGCCTTCGTCCCCGGCGCGTGGGTCTTCCCCGGCGGCCGCGTGGACGAGGCCGACGCCGACCCGGACCTGGCCCGCCGCCTGGGTCTCGCCGACGACATCGTGCCGCCGCGGCCGTACTGGGCGGCGGCCATCCGGGAGGCCTTCGAGGAGACGGGCGTGCTCCTGGCCACCGACGCCGACGGCGCCCGGGCGCCCACCGCCGCCGCCGACCCGGAGCTCGAAGCGCTCCGGGAACGGCTCATGGAGGACCGGATCACGCTGCTGGACGTGCTGCAGGCCGCCGGGCTCCGCGTCCGGGCCACCGACCTCGTCCCCTTCGCCCGCTGGATCACGCCGGTCCAGGAGCCCCGCCGCTACGACACCCGCTTCTTCCTCGCCCGACCGCCCGACGGCGCCGAGGCCACCGCCGACCTCCGGGAGATGACCGACCTGGCCTGGGTGGCGCCGGACGCCGCGCTGGACCGGTTCCGCGCCGGGTCCCTGCCCATGGTCTTCCCCACCGTGCGGACCCTGGAAGGCCTCGTGGGGTTCGATTCCGTGCACGACGCCGTGGGCGCCTACCGCGGCCGGGCGATCCCCGCCATCCTGCCCCGGCTCGTGCGGACGGAGCGCGGCGTCGGCATCGTGGTGGACTGAGAGCGCGCGCGGGGCAGAGGCGCAGAGACAACAGGCCGGCATGCGGCCACAGTGCCGGTGGAATGCAACCGTCCCGGGCCGGGCAGGAACCCGGTAAGCCTTTTCGTGGCCGGTCTCTGCGTCCCTACGTCTCTGCGTGAGATTCCTGGCTGGCTTACGCCGCGCAGGGGCCCATCGAAGTCTGAGAAGGCCGTGGCGGGGAGGCCGGGAGGTGGTCCCAGACGCTGCACTGGCCCTCTCCCGAGGGACGCGTTTCCCACCCGCCGGAACATCCTGCCCACGTCGGATGGTACCATCCCAGAGGACGCGAATCACCCGACGGTATCGGAGACTGAAGTGGCGCGGCTATCGTGGTTGCTCCTGGCGCTGCTGGCCCTCCCGGCAGGCGCTCCGGGCCAGTCTCGGCTGGCCCAGCAGCCGACGCACACGCCGTACACCCAGGGCCCGGAGCTCCTGAACCGGGGCCGGGTCGGCGCGCTGCTGGCCGAGCGTTACCCGAGCCGGCTGCGGGACCGGGGGGTGGAGGGCACCGCGGTGCTGTGGCTGTTCGTGGACGAGGACGGCCGCGTGGCGAACCGCCAGGTCGAGCGGAGCAGCGGGTACGTGGCCATGGACGCCGTGGCCATGGACGTGGCGCAGGCCATGCGCTTCACGCCGGCCCGGAACCGGGACCGGGTGGTCCCGGTGTGGATCACCCGGGCGGTGGCCTTCCGGCTGGAGAACGGCCAGCCGGTGCCGTTGGTGGATGCGCCGAAGGAGACGGGCGTCCCCGTGCCCGGCGGGGACGTGGGCCCGGACACGGGCGGCGCTCGGGAAAGCGCGGCCCTGACCCGGGACCGGCCCCTGGCCGCGGAGCCGACCTACACGCCCTACACGTCGCGGCCCGAGCTGCTGAACGCGGAGGAAGTGGTGGCGGCGCTGGTGGGCCGCTACCCGCCGATCCTCGAGTCCGCGGGCGTCGAGGGCACGGTGGCCGTCTGGCTCTTCATCGACGAGGAAGGCCGGGTCCTGCGCCGCGTCATCGATGTGAGCAGCGGCTACCCGGCCATGGACTCGGCGGCCGTGGAAGTGGCCGCCACCATGCGCTTTCGGCCCGCCCGCCTGAATGGCGTCGCGACCCCGGTCTGGATCTCCGTGCCCATCCGGTTCCGCGCCAACTGACCCTTCACCGCTGTAGCACGGCCTGCCGCACCGCCCGACCCGCCGTCGCGGCGATGCGCTGCTGCGCCACGGGCAGCGCCAGCTCCGCCAGCCGCGACGGGTCGGCCCACAGCGCGTCGCCGACCGTTTCGAGCCCGGCAGCCACCGCCTACCCCACCGGCCGGTAGACGGCCCGGAAATGGGAGAAGGTGTGGCGGACGTCCTCCAGCCCCAGCTTCAGAGGCCGGAGCGGGACCCGTTCGCCTGTTTCCGCGTCGCCGCCGGCCGGTTCACGCGGCACCCGGACGAACCGCCGGACCGCGTCCGGCGCCACGTCGTGCGGCGACGACCCCTCCTCCAGCTCGGCCCCCGGGAACTCCCACAGGCCGCCGAGCAGCCCGTCGGCCGGCCAGCGTCCCAGGAGCAGACGGCCGTCCGGGTCGGCCACCACGGCCGCGGCGAAACGCCGCTGGGGAACGGACGCGCGACGCCCGGGCCGCGGCCGCTGCTCCTGGACGCCCCGGGCCCGCGCCTCGCAGTGGCCGGCCAGCGGGCACGCCTCGCAGTCCGGGGCCCGGGGCGTGCAGATCGTCGACCCGAGCTCCATGAGCGCCTGGTTGAAGTCACCGGGCCGGTCGCCGGGCACCAGCGCCGCCGCCCGCTCCCGGAGCTCGGCCGGCGACGGGTCCTCCAGGTCGTAGAGTCGGGACAGCACCCGCCGCACGTTCCCGTCCACCGCCGGCGCGGCCACGCCGAAGGCGATGCTGGCGATGGCGTTGGCGATGTACGCGCCCACGCCGGGCAGCCCCCGGAGCCCCGTCGGGTCGTCGGGGAGCCGGCCGCCGTAGCGCTCCCGGACGAGCCGGGCGGCGGCGTGGAGGTTCTGTGCCCGGCGGTAGTAGCCCAACCCCTCCCACGCCTTGAGCACCTCATCCACATCGGCGTCGGCGAGAGCCTCCAGGGTGGGGAAGGTCCGGAGCCAGCGCTCGTAGTACGGCACCACGGCCTCCACCCGCGTCTGCTGGAGCATGACCTCGGAGACCCAGACGGCGTACGGGTCTTCGGCGCCGCGCCAGGGCAGGGTGCGGGCGGTGGCATCGTAGTGGGCCAGCAACGCGCGCGTCATGGCGGCTTCGACGCAGACGTTCATGGATGCGAAGGCGGTGCAGGGGGATCCGGCGTTCCCCTTGCGGGTTGCATTACCTTGGAGTCCGATGCGCCCGGTCCCCCCGTCACCCCGTTTCCCGCTCGGATGGCCGGGCACGCCGAAGCGGCACGGCCCGGGCCTGGACGGACACGACTCGCGCACGAACGGACGCCCATGCGTTTCACGACCTACACGAAGTACCGCGGCACGTTCCTCGACGCCCTCAACCTCGAGGCGCTCATGGAGATGCTGGCGGACTTTCTCCTCCAGAACGGCTTCGACGGCGGGCCGGGGGACCAGCCCTGGTGGGCGTGGGACGAGCCGCCGTCTGGGGACCGGTCCCTGGACGCCGTCAAGGAAGCGCTGCTCCGGGCGCTCCTGCAGAGTGGCCAGCTCACGCCCGAGATGCTAGACGAGCTGCGCGGCGAGGGCCAGGGCACCGTGGACGACGCCGCCCGGGCGGCCCGCAGCGTGGCGTTCTACCTCTCCGGCATGGGGCTCGACTTCCTCGGCTACCGCACGCTGAAGGACCTGCTCTCGGCGCTGGGCCGGTCCAGCTTCGGGGATTACGAGACGCCGCACCTGTCCACGGGCATCGAGGCGGAGGCCGCGTCCCGGCCGTACCGGTTCGGGGACACGCTGAACCTGGACATCCCGGCGACGCTGAAGAACGCCATGCGCCGCAGCGCGGTCGGCGTGCCGCTGGACCTGGACTACGGCGACCTGATGGTCCACCAGTCGGAGTACCGGAGCTCCTGCGCCACCGTCCTCATGCTGGACATCTCCCACAGCATGATCCTCTACGGCGAGGACCGGTTCACGCCGGCGAAGAAGGTGGCGCTGGCGCTGGCGCACCTGATCCGGACCCGGTACCCGGGCGACACGCTGGCCGTGGTCACCTTCGGCGACCGGGCCGAGGAGATCCCCCTCGCCGAGGTGGGCCGGGACCCTGCGCTGGTGCGGTTCGTCTCGAAGGTCAGCGAGCTGGCCCGGGGCCGGGCCTACTTCACGACGACCATGACACTGGGTCAGTACGTCATGCGGGGCTTCCTGCGACGGCGTACCCGACGCTTGGGTTGACCATGCCACACCGCACCGTCGGGCCGCGCTTCATTGCGGCCGGCCTGCTCTCGCTGCTGGCGCTGGGCGCCTGCGGCTCCATCACGGGGTCCGAGGGCGAAGAGTACATCATCCGGATCTACAACTTCACCGCGCCGGACACCCACCCGGCCGACGCGGTGCTCCGGGTCCAGGTCAACGGCTACATCGGGCCCACGAGCTGCTACAAGTTCAAGCGGTTCGAGACGGAGCGGACCGAGGCCGCGCTCCACGTCACGGCCATCGGGATCCGCAAGGACGTCGAGACCAGCTGCGAGGAGGGGATCCGGCTCCTGAACGACACGGTCTCCACCGACCCGCCCTTCGGCACGCCCTTCGAGCTCGTCGGCCACCAGCCCGGCGGCGGCGTCGTGGTGGACACGGTCCACATCCGCTAGGCACGCCGCCGCCCCTGGACCGCCCGGTACGACGCCGCCCGGCGACGGCTCGACCAGGGCCGCTGAGCCTCCGCACCCGGCGCCGCCGGCACGGACCCTGCACGCATGCGTCGTACGACGCATGGCGAAACCCCCCGCACCACGCCATCGTAAGGATGACCGAGTGCAGGAGAACCGTACCCCGGAGGTTGGGTTGACAGACCAGAACAACGAGGAGTCCGGGAAGAAGCGCGACCCGTTCGACGACATGCAGAAGCGCATCGAAGCGGCCCTCGAGGAAGCGAAGCCCCGCATCCGCAAGGCGCTGGAGGAGCTCGACGCGAAGGTCGACGCCGCCATGAAGGAGCTCCGGCCCCGGATGGATTCGGCCGTGGACGAGGTCAAGCCCAGAGTGGACCGGTTCGTCAGCGACGTGCAGCCGCGCCTCGACTCCCTGCTCGAGAAGCTGCAGGCCAAGATCGACGAGTTCCGCAAGGAGCTGGACGAGCGGGCCCGGCAGCCGGAGAAGGTGGCGGGCACGCTGCCACCCCAGGCCGACCAGGCCGCGCAGACCGACGAGGTGGAGGAGGAAGAGGAAGGGAACGAGTAGCTCCGGGCACCCGCCCGCGCCGTCAGGTCAGCAGCTCCACCGGCTGGACATCGGGATCGTCGGGGTCGTCCGGCGTATCCCGCAGGGCGACGAGGAGGTTCTCCCCGTCGCCCGTGTTCTTCACGGCGTGGGCGATGCCCGGCGGAATGATGAACCGGTGGTACGCCCCCGCCGGCACCGGCACATCGCCCTCCTCGCCGTCCCCCCGCCACGCCACCCGCGCCGGGCCCCGCACCACAAGCACCTCCGTCGCCCGGCTGTGCAGATGGTTGCCACGCACGTGCCCCGGCCCCGTCGTCACGACGTGCACGTTCCCGAACCGCCCGAGGGCCTCCCCCGCCACCGGCTCGAACGCCGCGCCCCGATGGTCCCGGAACACCTCCATCTCCTCATGAACAACCCGCCCCACCAAACCCCCTCGCCGTATCC
>CAYQCY010000032.1:0-29703 GCA_964416095.1 uncultured Gemmatimonadaceae bacterium
CATGCGAGCCGTCCTGCCGTGTGCGGGTAAGGACAACCTACCCACGTGGAACAGCGAGGAGCCACATTTAACGGGTGTCGGGGTGGTCGCGTCCATAGGGTTGAACGGAAGGAGAGGGCGCCGGAGGAGGCGCCGAGGGCATACGAGCCGGGCGATGGTCCGGGGGAGATGATGTGATGAGGAAGACACTGGGGATGATGATGGTGGGGCTGCTGGTGGCGGGTCCCGTCGTGGGGCAGGTCGGCCCTCCGCGTGGTCAGGGGTGGGCTCCGGGTGCGGGGCCGTGGCTCGACGGTCCCAGGAACCCGATCACGGCGATGCTGTCGCATCGGGAGGCGCTCCGACTGACGGACGAGCAGGTGACGCAACTGGAGGCGATCGAGGCGCGTCTGGAAGAGGAGGCGCGGCCGTTGATGGAGGAGCTGGACGAGCTGCGCGGCGATGCCCCGATCCGTGCGCGTGACGGGTCGTATCTGGACATGAGCGAGTCGGAGCGGGAGGCGCTGCGGGAGCGGGTAGTGGAGGTCCGGGAGCTGGCCTTCGAGGTGCGGGCCCTGAACCGGGCGGCGGGTGTGCAGGCCCACGCGGTGCTGGAGCCTGGTCAACGGGCGGTGGCGTATCAGTTCCTCATGCGGCGCGCGGGGATGCGGCATCCCGGGTTCCGGCCCGGTGCCCGCGGTGCGTGGGATCGTGGTGGCGCGAGGGGTGGTCACGGCGCGTGGAGTGGTCGTGGCGCACGGGGTGGCCGGTGGGCCCCGGCGGGTCCG
This sequence comes from uncultured Gemmatimonadaceae bacterium, assembly GCA_964416095.1. GTDB lineage: Bacteria > Gemmatimonadota > Gemmatimonadetes > Longimicrobiales > RSA9 > CAYQCY01. The sequence goes on from CAYQCY010000032.1 coordinate 768, forward strand.
CCGGCGGGGTACGGCTGGCCTGAAGGTTGAGCTACCCGGTGGCGGTGTTGCGCCCCGGCGGGCGGGTCCCATGGACTCGCCCGCCTTTGTCGTGTGTTTGCGGGACGGGAGCGAGCGTCTCAGCAGGACGCCCGTGGGAAGCTGTCGCCGAGGACGAGTCGATCGACGGGTGTGAGGCGGATGATGCGGAAGCCGATGGCGCGCCCGAGGGGAATGGAGGTGGCCGGCACCGCCACGGCATCGAAGCCCGGCGCGCCGAGGACGGCGTGGCGCCCCCAGTCGTCGGCCCGGCGGAAGTTGACGCAATAGGTGAGGTTCCGCACCATGCGGCCGCTCGCGAGGAGGGGTGCGAAGTCGAGGGCGAGCCAGCCGTCGTCCAGGCAGCGTGCGGGAACCGGCTCCCCCCGTCCCCTCGCCCAGTTCCCCACGGCCACGGTGCCTTGGCAGCGCGCATCCAGGTACGGTTCGTGATGGTAGTAGAGCGTCGTGCCTTCCACGAAGAGCCACGTCTGGAGTCCGGTGGCGTGGTCGCCCGGTGCGGTCCCGCCTCCGGACCACACGCCCGCGGGGCCGAGGCGTGCGAACACCGTTTCCACGCGCCCGGCTCCGCCGGCGAGCACGACGATGGCGGCCAGCAATCCACCGGCTACCAGCCAGGTCGCCGCTCCGGACCAGCCGGTCCGGTGCGCCCGGCCCGGACGTTGCCCGACCCGGAGCAGCACGAAGGCTTTGATCGCGGCGGCGGTGAGGGTCGATGCCCCCACGATGATGGCGGCCAGGAGCTGGTCGCCGGGCAACCCTGCGCTCATGACGGAGCCTCCTCCGGGGTCTCATGGAGGACGTTCGTGTCCCCCGGAGCGACCAGTACAGGTTCCGGGCCACGGGGGTGCCCGACCGCGGGAAAGCCAGGCGCGGCAACGGCCGCTGGCGCGCGTGCCGTCATCCAGCCACTGCCGGGCTCCCGTGGGACACGAGAAAAAAGTAGCCGGACACGGAGCTTTCTGAGACCGGTGCGGACCCGACGGCCCTTTCGTCCCACGCCGTGGACGCCCTGGTGTCCTCTGTAGAGGTCGGTTCGCATCGCACCCGGGCGGCGCGTCCCGGTTCCGGTACACCGTCGCACCCGTGCCCGACGCTGCGCCGTTGCGGGGATCTGGCGCGAAATCGGGCCGGGAGCGGGGTGTCGTCGGTCATGGCACGGCCATTGCCTCTTCACGCCGCAGCCGTCCGGGCGGGTGCGTGGAGCAGCGTGAAGGGTACCACACACGCGGCTATCGTTTCCCTCCTTGGCACACACATGAGCGGCAGTACGCGGGTGAGCTCCCCACCCCTCGGTCGGCTCTTTCCTTTTCCATGAGGCCCCGCCGTTCCTGGCGGCGACGGCTCACCGTGTGCGTGGATTCCCCGCGGGCTATATTCCGACCGGACGCGGACGGACGGTCCGCATCGGTGCGTCGTCGGCGGGATGGAGCCGATGGAACGAGAGAGCCACCCCCTGCGTCGCTGGACGGGCCCCCTGACCCTGCTGGCCCTGCTGTCCCTGGCGGGCGCGGGCATCGCCCTCCAGCGTCCGCCGGATCCGTTGCCGGCCACGGCTCCGGCCACCGTCTTCGCGGCGGGCCGGGCGATGGCCCATGTGGACGCGATGGCGCGCCATGCCCACCCCGTCGGCACGGCGGCCCATGATCGAGCCCGGGCGTACGTGGTGGCGACGCTCGGGGACCTGGGGCTCCAGGTCGACACCCAGACCACGACGCTGGTCGTGCGCCACGGCGGCGTGGTGGAGAGGCCGCTGGTCCGGAACGTCGCGGCGCGCATGCCGGGCACGGACCCGACGGGCGCCGTCCTGATCATGGCGCACTACGACTCGGCGCCGGTCGCCCGCGGGGCGGCGGACGACGCCATGGGCGTGGCGGCGATCCTGGAGTCGATCCGCGCGCTCGGCGCTCGGCGTCCGCTGCGCAACGACGTCATCGTGCTCGTCACCGACGCGGAGGAGATCGGGCTGTTCGGGGCCCGGACCTTCGCCGACCGGCACCCCTGGATGGACGACGTGTCCGTGGTCGTGAACCTGGAGGCCCGGGGCAGCGCCGGTCCGGCGCTCATGTTCGAGACGGGGCCGCGCAGCGGCTGGGTGATCCGGCAGCTCGACGCCGCCCTGGACCGGCCTCTGGCCTCGTCCCTCTTCCAGGAGATCTATCGCCGGCTACCCAACGACACGGACCTCACCGTGTTCAACCGTCGGGGCGTGGCCGGGCTGAATTTCGCGAACGGCGAAGGCGCCGAGACGTACCACCAGCTCATCGACGCGCCCCGGCGCCTTTCCCGGGCGACGCTACAGCATCACGGCGAGAACGCGCTGGCGGTGCTCTCCTGGCTCGGGACCGTGGAACTGGACGATCCGTACGCTCCCGATCCGGTCTACTTCTACGCACCGGGCCTCGGCCTGCTGGTGTACGGCACCGGTTGGGTGGTGCCGCTGGCCCTCCTCCTCGTCGCCCTCTTCGCAGTCGTGACGTGGCACGCGGCACGCCGCGGACGCGTCACCCTGGGTGGGGCGGCCGCCGGCGCCGTCGGCACCGTGGTGGGCGTCACCCTCTCCGCCGTCGCGGCGCTGGGGATCTGGCTGCTCGCCCGCGGCGCACATCCGGAGGCCGGCTCCCTCGTGGGCCGGGCACTGTACGAGGAAGGCGCCTACGGTCTGGCCGTCATGGCCGTCGTCCTGATGGTCGTGCCCGGCCTGCTTCTCCTCCTGCGCCGGTGGTTCGACGCCGCGAGCCTGGCCCTGGGAGCTCTCGCCCTGCCCGTGGCGGTGGCCGTCGGCGGCGCCTTCCTGGCGCCCATGGCCAGCCACGTCTTCCTCTGGCCGTCCGTCTTCGGCCTCGCCATGCTGGCCTACCTCGCACGCCGGGACCCGGGCGACGGCGCCGAGCCCGGCGTCGCCGGCGTACAGCTCCTCCTGGCGCCGGGCAGCCTGCTGCTCCTCGGCCCCCTCGTCTTCCTCTTCTACGTGTTCCTGGGCATCGCGGCGGCACCTGTGCTCGCCGTGGCGGCAGGCCTGACCCTGGCCACCGTGCTGCCGCTCCTGGATGCGTTGACCCGGCCCAACCGGTGGTGGCTGCCCACGACGGGCGGGGCCGCCGCCCTCGTCCTCCTCGGCCTGGGCCTCGCCGGGGCCGGCTTCGACGAGGAGCGGCCCGCACCGACCCACCTGGTCTACCTTCTCGACCGCTCGGCGACGCCGGTGCCCCGGGCCTCCTGGGTCAGCGCGCAACGCCGGCCGGACCGTTGGCTGGACACCCTGATGGCCGGCGGTCAAGACTCCATCCGCCTCGCCTCCTACTCCAGCTTCCAGCCCGGTGGGCCGTCGCGCCGCGCGCCGGCGCCCAGCGTGCCCCTACCGGGACCGGAATGGCGGCTCGTGAGCGAGAGCGCCTTGGGCGACAGCCGATTGCTGACCGTCGAGCTGGCCTGGCCCGACGAGACGATCCTCGGCGAGGTCCGCATCCCGGAGGAGGTGAGGGTCGTGGCCGTGGACGGGGAAGCGATGGAGAGCGATGGCGACATCCGGCACGTGCGGGCCTGGAACGGCGCCCGGCCGCTGCGCCTCGACCTTCTCGCCCCCCGCCGCGATACGGTCCGCCTCGCTCTCACGGCCAACCAGCCCGGGCTTCCGAGCCTGCCCGGCGCCGACACGGGTTGGGTCCCCGGGCGGATGCCGGCCACCATGGTCGGCTGGCGCTTCGCCGTGAGCAACGTCACGCTGGTCCACGACACGGCGGCGTTCTGATGCACGACGCCCCCGCCGGCGGCTCGCCGGCGGGGGCATCGTGCGGAAGCCGGGTCGTCAGCTCTTGCGCGACGTCTTGGCGTAGAAGGCGGAGAAGACGGACTCCACCTTCTTGCTCCCGCATTCCGGGCATTCGGGGTGGGCGTCCGCGTGCTCCTCCATGTGCTCGGTGTGCTCGAAGACCTTGTCGCATTCCTTGCAGTGATACTCGTAGACGGGCATACTCGCACTCCGCGAACGGTCCGCAGGCGGCCGACAGGGGCGGCCAAATGAACCGCGGCTCCCGCCGGCCGGGCCAACACGACAAACATAGTGGCGGCGGGTGGGGCCGTCTACGGGGTCCCTGCTACTCCATGGCGTTGCCGCCGATCCGCTCGGCCTCCGCCTCCATCTCCTCCAGGGCGATCTCCTTGGCCTGGACGAGCTCGCGCTCGTAGGCGCCGGACCGGCCGCCGCCGATGTCGCGGATGCCTGCGAAGATGTCCTTGAAGATGTTCGCGCCGAGGATCGCCTCGCCGGTCACGAGGCCGATGGTCTTCACGACCTTGCGGTCGGGGATCGTGTGGGTGGTCGTGACGCGCCGGTTCGCTTTCTGGGTCGGGTTGCTTTCCACCCCGACCCGGCCGAACCATGAAGCTGGCCCTGGTCGCTGAAAGCTGACCGCTGATCCTCAATGCTTCGACGCATGTCCATGTATCCGAGCGAACGGAGGTACCGATGATGTTCCGGACGCGGAAGTCGTGGGCGGGCGCGGTTCTGGCGCTCGCGTTGCTGGCTGCGCCCCTGGCCGCGCAGAACCCGGCGGGCCACTGGGACGGCGCCATCATGCTGCCCAACGTGGAGCTGGCGGTGGAGGTGGATCTTGCGCGAGAAGACGGTGTGTGGACGGGCGACATCTCGATCCCGCAGCAGGGCGCGACGGACCTGCCGTTGACGGGGATCGCGGTGGCGGGCGCATCGGTCTCGTTCGGGATCCAGGGGGTGCAGGGCGATCCGCGCTTCGACGGCGAGCTGTCGGCGGACGGCGCCACGATGACGGGGACGTTCCATCAGGCCGGTCAGCAGTTCCCCTTCGAGCTGACGCGTACGGCGGGACCGCCGTCGGCGGAGGCGGAGGAGCCGGCCGCGGAGGCGGAGGAGCCGGCCGTGGAGGCGGTGGAAGTCGAGCCCGAGCCGGAGCCTGCGGCTCCCGGCGAGGAGCCCGAGCCATCGGTCCAGGAGGCGCAGGATCCCCTGGAGGGCTGGGACGCGTGGCTGGAGCAGGCGATGGAGGATTGGCAGGTGCCGGGTCTGGCATTGGCGGTGGTGCGCGGTGGCGACGTCGTGCTGATGAAGGGGTACGGTCTTCGAGACCGGGAGAAGGGCCTGCCGGTGACGGAGCACACGTTGTTCGCCATCGGCTCGTCTACGAAGGCGTTCACGACGTTCGCCATGGGCCGGCTGGTGGACGCGGGCGAGCTGGATTTCGACGATCCGGTGGTGACCTACCTGCCGGAGCTCAGGCTGGAGGACGAGTACGCGACGCTGCACCTGACGCCCCGGGACATGGTGACGCACCGGTCGGGCCTGCCGCGTCACGACCTGGCGTGGTACAACTCGGAGATGGGCGCGTCGGAGCTGCTGGAGCGGATGCGGTACTTCCCGCCGAACCGGGAGCTCCGGGAGGAGTTCCAGTACAACAACATGATGTTCGTGCTGGCGGGGCACCTGGTGGCGCGGCTGACGGGTCGGAGCTGGGAGGACGCCATCACGGAGTGGGTGCTGGACCCCCTCGGGATGGACGAGACGAACTTCTCGGTCGAGGCCATGGCGAAGGCGCCGGACCGGGCGACGGGGTACGGGTTCCGGGCGGACACGCTGTGGCGGATGCCGTACCGGGACATCACGAACGTGGGCCCGGCGGGCTCCGTCAACTCGAACATCGACGACATGGCCCGCTGGGTGCGGATGCACCTGGGCGGCGGCACCTTCGAGGGCGAGCGGCTGCTGGCGGAGGGCACGCTGCGGGAGCTGCACACGCCCCAGATGGTGATCGGGGCGCTGCCCACGGAGGAGGAGTTGGGCCCGACCTCGTATGCCATGGGCTGGTTCGTGGACACGTACCGGGGCCACCTGAGGGTGCACCACGGCGGCAACATCGACGGGTTCAGCGCGCTGGTGACCCTCTTCCCGCGGGACGAGGTGGGCGTGGTCATCCTGACGAACCGGAACGGGTCGGCGCTGCCGGGGCTGGCGGTCCGTCACCTGGCGGACCGGCTCTTCGGCCTGGAGCGGCGGGACTGGAACGCGGAGGCGCTGGAGCGTCGCGAGCAGGCGGAGGGGCTGGAGCAGGAAAGCGAGGAACGGGTGGCGGGGGCACGGATCCAGGGCACGTCGCCGTCCCACGACCTGGCGGACTACGCCGGCAGCTTCGGCCATCCGGGCTACGGCACGCTGCAGGTCCGGCTGGAAGGCGGGGGTCTGGTCCTGGAGTACAACCGGATCACGGCGCCGCTGGAGCACTGGCACTACGACGTCTTCAACGCGCTGGAGAACCCGGCGGATCCCACCTTCGAGGATGCGAAGCTCCGGTTCCGCACGAACCTGGACGGTGAGATCGACGCGGTCCTGGTCCCCGTGGAGCCGACGCTGGAGCCGCTGGTCTTCGAGCGCCAGCCGGACGCGGAGCTGAGCGACCCGTCGTACCTGGAGCGGTTCGTGGGGACGTACGAGCTCGGTCCCCAGACCATCACGGTCTCGCTCCGGGGCGACCGCCTGGCCGTGACGGTGACCGGCCAGCCGACGCTGGAGCTCGAGCCGCTCTGGAGCGACCGGTTCGCCATCGCGGGGCTGGAAGGCTACCGGGTGGCGTTCACCACGGTGAAGGGTCGGGTGACGGAGGCGGTGTTCCACCAGCCGAACGGGATCTTCCCGGCGGAGCGGGTGGAGCCGGAGGGGTGAGCCGGGTCCGGGGCTTCGAGGGGCGTCGTCGGGTAAGCCGGGTTGGCGGGTGGTCCCCGTGCCCGATCTTCAGCCGTCAGATGTCAGCTCGTGGCTCACCGCTCGGAGAGATCGCGGCGGGACGGGCAACCGCACCTGCGGTAAACGGCGCGCGCCCCGGGCCGCGTCCCACTCCGAGAGGACCGTTCGCTTCCGGCGGGGAGGCTTGACGATGGTCGTGGACGCACGACGTGGATCGGTGGGTCTGGTGACGGTTCTGACGGTGGCGGGCGCCTCTGGCGGCGGCGCTGGCTCGGCACGGTGGAGGTGCCGGAACGCTTCCGCATCCACCACATCGACGAGGCCGGCGTGCTCGGCGTCTGGCGTGACGCCCTCGACGTGGAGCACGTCCGGCTGTACCCCCTCCCGGTGCGACGCGGCGGGTGGCCGGCAGGCCAACGACAGAGGCGTCAGCGATCAGCCGTCAGGTCCCGACCCGCGGCCCTGCGAGCTCGCGGCGGCACAGGCAGCCGGACTGGCGTTGCTCGCTCGCCGCGACGGGAACGGCGTGGCCGTCACGGGTCAGTGGGTCAGGGGGAGGCCAGGGTTTCGGACGGTTCGGTGTCTTTCGTCGCCAGGAAGTCGGAGTGGTCGTGGCTGCGGGCTTTGATGATGCGCCAGGCGAGGGCGGCGACGACCAGGATGAGGCCGACGATGATGACCAGGTGCGCGTAGCCGGTGGCGAGCCGGATGACGGCGGTGACCTGGTCCTCGAAGATCCAGCCGAGGGCGACGTATGCGCCGGCCCAGGCCAGGAGCGCGACGGCGTCCCTCACGAGGAAGCCCGGCATGGGGCGTCGGGCGAGCCCGGCGGCGGGGCCGATGAGGTTGCCTGCGCCGGGAACGAACTTGGCCAGGAGGATGAAGGGGTCGCCCATCGTTTCGAGTCGGCTCTCCACCGAGATGATGCAGGCCGACGGGTTGGAGCTGAGGCCGCAGGCAGCGTTCACCACCCGCTGCCCGTGCCAGCGGGCGAGGGAGTACCAGACGGCGTCGGCGAGGAGGCCGCCGAGGGCGGCGGCGGTCACGACGCCCGCGGGATGGAGCACCCCCCCGGCGGCGAGGGCGCCTGCCGCCACGAGGAAAGGCAGGGACGCGATGGGCACGCCCACGAACTCCATGAATCCGAGTCCGAGGAAGAGCCAGTAGCCGTAGCTTTCCAGGATCTGGGCCAGCGTCTCCACAGCGTGCTCCTCGTGTCTTCCGCCCCCCCCAACACATGCGGCGCCGTCGCGGTTTCGCCGTGCGGCGCCGTCGCGGTTTCGCCGTGCGACGGGGTCGGGACCGGTCCGTGCGCCCTCTACGGTGCGGGCAGGAGAACGCCCCAGGCCTGGGGCGCGTCCAGGGTGCCGGTGATCCAGACGCGGGCGCCCACCAGGTCCCGGAGCGCGTCGGGGGCGTCGGGCAGGCGGTGGGTCCGGCCCTCGCCGTCCACGAGGCCGAGGCCCTGGTCGTCCCGGAAGAGGACGCCGTCGATGGCGGGCCGGCCGTCCACCTCGGTGACGGTGAACGTGCGCACGTCCATGGTGCCGGCCTCCTCGTCCAGGTCTCCGGTGATCTCGACGGTGGCGCCGGCGGCCCGCTCCAGGAGGGGCTCCTGCGCGCCCTCGATACGGATTGTGGCGTCGTCCGTCCGGACCACGACCCGGGTGAGGGGCTCGGCCCCGACGACGCGGACGGTCCCGGTCACGGTGGACTCCCGAACGGTCATGATGCCGGGTGGCGGCGGCGGCGTGCACGCCGTGGCGGCGCCCAGCGCGAGGATCAGCAGTCGGGCACGGGTGCGGAGTCGGGGTTCCATCACTGGGTCCTCACGATGGCGATGCGAAGGGTGGCGGGCGTTTCCGTGCCGGAGTCGCCCTGGAGCTCGATGAGCTGGGGGCCCGACGGGGAGCCGGTGAGCTCGAAGAAGGAGCCGGTCCCTGCGCGCAGCGAGGCCACCGTCTCGAGCCAGTCGCCGAAGGTCACCTGACGGGGCAGGAGCGGATACGGCTCGGGGAACGGCCCCGGCAGCTCGCCGTTCATGCCGGCGAAGATGTCCCGGATGTCCCAGCCCGGCTGGGTCAGCTCTGGCCGGTCGAGGGCGAGTCCGCGGTCGTCGACGGCCCAGGCCATGCCCCAGTCGGTGACCATGCCGACGAAGCCCAGGCCGGTCTTGTCCTCGAGGTTTTCGACGCCGGTGAGGTCCTGCTCCTGGACGATGCTCTGGACGAGGGACGCCTCGTCCAGACCGGAGTGGTCGATGGCCCAGCGGACCAGCGACCAGGCGGCGCCGTAGAAGGCGGCGACGGAGTCGGTGGGGCTCCGGAGCGGCGTGAAGTCCTCCACCGATTCCAGGTAGTCGTAGAGGCCGCCGAAGTGCTTGTACATGGCGTACGGGCTGTCCTCGCAGCCGGCGAATCCGACGGGCCGGCGCTCGCAGTACAGGCTCTCGTCGAAGGTCACGTTGCCGCCCGGGCCGTAGCCGAAGACCTGCCGTGCCCAGAGCTCCTCCGACAGGCGGGCCGTGGCCTCCTCGAGCCAGGCCTCCTCCAGGTTGCCGCCCGCCGGGATCTTGTGGGCGTACGCCGTCAGGTGCTTGGCCTCGTGGATGATCGTGGAGCGCATCCGCCAGCGCCAGCTGTCGGGATCGTTGTTGCCGCCGTCCTGGTCCGTCGCGATCCGGCCGTAGAAGATCTCCGCGCCGTCGCTCGACGCGCAATCGAGGTTCGGGTAGAAGTCGCCCGAGAAGACGAACCCGGCCACGCCCCGCTCGAAGTCGTTCACGGCAGGGGAGAAGAGGGCGATGAGGCGGTCGTTGTCGTCGAGCTGGTCATCGGCGACGAGGGGGTTGCCGAAGTTGTCGTTGAGGACGTCGAACTGGAGCGTGTCGAACTCGGCGCCCACGGCGTCGTACGTGGCGTCCATGGTCCCGGCCAGCGGGCCGTCCAGGTCCTCCACGATGACGATGCGCGTGCCCAGGTAGGCGACCCGGCCGCTCACGCTCACGAAGGCGTTGCACGCGTTGTCGGCGTCGATGTCGGGGACGCGGAAGTGGAGCGTGTCGCCGACCTCCGCCGTGTTGGCGGCGGTGCCGACCGACTGGGTGGCCAGCAGCCTTGCCGGCCGGCCGAGTCGCTCCACGATGCGCCGGCTCATCTCGAGCACGGCCAGGTGGCCCTCGGCGCTCTGCCAGTCGTCGTCCGGCATGGGCGGCCGCGGACCCGCGGACGGTCGGGCCGCGGACCGCGCCGTTGCCAGGACCGGGTCGCCGGCGACGCCGGCCGCGTCGCCCCGCAGCTCGAAAGCGGAGACGGAGCCGGCGGTGCGCGAGGTGTTGAAGACGCCGATCAGGTAGGCCCCGTCGCTGGCGATCTCGTGGCAGCGGACATCCTCCTGGTCCAGGGCGCGGTACGACTCGCCCACGCCCAGCGTGTGGCGAATGCCCACGGTGAGCGGGTGGTCCATCGTGCCGGTCAGCCCGTTCACCTCCACGCTGACGGTGGCCGGGGCCGTCGGCTGGCAGGGCAGGTCGCCGCGTGCGGGGAGCTCGACGGTGAGCTGGGTCGTCGTGGCGGTGAGGACCGTCCCGGCGACGCCTGCGATGGTCACCGCGTTGCCGCCCGGCGAGGCGCTGAAGTTGAGCCCCGTGAGCGTTGCCGTGTCGCCGGGCACGAGGGTGTCCGGCGCGATGCTGTTGATGACGGGCGCGTCGGCGCTCAACACCACGACCGTCGCGGTTCCCGTCACGGTGTCGGCGGTCGCCGTGAGCGTGGCCAGCCCCGGCGCGACGCCGGTGACCAGGCCGTCGGCATCGATGGTGGCGACGGCGTCGTCGTCCGAGGACCAGGTGATCGTCGGCATCGGCTCCATGGGCTGGTCGTTGGGGTCGATGGCCGACGCGCTGAAGCGCACGGCGTCGCCCGCCAGGATGGTGGCCGAGTCGGGCGAGACGGGCACGGCGGCGAGCCTCTGCGCCACGACCACGTCCAGGGTGTCGGCCCGGTCGTCCGCGGCGGCGATGATGATAGCCGTGCCGTTGCCGACGGAGACGAGCCGTCCGTCGGCCAGCCACAGCGCCACCGCATCATCGCTGGACGTCACCGATATGCTCGTGTCGGCCAGCGCGTTGCCGTACTGGTCCTCGGCGGACACGCTCACGCTCAGCGTGTCCAGGAGGGCGTCGAAGACCGCCGAGTCGGTCCCGAGGGACAGGCTCGCGGCGGGACCCGGCACGGCGGTGGCGTTCAGGTACAGGGGCGCGACGCCCTGGACGCTCGCCTCGACCTGTTGCGTGCCGGTGCGGGTGCCCAGCGTCCAGGTGACGACGGCCAGGCCCTGGTCATCGGTGGTGGACGACGTGGCGGACAGCGTGCCGCCGCCCAGGTTCACCTCCCAGCGCACCGTCGCGCCCGGGACCGGCGCGCTGTCGGCCGTGACGACCCTGACCACGAGGTCGTCGGCGAGGGGCTCACCGACGATGCCGGTGAACGGACCTGCGTTGACTGCCTCGAGCCGTGACGGGGTCGGGGCCGGCTCCGTGCCGCCGTCATTGCACGCCGTGTAGCCCAGGAGCGCCAGCAGCGCCAGCGTTCCAAGTCGCGCAGACCGACTCGTCATGGTGCCTCCTCGCCGCTTGGTCCTTCGGACTTTCGAGGATCGGCGCCGCGGCCGCGTGGACCACTCCCGGGGAGAAGAGAGCGCGCGCCGGCCCCTAATGTGGCCCGGAGGGCGTCGTAAGGGAACCCCGGCACGGCGACGTCCGCCGCCACGGGCCCCGTCTAGCGCGGCAGTGGGCCGCCCCAGTGCGCCCGGGTCTCCTCCTCGCCGTTCAGGTAGTAGCCGTACCAGTCGAGGTAGCGCTGGAGCCGGTCCTTCCGGTAGGACGGCGTCCGGATGCCGTGGTGCTGACCGGGGTATACGACGAGCCGGGTCGGCACGCCCAGGCGGCGGAGCGCCTGGTAGAGCTGCTCCGAGTTCTGGATCGGCACGTTCCAGTCCACCTCGCCGCCCATGAGGAGGGTGGGCGTGGTGATGCGCTCGACCCGGTTGAACGGCGACAGCCGCTCCCAGACCGCCCGGTTCTCCGGGACCCAGGGCAGCCCCAGCTCCTTCTCCCACTGGAGCTGGTAGTGGTCGTGGCCGTAGTTGGCCACGTACAGGACCTCGCTGGCGCCGCTGATGGCGGCTTCGAAGCGGTCCGTCTTCGTGATGACGTGGTCCGTCAGGATGCCGCCGTAGGACCAGCCGCCCACGCCGAGCCGGTCGGGATCCGCGATGCCCAGCGCGATGGCGTGGTCCACGCCGGCCATGACGTCGTCGTAGTCCGGGCCGCCCCAGTCCGCCCAGAGCGCCGCCGCGTAAGCTTGCCCCCGGCCGGACGAGCCTCTGGGGTTGGTCATGAGCACCGCGTAGCCGTGGGCCGCGAAGAGCTGGGCGTCGAAGCTGAACGCCCAGTCGTACTGGGCGACCGGACCGCCGTGGATGCGGAGCAGCAGTGGCAGCCGACCCTGCCCGTTCCAGCCCGGGGGCGTGAACAGGAAGCCGTCCACCTCGGTGCCACCGGTGGACGGGAAGGTGATCATGCGCGGGGTGACCAGCCGCAGGCTGTCCAGCAGCGCACCGTTGACGTGCGTGAGCGGGCGCAGGCCGGAGCTCCCGGACCGGAGGTCCGCGTCGGGGCCGGGGGCGGCCGTGCCGCCGGCGTCCAGGGCGTACACCTCACGAGGCGACGTGGCGTTGCTCAGCAGCACGGCGACGTCGCCATCGGCACCGACGTCGAAGCCCGAGACGCTCAGGGCGCCCGCGACGGGCCGGTCCAGGGCGCCGGTCCGGGGATCGAACCGGGCGAGGTGGTCGGAGCCCCGGTCTTCGAGGACGACGAGGATGTCGCCGTCCGGGGTGTACTGCGGACCGCGCACGTTCCGGTCCAGCGTGGCGGTCAGCAGCCGTGCCTCGCCGCCGTCGGCGTCGATCACCGCCGGGTGCGTGGTGGCGTACCAGATCAGCTCGGGCTCCACGCTCGTGGTGTGGGCGATGGTGGCCCCGTCGGGGCTCCAGGCCGGCGAGCCGTCGGGGCCGGGGTTGGTGGTGATCTGCCGGAGCGTCGGCCGGTCGGCGTCGTCCTCCACGTCCACGACCCAGATGTCGGTGTTGGCGTTCGCGTCCGGATCCGGGGTGCGGTTGCTGACGAAGGCGACGCGCCGTCCGCCCGGGGACCAGGCGGGCGAGCCGTCGTCGTAGTCGCCGAAGGTGAGCTGCCGGAGCGTCCGCCCGTCCAGCTCGAACAGGTAGAGGTGCGTGCGGCGCCGGTCCAGGTAGCCGGCGTAGTCGCGCTTGAACTGGAGCCGGTCGATGACGTGGGGTGGCCGGGTCTTCGGCTTCGTCTCCGCCGTGTCCGCAACGGACGGGTCGCGGATGCTCAGGATCAAGCGCTTGCCGTCGGGGGACCAGGCGAATCCGCCCACGCCCTGCTCCACCTCGGTGAGCTGCTGCGCCTCGCCGCCCCTGCGGTCCAGGAGCCAGACCTGGGTCTCGGCGTCCTCGCCGCGGGAGGCCAGGAAGGCGAGCCAGCGACCGTCGGGAGACCAGCGCGGGCTGGCGGCGGAGCCTTCCTCCAGCGTCATGGGGAGGGGCTCGCCGCCCTCCAGGGGGACGGACCAGATGCGGGTGCTGGACGACTCGTCGGCCAGGCTCGTGGTGGTGACGGTGTAGGCCAGCCAGCCGTCGGGGCTCACCTGAGGATCGGAGACCCGGGCGATGGCGAACAGGTCGTCGATGGCGAGGAGGCGCGGCTCCTGGGCCGTCGCCGGCGATGCCAGGAGGGTGAGTCCGAAAAGGAGCGCGGCGGCACGTCGTGTACGCATCGCGGGTCTCCGCGTGTCGGGGTCGTGGGTCGGGACCCCGAATGGATGCGTGACGAAACGCGCCGCCGCAAATGCACTGGTGGGGGCCGCGCCGGGCGGCCCCTCGTTCAGCGTGTGACGACCTCGATCGCGCCCTGGGAGTGCCCGGTCCCGTATTTCGTGGTGGCGTCCCGGGAGTTGATGCGGCGGATCTCCCGGACGGTGGCCGCGTCGATGTTGCGGAGCACCTCCACGCCGCCGGTCCGGATGCCGTCCAGGTACACCACGATGTCGTCGCTGGAGGCCGACAGCGAGGCCACGCCGCGCCGCCGCAGGAACTGGGGACGCAGGCGCCGGATGACGTCGTACGCCGTCCTCAGGCCGTCTTGTTGGGCGATCTCCTCGGCGGTGATCACGTCGGTGCGCCGGCCCGAGCTGGAGCCCGTGCCCGTGGTCGCACAGGCGCTGAGGCCCGCCACCGCCAGCAGCACGACCGGGATTACCATCCGTTTCAGCATGTCGACTTCTCCCTGCGGTCTGTGAACCCGAACATCCGAAATGGACAAAAAAACGGCCGGAAACACAAGGCTACCCCTTGCATCCGTTTTCGAGCTCGCGCCGGACCTCGCGCCTGACGAGGGCCGGCAGGCTGGCGTCGTGAAATCGCCCTGCCGCCGGCGCTCGTCGTCCGCCACGGCCCGCAGGTCGGCCTCGACGGCCGGGGCGTGAACCGCCGCCATGATCAGCAGGTCGAGTGGAAAAGGCCGCCCACGGCCCGGCCCGCCGCCGCCAGCTCGTTGTAGCGCGCGATGGCTTCATCGGTGGGCAGCACGTGCGTCTCGACGCCCCGCTGCTCCAGCCATGCCACCGTCTCGTCCCGGACGGGCAGGCGGCGGAGGCGTCCCCGGGAGAGCACGACGACATCGGCGCCGCGCTCCACCAGCTCCTCCACGTCCGCGGGCTGGACCCCCGTCCGGTGGCCCGTGCCGGTCTCGTTCCAGTCCCAGGCCCTGGACCCGCCGGGGAAGAGCTTGGCGTCCTTGTAGGCGGCGTCCTCGACCACGATGCGTGCCCAGGCGTCTTCGACGATGCGTGGCGATGGCTCCATGGCGAGCGGCCTCCCGCGTTGCCGGTTCGTCCCACTATACTACTGTATCTCGAAACCCGTGCAGGGACCACGCCATGAGTGAAACGCCGACCCTCAGCCGCATTCGCGTTTACCCCGTCAAGTCACTCCGGGGGGTGGACCGGGAGATCTGGGAGCTGGACGACTTCGGTCTGCGGTACGACCGGCGCTGGATGATCGTGGACCCGGACGGGGAGGCGGTGACGCTCCGGGACCACCCGGACCTGGCGCAGATCGCGGTAGAGATGACGGCGGACCGGATCGAGCTGTCGGCGCCCCAGCGGTCCATGGTATCCGTGCCCCTCGAGCCGGAGCCCGCCGCGGCGGAGCCGGTCAAGATCTGGAGCGACACCGTGGCCGCACGGCCCGCCTCGGAGGACGCCAGCCGCTGGCTCAGCGAGTTCCTGCGCACCGCCTGCCACCTGGTCTACATGCCCGACGAGACGGTGCGGCCCGTGGACCCCGACTACGATCCGGGCACGCACCGGGTCGCCTTCAGCGACGGCTTTCCCCTGCTCCTCGTCGGCGAGGAGTCCATGGAGGAGCTGAACCGGCGTCTGTCCGCGCCGCTGGGCATCGAGCGGTTCCGTCCGAACCTGATCGTGAAGGGGACCGGCGAGCCCCACGCCGAGGACCACTGGCGGAGGATCCGGATCGGCCACGTGGAGATCCACCTGGTCAAGCCCTGCGCCCGCTGCGTCATCACCACGACCCATCCCGAGTCCGGCGCCCGGGGTAAGGAGCCGCTCCGGACCCTGGCCACGTACCGCCGCCGGGGCGACGACGTCCTGTTCGGGCAGAACGGGATCCACATGGAGACGGGGACGCTCCGGGTCGACGACCCGGTCCAGGTCCTGGAGACGGGGCCCGGCCCGGAGCTCGACGAGCCGGTACCGGAAGGCGCAGCGCGGGAGGAGGTCGCTGCCGCGACGGGGGCCGGGGAAGCGGAGCCCACTGCCGCGGCGCAGGAGCCGGCGGCGGCCGAGGCGGCGGAAGCCGGTGAGGCGGAAGCCGGTGAGGCGGAGGCCGGTGAGGCGGAGGCCGGTGAGGCGGAGGCCGGTGAGGCGGAGGCCGACGAAGAGGCCGGGGAGAGCGCACCGCCGGTGGAGCTCCGATTCTCGGCCCGTCCCGAGCCCGAGGAGGTGAACGAGCTGTTCAGGACCGCCGGACGCGTCGAGACGGCGGGAGACCCGGACCCGGACCGCATCCGGCGCACCCTCGATGCCTCGAACGTGCTGTCCTCCGCCTGGCGCGGGGACGAGCTGGTGGCGGTGCTGCGCGGCTGGACGGACGGGGCCCGGGACGGCTTCATCTCGGACGTCGTCGTGCACCCCGACCTGGACTCCAGCAGCATCGCGGTGGAGCTGATCCGCCGGACCGCCCGGGCACACCCCGGCATCCACTGGATCCTGCGGCCCGCGGAGCACACCGAGACGTGGGGGGAAACCCTGGGCTGGAAGCCGCTGGGCGAAGGGTGGTGGGTCTCGTCCGAGTAGCGATCCTGCGCCTAAGCCACTTCGGGCCAGACGATCCAGCGCACGGTCCAGCCCTCGTCGTCCCGCCCGAGGCAGACGATGCCGCCGTTGCGGAAGCGGACGACCTCGCTGCGGCGGTCGCAGAGCAGCTTCGCGGCGAGGCGCTCCAGGTGCGGCATGTGGCCCACGAGCGCGGTGTCCTCCGAGCCCTCGTCCACGCGCTCGCGCCAGATGTCCGGGTCGGCGTTGGGCGAGAGGTTGTCGGTCTGCTCCACCAGCGCCTCCACGGCATCACCGACGATCTCCGCCGTCTGCCGTGCCCGCGTCTTCCCGCTGTGGTACACCCGGGCGACGCCCTTCATGGCGCCGGCCGCCCGCGCCGCCACCGCCTGCGCGTTCTCGCGGCCCACGTCCGTCAGCGGACGGTCCGGGTCCTCGTCCTTCGATGTCGCTTCGCCGTGCTGGATGAGATAGAGCAGCATGGATCCTCCGGGATGCGATGAGCTCGATCCGGTCCCGGCCCGGCTGCCTCACGCCGGCGCGCGGGCCGGGCCACGAGGGCAGGGTTGCAACTTCCGTGAAAGGGCGCGCGGCTGGAGGCCCTACTCCTCGGGCACGTAGGCCAGGGCCGCGATGCGCCAGCGGCCGTCGTGGCGGACGAGGGTGAAGGCGTCGACGCCCTGCCACTCCGTCACGTCGCCGGGGTCCCCGAACCGGGCGGCATAGCGCGCCCAGACCTGGGCCAGGTCGCCCTGGATGCGGACCTCGGCGCCGAGCATGCGCTCCTGGAAGACGGCGCGGCTGCCCGGCCCCTCCGGCGCCCGCTCCACGAACTCGGGCACGGTGGAGACATGCACCCGCCGGTCCGGCTCGTCCGGCGGCTGCCAGACGGTGGTGAGAATGGCGCCGGGCCAGAAGTGGTCGGCGAAGCGGGTCCAATCCCGCTCGCTCAGCGCGGCGTAGTACGACTCCACCTCCGCCAGTACCTCCCGGGTACGCGCCTCAACGTCCGGGTCGGCGGCGGGTGCGGCGGTCGCCGTGTCGTCGTCGCCGGGCCAGGACGGCAGGAGCTCACGGTTCTCGCGCAGCCACGCTTCCAGCGCCGGGTCCAGCTCGCCGGCCCGCATGGCCTGGATGGAGACGGCGCCCTCGTTGTACGCGTTCACGTCGGTGCCGGCGATCCCGCCGGCATCCCACGCGAGGACCAAGGCGAGCTGCCACGCGTTCCGTGACTCGGTGTCGCGCATGGTGTCCCGGATGGCCAGCATCTGAATGAAGTCGCCGGGCCGGACGACCCGGATGCCCTCGATCTCGTCCGGCGGCTTCATGGGGATGTTGACGTGGAGGTACTCGGGCGCCTTGAGCCGCCGGGCCACCGGGCTGCGCACCAGGTCGACGGTCCAGTCCACGACGGCGTCGGTGGATCCCCGGTCCCGCTCGCTCACGCCGGAGATGGCGATGGACGGGACACCGAAGAACGCCGCCACCCGGGCCGCGCCGATGGTGCCCGACGCGATCCAGGACTCGCCCAGGTTCGCCCCGCCGTTCGGGCCTACGATGACCAGGTCCGGCGGGTCCCGGACCAGCGGGCCCTTCAGGGCGAAGAGGACGCAGTCCGCCGGGTAGCCGTCCAGCTCCCAGGCGTCGACGCCCGGGATCGTGTCCACCGGCGCCACCGAGAAGAACCGGCTGCGGAAGGCCGAGAAGCTGCTCCCGCTCCCGCTCCGGTCCGACGACGGGGCCACCATCGTAACCCTGGCAAACGTCGCGATGGCCCGGGCCAGCGCCTGCATCGGCCGGCTGTCGATGCCGTCGTCGTTCGTGATCAGCACGTGCCGGGGCCAGCTCTGCGCGGTGTCCGCCGTCTGCGCTGTCGCGGCGCCGGCCGTGGCCAGCACCGCCAGGAACAGCATCGTTCCCCGTATCATGAATGCTCCGGGAAGCGTGGATTCGTCCGGAAGATGATCGTTCCGAGCCGGGTACGCCACCGGCGGCGGCGATGGTCACGTCCCCGGATCCGCGTCCCGACGGCGTCAGGAAGGCTCGTGCACGATGTCGTAGTGGCGGGAGCGCTCGTCGTGGCGGAGGAGCAGGACCCGGGCCTCGGGCGGGACCACGGCGTCGGCGTTCTCGGGCGTCGTCCAGCCCCGCCACGTGCGTGCGATCATAGGCGTCCTCCGCGGGTGGAACAGGCTACCCACTCGTCCGCATCCCTCTCCCTACTGTATTGCTTCTCGCGGCCTGAACCTCACAGCCCGTTCAGCGCACCTCGAACGACGAGGTGACCAGCACGGGCCGATCACGGCTCTCTTGCAGCGTGACCTCGACCCGGAACCGGTACGTGCCGGCCTCGATGCCGGCCAGGGCCCGCTCCGTGACGAGGCTGTCGTCGGGTTGCAGCGTGGCCGCCACGGCCGTGCAGACCACGAACGGCCCGTACGGCTCGGACCAGGACCAGCCGGTATCGGTGCGCCGCTCCAGGACGGCGCCGCAGAGGGACGGGTGAGTGAGGACCGTCTGGTCCGTGTCGTTGCGCAGGACGAGCCGGAGCGTGTCACCGGGCGCGTACGTCTCGGCGTCGGTGCGGAGGGTCGGCGCCTCGTGCAGGGATACGGCGCTGCACGCGCCCCAGGCGCCCAGGACGAGGGCCGCCGCGGCGGCGAAGGGGGTGATGCGGGACATCGTTCCAACCTCGGCGTGTGTTCGCGTCCATCTTCGGAACGCGTGAGTCCCGTGTCCCTGGACAGCTCCCGCTACCAGAGGCCGAGCAGCTTCCACCACGCGCCGCCCACGCCGAGCCAGACCGCGACGTTCACCAGGCTGACCAGGAGCCCGATGCGCCACCAGTCGGCGAGCTCCACGTAGCCGGCGCCGAAGAGCACGGGTGCAGGACCCGTGCCGTAGTGGGTCATGCTGCTGAACAGGTTGCTGAAGAACGCCAGGACGAGGGCGGCCAGGAGCGGCGGCGTGCCCACGGCCAGCGCCACCGCCAGGAACGGGGCGTACATGGCGCTGACGTGGGCCGTGTTCGAGGCGAAGAGGTAGTGGCTGTAGAAGTAGACGAGGCTCAGCCCCAGGAAGGCGGGTCGCCAACCGAATTGGCCGAAGACGCCGCCCATGGCCTCGCTGAACCAGGGGATCAGACCCATCTCGGTGAGCTGGGACGCCATCATGACGAGGGCCGCGAACCAGACCAGGGTGTCCCAGGCGCCCGTCTCCCGCAGCACGTCGCTCCAGGTGAGGACGCGGGTGAGGAGCAGCACGACGAGGCCCAGCAGCGCCGTCGTCGTGGTGTGCACGCCCAGCGGGCCCGACAGGATCCACAGGCCGAGGAGCAGCGCGAACGTGGCCAGCATGACCCACTCGTCGCGGCGGACCGGCCCCATGGCCCGGATCCGCTCCCGGGCCAGCTCCGCGGCACGGGGCGTCTCCCGTACCTCCGGCGGATAGAGCCGGTAGACCAGAGCCGGCACGACGACGAGGGACACCAGGCCCGGCACGGCGGCGGCCACCGCCCACCGGGTCCAGCCGATCTCGACGCCCAGGTCGGCGGCGAGCTGCGCCGCCAGCGGGTTCGCCGCCATGGCGGTGAGGAACATGGCGCTGGTGATCACCGTGCCCTGGAACGCGGCCACGGTGAGGAAGGCGCCGATGCGGCGGGCCGTGCCGTCGTCCGGGCGGCTGTCGTAGGCCTCGGCCACCGACCGCAGGATGGGGAAGATGACGCCGCCGGCCCGGGCCGTGTTGCTCGGGATCGCCGGTGCCAGCACCAGGTCGGTGGCGACCATGCCGTAGCCCAGCCCCAGGGACCGCCGGCCCAGGGCGGCCATGAACCCGTACGCGATGCGGGCGCCGAGCCCCGTCTTGATGAAGCCCCGGGAGATGAAGAAGGCCAGCACGATGAGCCAGATGACCCGGTTCCCGAACCCGGACAGCGCCTGGTTGATGGTGAGCGTGCCGGTGAGCGCCGTGGCGCACACGCCCACCATGGCCACGGCGCCCATGGGCATGGGCTTCAGCATGATGCCCAGGATCGTGGCGATGAAGATGGCCAGCAGGTGGATCGCGGCCGGGTCCACCCCGTCCGGCGCCGGCAGGAACCAGAGGCCCAGCCCCACGCCGAAGGGCAGGGCCAGGCGGAGCCAGGGTGTGCGTCGTGCGTCGGTCATGGCAGCGTTCTCTTCGCCGGGGAGCTACCAGGGTGGCACGCCGGGCACCTCCTGTCCAGCGTTCGTGGCGTCCCGCCGCCGCGGAAGCGGTGACGGATCCGTTGCACGGCGGCCTTGACGGCCGCCCGGTCGTTGACTACCGTGTTCGCGGCGGGACGTGCCGGGCGAGCGCCCGGCGACCAGAGACGAAAGGACCTGGCCCGAACGGCCCGGTCCTTTTTCAATGCCCGCCACGCCAAATGCGGGAGCGGATCCCCGCAATGAATGGTGATCGAGCGGTGCGGAACGAGCCGGACCCCGATACACCAGGACACAAAAGGGAGTTTGGTTCAATGCGCACCACCGGCACCGTGAAGTGGTTCAACGACGCCAAGGGTTTCGGCTTCATCACGCCCGAGGACGGCAGCCAGGACTGCTTCGTGCACCACTCGGCCATCCAGGGCAGCGGCTTCAAGACCCTCAACGAGGGCGAGAAGGTCGAGTTCGACATGGTCGAGGGGAAGAAGGGCCCCGCCGCGGAGAACGTCGTGCGGAGCCAGGAAGGCTGACGCTCCGGTCTCCGGATCGGACCGAGCGGCCCTCCCGAGCGATCGGGAGGGCCGTCTCTACAACATGGTCAGTCCCCGTACCGGTGCTCTTTCGCGTAGCTGTACGCGGTGTAGGCCGCCACCAGGTGGCAGACCCAGCCCAGCAGGCCGCCGGTGCCGATCCAGAGGCCCGGCGTGACGATGAGCCAGAAGATGCCCCGCAGGAACGTGCCGTTGTAGATCTGGCCGAAGCCGGGGATCACGAAGCTCAGCACCGCCGCGGTGCCCGGGTTCCGTGTCGTGCTCATGATGCTCCTCCCTTCGTGCTGCCCGGGGCCGGACCTGCCCGGCCCCGCTATCGTGCCGAGACAGGGCTCGTAAGGCATCTCCGTGAGCGGGGGTTCGGTCGCGGCCCGCACGGGACCGGTGCATCGATGCACCGGTAGCCCTCGCGAGGCAAGCTTTGCGCCGGACCCCGGGCCGCCGCTACCATCCCCGGATCGACCCCTCACTCGATCGAAGCCCATGCATGCCAAACCCTCGCCGTCGCTCCGGATCCCGCTCCTCGCCGCCGCGCTGGCGACGGGCCACCTCCTCGCCGCCGGGCCCGTGACCGCCCAGGACGACATGGGCGACCGGTCCACCGTCTACGCGCCGAACGGCGTCATCGCCACGAGCCAGCCGCTGGCCACCGCGGCGGGGCTCCGCGTGCTCCAGGACGGCGGCAACGCCATCGACGCCGCCGTGACCGCCGCGGCGGTGCTCAACCTGGTCGAGCCCCACATGACCGGGATCGGCGGCGACCTGTTCGCCCTCTACTGGTCGGCGGAGGAGCAGCGGCTGGTCGGCCTCAACGCCAGCGGCCGGTCCGGGTCCGACATGACCCGGGAGGCGCTGCTGGACCGGGGCCATGACGAGGTGCCCCTCTTCGGGGCCGAAGCGGTGACGGTGCCCGGCGCCCTGTCCGGCTGGGCGGCGCTCCTGGAGCGGTCCGGCACGATCAGCCTGGCGGAGGCGCTCCAGCCGGCCATCGAGCTGGCGGAGCGGGGCTTCCCCGTGACGCCGATCATCGCCGGACAGTGGGCCGACGCGGTGGAGCGGCTGCGGGAGGACGACGGCGCCCGGGCCACCTTCCTCTTGGATGGCCTGCGGGCGCCCCGGCCCGGCGAGTGGTTCCGGAACCCGGACTACGCGGCGTCGCTCCGGATCATCGCCCGGCAGGGTCCGGAGGCGCTGTACGGCGGCGAGCTGGGCCGCCGCATCGTGGAGCGGGTGCGGGAGCTGGGCGGGTTCCTGACCCTGGAGGACCTGGCCCGGCACGAGCCCGTCTGGGTCGAGCCCCTGTCCGCATCCTTCCGGGGGCACACCGTCTGGGAGCTGCCGCCCAACGGGCAGGGCGTGGCGGCGCTGGAGATGCTCCGGCTGCTGGAGCCCTACGACCTGGCGGCCATGGGCCACAACTCGGCGGCCTACCTGCACCACCTCATCGAGGCGAAGAAGGTCGCCTTCGCCGATCTGGCCCGCTGGGTCGGCGATCCGGCCGCCATGGAGGTGGACGCCGAGGCGCTGCTGGACGACGCGTTCATCGAGCGCCGCCGCGCGCTCATCGACCCCGACCGGGCCGCGCGACGCATCGAGCCCGGCGCGCCCGTGACGAGCAGCGAGACCATCTACCTGGCGGCGGCCGATGCCCAGGGCAACATGGTCTCCTTCATCAACAGCATCTACTGGCGGTTCGGCTCGGCCGTCGTCGTGCCGGGGACCGGATTCGCGCTCCAGAACCGCGGCGCCGGGTTCACCATGGAGCCGGGCCTGCCCAACACGGTCGCGCCGAACAAGCGGCCGTTCCACACCATCATCCCGGCCTTCGTGACGCGCCCGGGCCGCGACGGCGAGGAGCCGTGGCTGGCCTTCGGCGTCATGGGCGGGTCGATCCAGCCCCAGGGCCACACCCAGGTGCTGCTCAACCTGCTGGAGTTCGGCATGGACCTCCAGGAGGCCATCGACGCGGCCCGGTTCCGCCACTACGACGGGGTCCGCGTCGCCCTCGAGGCGCCCATCGGGCCCGGGGTGCGGGCCGCGCTCCGGGCGCTGGGCCACGAGGTGCTGGACCTGCCGCCGGGCTCGGCGGGCGGCGCCCAGGCGGTCATGCGCCTGGATCGGGGGTGGGCGGCCGGATCGGACCCCAGGAAGGACGGCATGGCCGCCGGGCATTGAACGGCAGGCGGAAGGCGGAAGGCGGGAGGAACGGCGATACGGCGGGGTCAGGCCAGCATGCCGATGGCGAGGAAGGCGGTGGCGGCGATGGCGCCGGCGGTGAGGGCGTAGGGGAGCTGGGTCGTGACGTGGTCCATGTGGTCGGAGCCGGCGCCGAGGGAGGAGAGCACGGTGGTGTCGGAGACGGGTGAGCAGTGGTCGCCGAAGAGGGCGCCGCCGACCAGGGCGCCGACGGTGGCCAGGACGGCCGTGCCCACGACGTCGCCGGACAGGTTCAGCGCCACCGGCAGCACGAAGGGCGTCAGGATGGCGTAGGTCCCCCAGGACGTGCCGGTGAAGAAGGAGATCACGGCGCCGGTGGCGAAGGTGATGACGGGCACCATGCCGGCGGTCATCCAGTCCTCGGTGACGGAGACGATGTACTCCTGGGCGCCCAGCGACCGTGAGACGCCGTTGATGGCGTAGGCGAGCGCCAGGATCACGATGGCCGGGAAGACGCCCTTCACGCCGCGGATGGCCACCTCCACGGCGTCGGTCACGTCCTCGAAGTGGCCGCCGATCCCCAGCGCCAATCCCAGGTAGATCACCGCGGACAGGAACGCCTCCAGGATGCGGGCGCTGCCGGCGAAGACGAAGGTGCCGATGCCCACGCTCAGGATGAGGACGACGGGCACGAACAGGTACGCCACGAGCCCGCCGCGCCGGCCCGGCAGCGGCTCGATCTCCGCCAGCTCGTCGCCGGTGAGCGGCGTGGCGTCGTCCCGGAGCACCTTGCCGGTGTCCCGGGCCCTGCGCTCCGCCGCGCGCATGGTCCCGTAGTTCGGGACGACGCCGAAGGCCACGAGTCCCGCCAGGCTCACGGCCAGCATGCTGTAGAGGTTGAACGGGATCGCCCGGATGAACGTGCTCACCCCGGCGTCCAGCGTGTCGATGGGCCCGTTGCCCACCATGAGTCCGGACACGTAGACGGCCCAGCCGCTGAACGGGATCATGGCGATGACCGGCGCGCTGCCCGAGTCCAGCAGGTACGCCAGCTTCTCCCGTGAGACCCGGTACCGGTCCGTGAGCGGCCGGGCGATGGGCCCGCCGAAAAGCGGGCTGAAGTAGTCGCTGAAGAAGATCAGGATGCCCAGGCCCCACGCGAACCCGGTCGCCGAGCGCCGGGACCGGATCCTCCGGGCGGCCCAGTCCGCGAAGGCGTGGATGACGCCGGCCCGGTAGTAGAAGGCGATCATGACGCCGATGGCCACCTCGATGAGCATGACCCAGACGAAGTCCTCGGTGCCGAGGGCGTCCACGAGCACGCTGGCCAGGCCGCTGGCCGGGTCCATGCCCAGGAGCACGCCGCCCAGCAGGCAGCCCACGAGGAGCGAGAAGATGGCGTTCCGGGTCCAGAAGGCGAGGACCAGCGCCAGGACGATGGGGACCAGGGAGAGGATTCAGGCCTCCTCGGTGTCCGTCTCGTGGGTCGAGACCGTGATGCCCCGGGCGGCGAGGGCGTCCACGAAGGGGCCGAAGGGCACGTCGTGGAGCGGCGAGAGGAGCCCGCGCCCTTCGATGATGCCGCCGCCGACCATCTGGGCGCCGATGCTCGTCGTGTAGCCCACCATGCGGCTCATGGCCGTGAACCCCGTCTCCGGGTCCCGCCGGTCCACGACCTGGTACGCGATCCGGCCGGGCCGTCCGCCCGCCTCGCCCTCGACCTCCACCCGCAGGATGCCCAGGTCCGACTCGTCCTCGCCGTACCGGAGCTGGGGCTCGAGCACCGCCGCCAGGTACCGCCTCCGGTCCACGACGACGCCGTCCACCGTCACCGGCTCGTCGTCCAGGAGGTGCAGCGCGTTCAGCTTGCGCCAGAAGGCGCAGTGCCCGGGGTAGCGGAGCGAGTAGCGACCCGCCTCGTCCAGCGTCGCCGGGTCGAGCCCGAGGGCCTCGGCGAAGCCCACGGCATCGCCGTTGGGGTACGCCTCGAGCCGGCCCAGCTCCTGGACCTCCACCTCGTGGACGTTCTCCGGGAGGAACTGCTCCGCCGCGCCGATCTCCCGGACCTTGCCGTCCCGGACCACGCGCCCGGCCCGGTGATAGGACCGGAGCACGCCCTCGAAGGTCCAGCTCACCTTGTAGCGCAGCGGGTTGTCCGCCGCCTCCGGGGCGGGGATGCCGCCGCCGTAGCTGCGCAGCGCCGTGACCCGGTCCAGGGAGCGCACGGCTTCGCCGGTGAGCACCAGGTCGATACCCGGATCCATGCCCATCTCCGGGAGCAGCGCGACGCCGGCGGCTCCGGCGTCGTCGCCCAGCGCCGCCAGCTCCGGCGAGGCGTACGACGAGCTGACCACGTGAAGGTGATGCCGCACGGCCGGCGCGGCCACCGCGGCGTCGAAGCCCACGGGCAGCAGGTTGATGGCGACATCGAAGCCCCGGGCCAGCAGGGCGTCCAGCGCCCCGGTGTCGGATGCATCGATGCCGACACAGGTCACGGCGTCGCCGTACCCCCGATGCGCGGCGTGGCGCTCCAGGGATTCGAGATCGGCGTCCGCCGCCACGACGCCGGTGACGGCCTTGCTCTCCACGAGGTCGTGGAGCGCCGCCTTGCCCTGCATGCCCGTGCCCAGGAGGAGAACCTTCATCTGTCCGGCTCCGCAGGTGACTCGTGCCCGTCGCCCGTCACGTCCCGGCCGTCGTCCAGCTCCGGCGCAGCGCCCGCAGCTCCTCCAGCAGCTCCCGGGCGGCGTCCAACGTCCGGTCGTACGTGCCGGCCGGCAGCCCGGGCCCGGCGGCTGCCGGCGCCGCGCCCGGGACCTCGTCCGGGTCGCCGAGCCCCGCGCCGCGCCGGCGGCGGACCCGGTCCCGGATCGTGTCCCGGATGGACTCGGCGTCCGCCACGCCCCGGAAGTAGCCCCGGTGCATGTCGCCGCCGCTCTCGCCCTCGCCGGTGGATCCGCCGCCGGCGGTGCGCACCTCCACGTTCGCGATGTCCAGCAGCCGCTGGATGGGCCCCTGGCGCACCCCGATCTGCTGGATGTTCGCGAACGTCATGGTCTTCTCCTTCACCGAGAAGACCCCCTCGCGGATGCGGAGGCTCCGGTCCGAGAGCATGTACCAGCGCATCTCGTAGTCCAGGCGCAGCGCCGCCAGGGTGAAGGGGAGCTGCGCCAGGTACAGGACCCAGGCCAGGGCGCCGATGACGCCCACCACGAGCCCCGTCGTCCAGCGCTCGAACACGCCGCCCACGACCCCGACCGCCACCGACGCCGCGACGAGCCCCGTCAGCGTGCCGACCTGGCCCGCCGCCCAGCCCAGCAGCTTGTAGCGGAAGTACTTCGGCGCCGCCCGGAAGACCCGGATGCTGTCCGGGTCGCCCGCCGGCGGCTCCGGCTCCGGCGGCACCCGGAGCACCCGCAGCACGGTGTCTCGCATGCGCTCAAGCACCGGGCCTCTCCCCCGGCGTGGCGTCGTCCTTCGAGGCCTCCAGGTCGCGGCGCAGCGCCCGGACCTCGGCGGCGATGGCGCGGAGCGTCTGCGCCAGCTCATGGGAGCCGGCGGGCGCCGGCGCGGCGGCGACGGTGGCAGCGGCGGCGACGTCGTCGTCGTCCTTCACGCCTCGCATGCGGCCGTAGAGGAAGTCGCGCATCCCCTCGATGCCGGGCACGCCCTCGATGGTCATCTCCGCCTTCGCGCTGCCGCTGGCCGTCTGGACCTGGAGCTTGCCCAGCCCCAGCCACCGCTCCACCACGTTGCTCGACAGGTGGATGTCCTGGATGCGGCCGTAGTTCAGCGAGACCTCGCGCCGGAAGAGGGCGCCCCAGCGCACGCTGATCCCCTCGTCGTCGATGCGGTAGCGCAGCGTGCGGTACCGGAAGAAGAGGGGTAGCAGCGGGAAGAAGAAGAACGGGCCGGCCACCAGCGAGGTCACGGCGTAGTACTTCATGAGGGCGGGATCGGGCCGGAACTCGACGGGAAGACGGTCCAGGCTCACCTCGGAAGCGGTGACGGGAACATCGGTCCGGGTTTCCATGCCGTTCAGGATACAGCGAGGGGACGGCAGGCGGAAGGCGGGAGGCGGGAGGCGGGAGGCGCAGAACGACGGCCGCAACCGCGCGCCCTCGTCCGGTCGTCGCCGCGACTTGTCCGGGCCATGCGATGCCGCGAACATGGGACGACGGGTCGCCAGCCCGGACGATGCCCACCCTGGCCGGGACACGATGCGACATGGCCACGCTCGTCGTCTACTACCTGCTCATCCTGGCCCTGATCACCGTCGGTGCGGCCGCCGGAGGGCCGCACTCCGTGACCTGGCTCGTGCTGCCCGTCGGGCTCATCGCCGTGGTCTTCCAGCGATATGCGCACCACGAGCCGCTGCGCGAGCTGGGATTCCGATGGCCGCGCCCGATCCACCTCGGCGAGGCGGTCTTCCTGCCGGCGGCTGTCATCGCGGCGGTGGTCCTGTTCGACGTGGCGATGGGTTGGCTGGAGGTGCCGGCGCTCGAGACCGTTCCCCACCCCCTGCATCCCGGGCGCCGAGGCATCTCGCCGGCCGGCCTCGCCGGCGTGCTGGCGCTCACCACCGTTGTCACCTGCTTCGGAGCGCTGGTCACGGAAGAGCTGGCCTTCCGCGGTTACCTGATCAGCCGGCTCCGACGTCGCGGCTCCCTCCTCGCACTCCTCGCCTCTTCGGTGATGTTCGGGCTCTGGCACCTGCCACCGTCTCTCTTCTTCCTCCACGGCGAGGGGGCCGTGCGTGCCGTCTACGTCATCGACATCGCGCTGCTCGGCGTGGTGCTGGGCGGCCTCTTCCTCAGGAGCGGCAGCCTCCTGCCCTGCGCCCTGCTCCACGGAGTCTGGAACGCGCTGGACTACACGCTGTTCGGGTTCGGGGACACGCCGGGCATCCTGCCGGGAACGGAGCGGGTGCTCTTCGATCCGGATGAGGGCGTCGCCGGGACCATCTTCCTGCTCATCGTCGCCGCCTGGTCCACGGCGAGGGGACTGCAGGCGGAAGGCGGGAGGCGGGAGGCGGAAGGCGGGAGGTAGGATACGGCGAGGTTGGCTACGGCGAGGTTGGTACGGCGAGGGCCTGGGCCTGCGCCTGGTGCACCCGCATGAACCCCCCGAGGTCCGGCGACCACCTGAGGACCGCCGCGGTGCAGCCCGGCCCGCCGATGCGGAGCGCCCGGCCGCCGGCGTCCATGAGCGCCCGGCGCCGCTCGTTCTCCCGGCGCAGGTGGATGCACTCGGACGACGGCGGCTCCGCCGCGCACGTCCGCTCCAGCAACGCCTCGTCCAGGAGCAGGCTCGCCGGCTCGACCCGGGCCTCCGCCGGCGGGCAGCCGTCCGGCAGCTCGAACCGGAAGCGCCAGCGGCGTGTAACCGCCTCGCCGTCGCAGGTGCCGATGAGCACGACGACGTCGTCGCCGTCCAGTCGCCAGAAGGCCACGTCCTCGGCGCCGTCCAGCGTCAGGTCCGCGGCGACGAGCCGGGCCGTCTCCCATGCCATGCCCTCGCTGATGCGCAGGGCGTCGGCGCAGGGCGGGCGCTGTGCGCCGAGGGGCGCGGCCAGGCCGAGGACGGCGAGGGTGAGTGCTTTCATGTGGTTGGACGATCGCATGTGGGACTCCGGGATGCGGTTCCTACCCATCCAATGCCCGACGCGCACGAAACCTCACCGGCCGGCGAGGACGAGGAGAACCTCATCTCACGCGGAGCCGCGGAGCCGCGGAGAACAACCCGGGTGGACAAACCCGGTGTGGCCGGGCGGCGGGTCGAAGCCGATCCGGCGCTCGACACTGCCCGGGTGTTTTTTCTGATGCTGTTCTCCGCGGCTCAGCGCCT
>CAYQCY010000033.1:0-29472 GCA_964416095.1 uncultured Gemmatimonadaceae bacterium
CGCTACCGACGCGTGGGGGCCGTCCGGCCGTACGCCTGGAGTCGCTGGACCTACAGTCGTGGTGCCGCCGGACTCCTCCGGCGAGGCGATTACGACGTCGGCGTCTACGACTTCTCGGTGTACGCCCCCATCCGGGTGCCGAAACACCGTCCGGTGGGCCTCGTGGTCCACCACCTGACCGGACCCACCGCACGGGACCGTTGGGGCGCCGTGCCGGGCGCCGTCATCGGGGCCGTGGAGCGCCGGCTACTGCGCCGGGGCCGCATCTTCGCGGTGTCCTCGGAATGGACCGCGGAACGGCTCCGGGCCGTGGTAGGGCCCGACCCGACCGTCCAGGTCGTGGGCAACGGCGTATCGGATGCCCTCTTCGAGCTCCCCCACGAGGAGCGGGACTACATTCTCTTCCTCGGCCGGCTGGACTACTTCCAGAAGGGCCTGGACGTGCTGCTGGAGGCGATAGCCCGCCTGGCCGCCGTTCGCGACGACGTCGTGCTGCGCATCGCCGGACGTGGCCGGGACGGAGAGCGGGTGCGACGCCGGATCCGCCACCTGGAGCTGGACGAGGTGGTCACCTTTCTGGGCCCCGTGACGGAGGAGGAGCGGCTGGAGCTGCTTCGGGGGGCCCGGATCCTGGCCATGCCGTCGCGGTTCGAGGGGTTCGGGCTGGTAGCGGCGGAGGCCATGGCCGCCGGCGTGCCGGTCGTGGCGTCCGATGCCGGCTCCCTCCCCGAGGTGGTGCAACCGCCCCGGGGAGGCGAGGTTGTACCGGCGGCGGACGCCATGGCGCTGGCGGACGCCTTCGCGGCGCTGCTCGACGACGCACAACGTCGGAGGACCCTCGGCGAGAAGGCGCGTCCGGCGGCGCGGCGGTTCGCCTGGGACCGCGTCGCGGAGCGCCACCTGACCTTTCTCGAGACCGTCCGTCGAACCTCAACCGAGCGGACCCGTACATGACCCCACAAGGCAAGGCCACGGATACGCGGAACGTGGCGTCGGACCAGGACGGACCGCGCATCACGCTGGGCTGGGCGATCCTCGCCTGTTTCGCCCTGGCGCTCGTCTATTTCCTGCCCGCCTTCCTACCGGGCCGGCACATCTACGGATCCGACTACCTGGCCGCCGGATACTTCTTCCAGGAGTTCCTATCGGAAAGGTTCGCGGCCGGCGTCCTGCCCAAGTGGGTGCCCTACGTATACGGCGGACTGCCGTTGTTCGCGAACCCGGGCAGCACGTACTACCCGATCCGGTTCCTGGCGGACCTCTTTTTCGCCCC
This sequence comes from uncultured Gemmatimonadaceae bacterium, assembly GCA_964416095.1. GTDB lineage: Bacteria > Gemmatimonadota > Gemmatimonadetes > Longimicrobiales > RSA9 > CAYQCY01. The sequence continues at coordinate 1,274 of CAYQCY010000033.1, forward strand.
CGACCGGATCCTGCCCACGATCTTCGTGGTCCAGTTCCTGGCGGCCGGGGTGGGCATGTACCTGCTGACCCGGGAGCTGGGCGTGCGGCCGTGGGTCGCTTTCGTGGCGGGCCTGGCCTTCCAGTTCACGGGCCTCATGATGTCGTACGTGCTGGCGGGGCACGACGGACGGGTCATCGTGGCCACCCTGGCGCCCCTCCTGTTCTACTTCCTGCACCGGGGGATCCGGACCGGTGCGCTTCCGGCCTTCGCGGGCGCTGCCGCCACCGTGGGATTCGGGCTCCTGTCCTTCCAGATCCAGAGCAACTACTACCTGCTCCTGGCCGGGGGGTTGTGGGCGCTGTTCTGCATCTTCCACCTCAGGGTGTTCCAAGAACGTTCGGCCCTGGTCCGTCGCGTCGTCCTCGGCCTTGTGGCCGTCGCGTTCGGGTTCATGCTGGCCGCCGTCAACTTCCTGCCCTTCATGGACTACGTGCACGCCTCGCCCCGGGGCGGTGAAACGGGTCGCGGGTACGAGTACAGCACGTCGTGGTCCATGCCGCCCGCCGAGATCACGGGGCTGGCCGTCCCGGAGAACGCGGGCGTGCTGGAGCACTACCGGGGCGAGAACCCGTTCAAGCTGCACACCGAGTACGTGGGCGCCACGGTGCTGCTCCTCCTGGCTCTGGGCGCCTACTACGCCCGCAAGGACCGTCGCTGGTGGTTCTTCGCCGGCCTCGCCGTCTTCGCCCTGACCCTGTCCTTCGGCGGACATACGCCGATCTACAGGCTGTACTACGAGCTCCTCTGGGGCACGAACCGGTTCAGGGCGCCGTCCATCTCGTTCTTCCTCGTTTCGTTCTCCCTCGTGACCATGGGCGCGCTGACGCTGGAGCGGCTGGCGCGGCTCCGGGCGGAGGGGACCCGGGACGGGACAGGGAACGAGTCAGCCAGCGGCTCCGGGAAAGGCGTGGGGCACGGCGGGAACAACGGTCTCGAGGCCGGTCGCTGGATCGCCGTGGGCTTCGCGGCGTTCGCCCTCCTCGTTCTCGTGCTGGCGGGTGCGGCCAATGACGGCTCTCCGCATGGCCAGGCCTTCGTCACGGGCGCCTTCCGGTTCGCGGTGTTCGCCTGGCTCGCCACCGGTGCGGTCTGGGTCTGGCTCGGCGGACGGCTGCCCACCGCAGCGTTCGCGGCGATCCTGGCCGTGGTGACCGTCGTGGACCTGTGGATCGTGGACCGGCGCTTCTTCGAGACGGTGGACAGCCCCAATGTCATGTTCGCACCCGACGACGTCGCCGACTTCCTTCGCGGCCAGCCGGACCGGTTCCGCGTCTGGGTGCTCCCCTTCCCCGTCGGCGACCGGCGGCCGTACCGGAACCACGGCGACTACCTGATGCACTTCGACATCGACCAGGCCGGCGGCGAGCACGGCAACCACATCCAGCGCTACGGCGAGTTCGCCGGGGCCGGCGAGCGGACCTACGTGGACTGGCACAACTACACCGGTGACCTGGAGCGGCTGATCCGGGCCGGCGGTGGCCAGCCCGGCGGCGTCCGCGAGGCGCCGTTCCTGGCGGCCGCGAACATCCGCTACATCATCACGCCCGTCCGGGTCTCCGGCTTGCGGGAAGCGTTCGCCGGGCGATCCGGGGCCGTCTACGAGGTCGCCGACGCCCTGCCCCGGGCCTACCTCGTGCCCGAGGTCCGGGTCGCAGCCGATCGCGATGGGGCCCTGGACATCTTCCGCGAGCCCGGCTTCGACCCGGGTCGCACCGCGGTCGTGGAAGAACCACTCGACGAGCCGCTGCCCGACGCGCCCCTCGAGGGCTCTGCCGCGGTGGAGCTGTACGAGCCCGACCGGGTCGTGGTCACCACCGACGCGAATCGCAAGGCGTTCCTGGTCCTTGCGGACAACCACTACACCGGCTGGGTCGCCACCGTGGACGACGTCGCCGTCCCGGTCCGACGCGCGAACCACACCTTCCGGGGCGTCGTCGTGCCCGCGGGCCGCCACCGCGTCGAGTTCCGCTTCGAGCCGCGCGAGCTCTACAACGGCCTCTACCTCTACCTCGGGGGACTCGCCCTCCTCGCCGGCTACGGCCTCTGGCTCCTGCTGAGGCCCTACCTCGGCCGCGGCCGGGCACCGTGAACGGACGACCAAGGGTACGCCGCGCCGCCGGGATCCTCCTGGTCCTCGCGGCCGCGGCTTTCCTGGGCCTAAGCATCCAGCGCAACTGGAGCCAGCTCCGGGACTTCGACTGGCACGTCTCCCTCCCCGCCCTCGGCGCCAGCGTCCTGGCCCTCGTCCTCGTCCTGGGCTCGGGCGTCTTCGTCTGGGGACGCGTCCTGCACCGCTTCCCCCACCGGCCTGTCGAGTTCAGGACGCTCCTCCGCATCTGGTTCGTTTCCAACCTGGCCCGCTACATCCCGGGCAAGGTCTGGCAGTTCGTCAGCGCCGCCGAGCTCGCCCATCGTGCCGGTCTCTCCAGGACGCTACTCCTGACCTCGCTCCTGGTCCACGTCGCCTTCTCGCTGCTGGCCGCCGTCCTCATCGCCATCCCCACCCAGCCCCTGCCCGCCCTCGGTCTCGACGCCGATCCCCGGATCCTCCTGGTCGCCGCAGCCGTCGTCGCCGCCGGCATCGTCCATCCCGCCGTCATCAACGGGATCCTCCGCCTCGTGCCCCGGGCCCTCAAGCGCGATGTCCTCGTCTGGGAGGGCCGCTGGATCGACGGCCTCGAGCTCCTTGCCCTCGCCCTCTTCAACTGGGCCATCTACGGCCTCGCTTTCGCCCTCTTCGTCGACGCCGTCGTCGACGTCCCCTGGTCCGCCGTCCCGCCTCTCGCCGGCGTCAACGCCCTCGCCTTCGTCACCGGGTACCTGGCCATCGTCGCACCCGGCGGCCTCGGCGCCCGCGAGGCCGCCCTCGCCGTTCTCCTCCGCCCCTTCGCTCCCGCCGGCGTCGCCTCCCTCCTCGCCGTCGTCTCACGCCTCTGGATGGTCGCCGCCGAGCTCCTCGGCGCCCTCCTCGCCGTGCTGCCCAAGCCGGTGCCCGGGCCCGCCACGCCGGAAGCGGTGGAGGCGGAGGAAGAATAGGGGACGGGATGGAGGAGGGTTCGGTTTCGTGGAACCCAGGCCCCGTATCTCGCGCGAAGCCAAGAAGAACCACGAAGCCGCCGAAGGCCTCCCACCGATGGAGCTGTGTGGCGACCGAACCGATGCACGTCGGACGCAGGACCGGCGCACCGGGGGCCGGTTCGCGCCGTTGCAGCGGCCTGAGGCCGCCTGAGGGGATCGAGGGGCGCCTTACGGTCCCTGAACCCTATCCGACTCTTCCCGGGCCTCCAGGCGCCGTCTGAGAGCGTCCAGCTCGGCTCTCTGCTGGGCGACGAGCTCCGCCAGGAAGCCGAACCCGAAGAGGAGGAAGCCGACCGTTTCCAGGAGGATGACCAGGTAGAGGAGCGGCCGGAAGCCGAAGGGGGGCATGGCGCCCTGGATGCGGAGGACGATGGTGACGAGGCCGACGAGGATGCCCAGCGAGGCCATGACGAGGCCGCTCAAGCCGAAGAGCATCATGGGCTTGCGGGCGAAGAACAGGTAGAAGGCGACGGAGACGAGGTCGAGGATGCCGACCAGGATGCGGCCCCGGCCGGAGTATTTGGGCTCGCCGTGGCGGCGCGGGTGGAGCTCGATGTCGATCTCGGTGACGGAGAATCCCAGGTGGTAGGCCAGGACGACGAAGAAGCGGTGCCAGTCGTGGCGGAGGTGGATCTCCTCCAGGATGTCCCGGCGAAAGGCCTTCATGGAGTTGAGGTCGGAGACCGGGACGCGGAAAAGGAGGCGATTCAAGCGGTTGTAGGTGCCGGAGACGACGCGTTTCTCGTACGGCCCCACCTTGCGCCCGGTGACGATGTCGAAGCCGGCGTCGAGACGTTCCAGGAAGCGTGGTATCTCCTCGGTGCCGTGCTGGAGGTCGGCATCGAACAGGACGAGCCAGGTGGCGTCGGTATGCTCGGCGGCGGTGAGGAGGGCCTCCGTCTTGCCGAAGTTGCGCCGATGGCGGACGACCCGGAACCGGTCCCACTCCCGCGTGTGTTCCTCGGCGAGGTCGCCGGTGCCGTCGGTGGAGCCGTCGTCCACCAGGATGACCTCGCCCTGGAGGCCATGTGTGCGGAAGGTCTCCCACAGCTCCGCCACGAGGTCCGGGATGTTGTCGGCCTCGTTGTACGCCGGCACGACGACGGCGAAGTCGCGCTTCGCGGTGGAGGAGAGTACCGGGCGCGGTCCGGTCGCTTCGAGGTCGGTGGGCTCGGGCATGGGGCAAGTATGGGTCATGAGCGCGCCGCTCGCCACTGTCGCGGGCGGACGGCGCATGCGGGCATGGTGGCGCCCCGGTCGGGCCGGCATCATGTCACGCGAAGCCGCGAAGGACCGCGAAGCCGCGAAGAAAGGCAAGAAACTGTGGGTACACCGAGGGATACACCGAGGGATACACCGAGGGATACTTCGAGGGATACTTCGAGGGGTGCGCCGGCATTCGGTGCGGATCCGGAGGTCGTTTGCACGGCGATCGTGGATGCGGCGGTGCGGCTCCACAAAGCCCTCGGGCCGGGGCTGCTGGAGTCGGTGTACCGGACGCTCATGGCGCGGGAGCTCGAGCGGCGAGGCCTGGACGTCGTGGTTCACCGGCCCGTGGACTTCGAATACGACGGCGTCCTCTTCAGGCGGAAGCTCCAGGTGGACCTGCTCGTGGAAGAGGTGGTCGTGGTGGAAGTCAAGTCCGCCGAAACGCTTGCCCCGGTCCACTACAAGCAGCTCCTCACGTATCTCCGCCTGCTCGATCTGCCGCTCGGGCTGCTCCTGAACTTCGGCCGCGCGACGATGAAAGAAGGACTGCGCAGGGTCGTGAACCGGTACCGCCCCGCAGGCGATTCACCACTGAGAATCCACCACCCCCGCAGACCCTGAGCGCACGCCCGGAACGAAGACGTCACCCGGAAGGAAGATCGCCCGGAAGGAAGATCGCCCGGGAACATGAACTCACCTGGAAGGAATAAACCGCCCGGTAACACGAACCCGCCCGGACCATAGCCCCCAACGCCTGACTCTCGCCGGAATCGCCCCCAGCCGTCGATCCCCCCAAGAAAAAGCCCCGGAGGTCGAAAACCCCCGGGCGTTATCCCCGCCACGCACCGCCCTTCGCGGCTTCGCGATCCTTCGCGCCTTCGCGTGACACCCGCCCGGAAAGGCAGCCGAGCCGCGAAGCCCGCGGAAGCCCCGCGACCCCGGCCCTACACCCGCTTCCGCATCCGGGCGCTGAGGATCCCGAGCTGGTCCCGGTACTTGGCCACGGTCCGGCGGGCGATCTGGACGCCCTCCTCCTTCAGGATGTTGACGATGGCCTGATCGGTGAGGGGCTTCATGGGGTCCTCGTTCTCCACCAGCTTCTCGATCTTGTCCTTGATGCCCCGGGCGCTGACGTCCTCGCCGGAGGCGGTGGAGAGGCCGCTGGAGAAGAAGAACTTGAGGGGCAGGACGCCGCGGGGCGTCTGCACGAACTTGTCGTTGGTGACCCGGGACACGGTGGACTCGTGCATGTCGATGACCTCGGCCACTTCCCGGAGGGTGAGGGGCTTGAGGTACTGGACGCCCTTTTCGAAGAACTCCCGCTGCCGGTCCACGATGAAGTTCATGACCTTGAGCATGGTCTGCCGCCGCTGCTCGATGGCCTGGATCATCCAGTTCGCGCTGTTGAGCTTGTTGGAGATGAACTCCTTGTTCTCGCCCTTGAACTTGCTCTTGTCGCGGGCGATGTCCCGGTAGGTCTTGGACAGGCGCAGCCGCGGCAGGCTCGTGTCGTTCAGGAAGACGTGGTACTCGCCGTCGATCTTGTCCACGACCAGGTCCGGCGTGACGTAGTTGTCCGACGACGCGCTGTACTTGAGGCCCGGTTTCGGGTCCAGCTTGGAGATGGCGTCGGCGGCCTCCTGGACGTCCCGGGCGGGGATGCCCAGCTCCTTCGAGATGTCGGACCAGCGGTGGTTCACCAGGGCGTCGAAGTGGCTCTCCACGATGGTGTACGTCAGCGTGTCCGTGAGGTCCTGGTCCTGGAGTTGGAGCAGGATGCACTCCCGCAGGTCCCGGGCGCCGACGCCGGGCGGATCGAAGTCCTGGATCTTCTCCAGCAGATCCTCGCCTTCCTCCACGGTGAACGGATCCAGGGTCTCGCCTCCTTCGGTCCACTCGTCGCCCTTGACGTCGACCCACTCGTTCAGGGCGTCCACCACCTCCTCCACCGAGCAGGTGAGGAAGCCGTCGTCGTCGATGTTGCCGATGAACTCCTCGCCGAGCAGGATCTGGCGCTGGGTCACCGGCAGCAGCACGAGCTGGTCCCGGAGGTGGTCCGACAGGTCCCGCGACTCCACCGGCGTCGGCTCCCAGTGCTCCTTCTGCTCGTACTCCGCCTTCCGGCCGCCCACGTCGAACCCGTCCAGGAGGATGTCCTCCCAGTCGATCTCCTCTTCTTCCAGCTCCTGCTCGTCGTCGTTGAGCTCCTCCTCGGCCACGGCGGGCTCTTCCAGGTCGAGGAACGGGTTGTTCAGCATCTCCTGCTTGATGTGCTGCTGCAGGTCCAGAAGCGGCATGTACAGGAGATCCATCGCCTGGTACAGGCGTGGATTGATCTTCATCTCCTGTTTGAGCTGTGTGCTCTGGTACAATCCCGTCTTCATGCCTTCACCGCTTCCGATTGTAGATAGCGCTCACGCATGCGCTCGGTGAGCGTCGGTCCGAAGTAGATCTCCGCCACCTCGTCGTTCCAGACGAGCTCGCCGACGGTCCCCGAGACGCGGACCCTGCCATCGTACATAATATAGGCGCGATCCACGATCTCGAGCGTCTGCTCCACGTTGTGGTCCGTGATGATGACCCCGATGCCCCGGTGGCGCAGGTCCGCCACGATCTGCTGGATGTCGTGCACGGCGATGGGGTCGACGCCGGCGAAGGGCTCGTCCAGGAGCATGAACTTCGGCCGGCTCACCAGGGCACGGGTGATCTCCAGACGCCGCCGCTCCCCGCCGGACAGCGAGTAGGCCTTCGCGTCGCGCAGATGCTTGAGCCCCAGCTCATCCAGGAGCTCTTCCAGCCGCGCCTCCCGCTGGTCGCCCGGCAGGTCCATGGTCTCCAGGATGGCCTTGATGTTCTCCTCCACGGTCAGCCTGCGGAACACCGAGGGCTCCTGGGCCAGGTAGCCGATCCCGGCCCGGGCGCGCCGGTACATGGGTACGTCCGTGAGCTCGTCCCCGTCCAGGAACACCCTGCCCCGCTCCGGTCGGATCAGCCCCACGATCATGTAGAAGGTCGTGGTCTTGCCGGCCCCGTTGGGACCCAGCAGCCCCACGATCTCGCCCTGGGACACGTCCAGGTCCACGTCGTTCACGACCTTCCGCTTCCGGTAGACCTTCATCAAGGACCGCGCGGAGAGCGTGCTGCCGTCCACCGGGATCCGGGCCTCCGCGGGCTCCTCGGCGCCCAGGACCAGCCGCTCCACGGTGGCCTGGAACTCCGCCAGCAACGCGTCACGGCCATCGGCCGCTGCTCCCGACGGTGCCAGTTCCGTCCAGATCGGCTCCACGACCCGCACCCGCTCCCACGCCCCGTCGTCCGGCTCGACCCGGACCACGCCCTGATGCCGCAACCGCTCCAGGACGTGCTCTTCCAGGTATCGCGTCAGCTCTTCCGTGGGGTCCGCATCGCCCCTCGTCCCGAGCACCGAATCCTCCGGCACCAACCGGGCATGGGCCGCCCGCACCGCCGCCAGCCACCGACCCCGGTCCATTCCGCCGTCCGCATCCGCTTTGCGCAGCAGCTCGAGCAGGGCCAACGCCACCGACCCGTCGTGGGACCGGAGGCCGTCGAAGAACCGGCGCAGTCGCTCCACGCCCTCGTTCATGACGCACCCCGTGCCGGAGGCGGCACCGTGTCCGTGGGCACCGTGTCCGGCGCGACCGTTCGCCGCTGCGGGTCCAGGTAGATCCCCTCGATGGGCCCGTCCGCGTCCACCCGGCTCACCTCGCCGTCCACCATGTGCAGCGTGATCCGCGACGCCGTCATGTAGTTCACGCCGGGCGCCTCGGGCGCGTCCGGGCCCTCCTGACGCTGACGGTAGAGGGACCGCGCCGGCTGACCCACCACGACCACGCGCTCCAGCTCCTGCTCCGGTGTCCGGTTCGTAGCCGAGTCGGTTGGCGCCGGGCGGCTGGGCACGCGCAACGGCACGGGATCGCCCGTTTGCTCCGGCACGCCGCCCGCCGCCTCACCGGGCGGCGAGAAGAAGCCGATGATCGTATCGCCCTCGACCCAGTCCCGGGAGATGGTCCCCGGCAGCGCCAGGTCCAAAGAGTCCGTCGTACGCTGGCCGAACGCACGGCCCACCGCCGTCACCCGCTCCATGACCTGGCCCGGCGCCAGGGCACGGATCGAGTCAGCTTCCAGGCGGAACCCTTCCGCCACCGCCACAGCCCGCACCCCCTCCATTCGCGGCCGCCGGTCCGGCCCTGACGGCGCGCCCTGCAAACCCGCCGGGTCCGGTGCCGTCCGCTCCCGCGCGCGCTCCAGCGCCGAGTCAGGCATGGGCGCCGCGGCGCTGTCCGGTCTCAGCCGAGGCACCGGGGGTCCCTCCAGCATCGTGTCCCGTACGGCAACGGCCGTGTCCCGGGCCTCGCCGGGCGCCTCGAGCATCGCGATCCGCGCCTCCAATGCCGTGTCCGTACGAACGGGATCCACGATGGGGTCGCCCTGGAAGGGAACCCATGCGCTCAGCGTCTCCAGCTCGCCCTCCGTGAAGCCGATCACCAGGCGCGGCGCCCGGATCACCAGGTCCTCCGAATCCAGGTCGGCGTCGCCCTGGGCCCACACTTCCGCCAGGTCGGCGCCGACGAACAGCGCGTCGATGCGGTCGCCCCGGAGACGGTACTCGGGATTCACGACCCGGGCCGAGTCCCTGAGCATCAGGCGTTCCCTGCCCTGGTCGTATTCCGCGTAGGCACCGTATGCACGCGTCTCGCCTCGTAGGATCTCCACCTCGTCCCGTGCTGTGAACAGGCTCTCGCCCACGAACTCCATCCAGTCCGCGTCCACCTCGATGGGCGGCGCCGTGTCCGCCACCGCCGTGTCCGACGCCGGCCGCAGCACCGCGTGCGGCCGCCCACCCTGCACCACCGCCCGCGAGACGGGCCGATCGTCCGACTCCTGCAGGTACTCGAGCCGCTCGCCCCGCACCTCCGAGCCGTTCGCCAGGTCCCTGAACACTACCGAGCCCCGGGCGTACAGCGCCGACCGGGAGCCCAGATAGTTCGCCCAATCCGACGTCAGCGCCTGCGCCGTGTCACGGTACAGGACGTTGCCCAGCAGCTCCATGGCGCCCGTCGTCCGGCGCCACACGGCGCTGTCCGCCTCCACCTCCACACCGCCGGTGCACACGAAGCGCGCGGGGCCGCTGATGAAGATCGTCTCCTCGCCCTGCGCGTCGCGGACCCGGCGGAAATCGGCACCCGGGTTCGTCTGGTTGCACGTCCGCGCCGTGTCCTGCTGCGCCACCGCCGGCGACGCCGCCAACATCATCACCAGCACCAGCCACGACGCCCTGTCCACGCTCATCAGAACACGATCGGCAGGTTCTCCGCCGTCGCGTCCTTCACCTGCACGTTCCGCATCTCGCCGTCCGACGTGAAACCCGACCCCACGACCTTCGTGTTCCCCTCGTAGTACGTCGTGGCCACGTCGCTCCAGATCAGGTCCGCGCGAGGATCGTAATGCAGCTCCTCCGTCTCGATCCGCCGATCCCCCTCCCGCGTCACCAGCACCACGTGCCCCCGCGCCACCATGGCGTTCGTCCGCGTATCCATCTCCCCTTCGCGGGACGTGAGATCCGCGATCTCCTTCCCCTCCACATCGAACAGCGTCAGCTCCACCGGCCGCATGTGCAGCTTCGCCGAGTCCTCGAACAGGTACGCAGTGTCGGCGAACAGCCGCGCCCGCGGCACACCCAGGTCACGCAGGTCGTGCTGCACCTCCGTCATCACCTGGTCCGCCGGCAAGGCCTGCCGCTCCTCACCCGCCACCGTCTCCTCGCTCGGCGCGCACCCGGCCAGAAGAGCTACCAGCACACTTGAGACGAATACCCGTAAGTCCATATTTCGTGCCATCATACAGCCCCAGCACGCATGAGGTCGTGCAGGTGGACGATCCCCACCAGGCGACGGGCGTCGTCCACCACCGGCATGGCCATGATGCCGTGCTTCTCCATCTCGTACACGGCCGACGCGCCCAGGACATCGGGCCCGGTGATTTTCGGGTCCCGGGTCATGACCTGTTCCACGGCGATGTCCTCCCAGGACTCCTCGCGCTCCATGAGGCGGGTCAGGTCTCCGGCGGTCACGACGCCCACGACGCGGCGGTCCCCGTCGAGGACGGCCACGGTGCCTCGCTTCTCGGCCAGCAGGACGACGCAGGCGCGCATGGTGTCCCGCGTCCCGAGGGTCGGCAGGTCCTCCACCAGCATGACGTCCGCGACGCGGATGCGGAGCTTCTTGCCCAGGGCCCCGCCGGGGTGCAGGCGTGCGAAGTCCTCGCGGGAGAACCCGCGCTGGAGCAGGAGCGCCACGGCCAGGGCATCGCCCATGGCCAGGGCCGCCGTCGTGGAGGTGGTTGGTGCCAGGTCCAGGGGGCATGCCTCCTCGGCCACGGAGCAGTCCAGCACCAGGTCGGCCGAGCGACCCAGGGAGGAGTCGGTCCGCCCGGTCATGACGACTTTCAGTACACCGAGGCGTCCGAAAAACTCCATCAAGCCGGCGAGCTCGTCGGATTCCCCGCTCTTCGAGATCAGGATGGCGGCGTCGTGCCGGGAGACGATGCCCAGGTCGCCGTGGAGCGCTTCCACGGGGTGGAGGAACGTGGCGGGGGTACCGGTGGAGGTGAGGGTGGCGGCGACCTTGCGCGCGATGATGCCGCTCTTCCCCACCCCGCTCACGATGATGCGCCCGTCGATCCCGCCGATCAGACGGACGGCCTGGAGGAACCGTTCATCGATGCGCCCTTCCAGCGACGCCACCGCGGACGCTTCGGAGCGGATCACGTCCCGGGCACGGCGCAGCAGCTCCTCCGGGTCCGAGACCCGGTCGCGCGTCACGTCCGTGGCTCCCCTCTCCAGGCCTGCCTTCATCGCTCCTCGTCTTGCCGGACCTCGGCGAAATGGTCTTCCGGCGACCCGCCGTTTGCTTCCCGGGACCTGCAATACGCCTCCACGGCCGCTTCGCGGATGCCCCGGGCCTCCAGGAGCGCTTCCGCGAACTCGCGCACCGCGCCCCGGCCACCGGGCCGTTCCGTGCTCGCGACCGCCTCCTCCCGGATTTCCCGGACGGCATTGGCCACGGCCACCGGCAGCCCCACCCGACGCAGGGCCGGGAGGTCCGCCAGATCGTCGGCCAGCATGGCGACCTCGGACCAGTCGATACCGGACCGGTCGAGAACCGCCTGCAGCGCCGGGACCTTGCGGGCGCCGGCGTCCTGGATCGCCTCCACGCCGAGCTCGTCGGCCCTGATGCGCGTCGCTTCGGACACGCGCCCGCTCAACAGCACCACCTGGATGCCGGTCCACTGGAGCAGCTTGATGCCCAGCCCGTCCTGGATGTGGAAGCGCTTGAGCTCCACCGTCTCGCCGGACGCCGTGGTGCCCATGTAGACGCCGTTGTCCGTCAGCACGCCGTCCACGTCCAGCACCACGAGCCGGACGGACGCCACCCGTTCCTTCTCCAGCTCACCCCTCACGGCCCCGCTCCCAGGGCCGCACGCAGCGCCAGCGCCTCGTCCAGCAGCGTACGAAGCCGCTCCAACGGCAGCATGTTCGGTCCGTCGGACGGAGCCCCGGCGGGGTCCGGGTGCGTCTCCAGGAACAGGGCCGACGCTCCCGCGCCCACCGCGGCCCGGACCAGGGCCGGGATGAAGCGCGGATCGCCTCCGCTGGAGCCGTCGGCTCGCCCCGGGCGCTGCACCGAGTGCGTGCCGTCGAAGACGGCCGGCACCCTCAGCCCCTCCCGGATGCGCTGGAACGAGCGCATGTCCACGACCAGGTCTCCATACCCCATGAACGTGCCGCGTTCCGTCACAGCCACGGCATCGCCACCCGCTTCCCGGACTTTCGCCACCGCTCCCGCCATCTCGCCCGGCGCCATCCACTGCCCTTTCTTCAGGTTCACCGGTCGGCCCGTGGCGGCCGCCGCCTGGATCAGGTCCGTCTGCCTGCAGAGGAACGCCGGGACCTGGAGCACGTCCACCACCTCCGCCGCCGGCTCCGCCTGCCACGCCTCGTGGATGTCCGTCAGCACCGGAAGCCCCGTGGCCGACCGGACCCGCGCCAGACGCTCCAGCCCCTCCTCCAGCCCCGGCCCACGCGGCGAACCGGGGCGGCTCCGGTTCGCCTTGTCGAACGACGCCTTGAACACCACCGGCAGGCCCAGCTCGTCCGCCAGCCCGGCCAGCGCCTCGCCCACCCGCAGATTGAGGGCGTCGTCCTCCAGGACGCACGGGCCCGCAATCAGGAAAAACGGCCCGTCGGCCCGGAACCACGGGGCCGGATCGGGCCGCGTCCTCTCTTCGCTCATCGGCTCCCGATCGGTGCGTTCAACCCGCAAGCTCCGCCGTCGCCTCCTCCGCCACCCCCGTTCCATCCCGCTGCGCGTCCCGCCGCGCCATGGCCGCCCCGATGAACGACGCGAACAGCGGATGCGGCCGCATCGGTCGCGATTTCAGCTCCGGATGGAACTGACAGCCCAGGAACCAGGGGTGGCCCGGCAGCTCCAGCATCTCCACCAGGTTCCCGTCCGGCGAGAGCCCGCTGAAGCGCACGCCGTTCTCCGCCAGCACGTCCCGATAGGCGTTGTTGACCTCGTAGCGGTGCCTGTGACGCTCGCTGATCTCGCCGCTACCGTAGACCTCGTGGGCCAGACTCCCGGCCTTCAGGCGGGCAGGATACGCGCCCAGGCGCATGGTCCCGCCCATGTCCGTGACCTGACGCTGCGAGTCCATGAGACAGATCACCGGATCGCCGGCGTCCCGGAGGAACTCCACGGAATGGGAGTCATCGAGGCCGCAGACGTTGCGGGCGTATTCGATGACGGCGCACTGAAGGCCGAGGCAGATGCCGAAGAACGGGAGGTCGTGGGTCCGGGCCCACTGGATGGCTTGGACCATGCCCTCGACGCCGCGCACACCGAACCCGCCCGGGATCAGCAGTCCGTGGTACTCGTCGAGCCGGTCGAGGCCCTTGCCTTCCTCGAACTCTTCGCTCCGCAACCAGTCGATGTCGACGCCGACCTCGTTGTGGATGCCGCCGTGGAAGAGGGCCTGCTGGACGGACTTGTAGGAATCGACGAGCTCCGTGTACTTGCCCACCACGGCGATACGGACCTGGCCGCGCCGGGGCTCCTTGACGGTGTCGACCATGGCGCGCCAGGGCTCCAGGTCCGGTTGCCCGGTGTGGAGGCCGAGGCGCTCGATGACCAGCTCGTCCAGCTTCTGCTGGTGGAGCGTGAGGGGGACCTGGTAGATCGTCTCCACGTCCCGTGCCTCGATGACGCCGGCGACGTCCACGTTGGTGAAGAGGGCGATCTTGCGGCGCAGGTCGTCGGTCAGGGGCCGTTCGGTGCGGCAGATCAGGACGTCCGGCTGGATCCCGATCTCCATGAGCTCCCGCACGCTGTGCTGGGTCGGCTTGGTCTTGAGCTCGCCGGCGGCGGCGATGTAGGGCAGCAACGTGACGTGCACGAAGAGGACGTGCTCCCGGCCCAGGTCCTGGCGGAACTGGCGGATCGCCTCCAGGAACGGCTGGGACTCGATGTCGCCCACCGTGCCACCGATCTCGGTGATGACCACGTCGTGGCTGGGAGCCAGGCGCCGCACCGCGGTCTTGATCTCGTCCGTGATGTGCGGGATGACCTGGACGGTGGCGCCCAGGTAGTCGCCACGGCGCTCTTTCGTGATGACGTCCCGGTAGATGCGGCCGGTGGTGACGTTGTTGGCCTGGGACAGGGACTCGTCGATGAAGCGCTCGTAATGGCCCAGGTCCAGGTCCGTCTCCGCGCCGTCGTCCGTGACGAAGACCTCGCCGTGCTGGAACGGCGACAGCGTGCCCGGGTCCACGTTGATGTACGGGTCGAACTTCTGGATCGTCACCCGCAGTCCGCGCTCCTTCAGCAACCGGCCGATGGACGAGGCGGTGATGCCCTTCCCCAGCGACGACACCACGCCGCCCGTGATGAAGATGAACTTGGTGGGGTGACGGATCTCGTCGTTCATGCTACAGGCCCGTTGAGATGAACATGTCCAGTCGCTCCTCGACCGTCCGCGCGACGCGCTCCAGGTCCGCGGGCGTGTCCACGCCGCCCTCCGCAGCCGGCGCGAGGCCCACGCCGATGCGCATGCCCGCGGCGAGGGGGCGGAGCTGCTCCAACCGTTCCGCCGTCTCCAGTGGATGTGCCGGGAGGGCGACCCACCGCGCCAGCGCCTCCGGCGCATACGCGTACACCCCAATATGCCGAAGGTAGGGACCCGATGCGAGGTCGCCGGCCGCCGGGTCGCCGGCCCTCCGGAACGGGATCGGCGCCCTGGAGAAGTAGAGAGCGCCGCCATCGTCGCGGCACACCACCTTGACGACGGCGGGGTCCATCCAGTCCCTCGGCTCGCGTAGAGGCGCCGCCGCCGTGCCGATGTCCCAGCCGTCCAGGACCATCCCCACGGCGGCGTCGGCCTGCTCGTCCGTGATGAACGGCTCGTCGCCCTGCACGTTCAACACGACGTCGTAGTCCGCATACGACGAACGGGCCGCAACCTCCGCGACCCGTTCCGTCCCCGATGCGTGGGTGTCCGCCGTGGGCTCGACCGTGGCACCGAACCCGTGGCAGACCCGCATGACCTCGTCGCTGTCCGTCGCCACCACGACCGTGTCCGGCGCACGCAGGCGGCAGGCCCGCCGCCACACCCACTCGATGAGGGGACGCCCGGCCACGGGCTGCAGCGGCTTGCGGGGCAAACGCGTGGAGCCCAGTCGCGCGGGGATCACGCCCAGTACACGACGTCGCATCTGCGGTCCTTCGATCCGGAAGTGCCGACATGGAGACCTGCATCACGCCGGGGTTCTCGGATACTACGCCGCGCCGAAGGCGGTGTCAAAGCGGCTACGATTCCCAGGGATAGCCCTGGCCGAACGGCCAGTACACGCCCAGGAGCAGGCTGTCGTCCGTCGTCCCGGACGGGTCGTGCATGTAGCGCACGTACACGCCCAGGAACTCGAGCATGGCGCCGACGTTCTGCTCCAGGCGCGTGTCCGGCGCGTCCCCGGTCCACGCTCGTGCCGCCACATGCGTCAGGTGCAGGTCCGGCGCGCCCAGCAGCGGGAGGGCCAGCCATTCGGGGAACGGGATGATGTAGTCCGTTTCCACGAACGCGGCGCGGTCGCCCCGGAAGTGGGCAATGGGATACGTCTGCAGGGTCGTGATCCCGCCCACGGTCGTCCAGCGTTGGCGCGGCAGGGAGTCCGTGCCCGGGAGCGGCCCCTGGACCCGCCAGTCCACCTCGAGGGTGTGGTCCAGGATCCCGGCGATGGCCCACGTGCCCCACGTTTCGTAGCGGTCGAACTCGAACTCCCCGTCCGCCATCGTCCGACCTGCCTCGACCCGCAGACCGGCGCGGAGCACCGTCGTGAGGCCCGTCCACTCCACGCGCAGGATCCCCGATCCGCTCACGAGACGCCCGTCGTCGATGGCCGGGTTGGGCCGGATCGACTCGCCCAGCAGCGTCCAAGGCGTGCCGCCCGGCAGGGAGCGGCCCTCCTCGATCTGACCCTCCACTCCAACAGCCGCGTGCATCTGCTTCCGCTCGCCGCCCAGCTCGTAGGTGGCCCGGGCGAAGGTGCGGTCCGCCTCGTAGTAGTTCCGGTAGTCGTCGCCGTCCCAGACGTAGCTGAGCGAGTTCACGATGTCGTCGCGCAGCCACGCATCCGGTGTGCGGGTCGCCCGTTCGATGCCGCCGGACAGCGTCACGGCCCCCCAGCGCAGCGCCATGTCGCCGCCCCACTCGAAGGCGCCCCGCTCCGTCCGCACACCCACCGAGCCGTGCACCGTCGGCTGCAGGGGACCCACGATGGGGAGGTCGTAGGCGGCGCCCCAATCCAGCGAGACGCCGTTCACCCGGTCGTACAGCGGCGGGTGGAAGCCCAGCGCACCGTCCAGACGGAACCGGACGGGAGTCGCCCGCGCCACGATGACCAGCCGGTCGCCCGGACGGTCCTCCACGTAGTACGGCGCATCCGGGAGATCGATGATCCGGCCGCCGATCTGGGCACGGAACGACCGGTACAGGCCGCCCCCCACGTTCACCACGTCCCCGTTCACCCGGGACCCGGCCCGGATGAACAGCCCACCGTCCACCGTGACCAGGTCGCCGGTGACCGTCCCCTCCAGGACCACGCTCGCCTCGCCCAGAACGAGGACATCCGCATCCACCGTGTCGCCCGCAACCACGAAGGTATCCCTGGTCACCAGTCGGGTGGCAGGGGACTGGAGCAACCGACCGATGCGCCGATCCAACGCCACGTCCGCAGACCCGACCCGCTCCACCTGCTGGGCGCCGGTGGGGCCGGCGACGGCCCAGAGCAGCACCAGCAATGCGCCCCCGCGCCTCATGCCAGCCTCAGAAAGTTGTCCACGATCCGCCGCCCCGCCTCCGTGCCGATGGACTCCGGATGGAACTGGACCCCCCAAACCGGGTCGGTCCGGTGCCGTACGGCCTGGATCTCGTCCTCCCACCCGGCCTCCGCGGTCCAGGCCACCACCTCCAACTCTTCGGGCAGGCCGTCACGGCCCAGCACCAGGGAGTGGTAGCGCATGACCCGGACCGGGGACGCCACGCCCTCGAACACCCCGCCCCCCGTGTGGGCCACGGGCGACGTCTTTCCGTGCATCAGCCGTCGTGCCCGTACCACCCGGGCCCCGTACGCCACCCCCACCGCCTGGTGCCCCAGGCAGACGCCCAGGATCGGCCGCTCCCGACCCAGCTCCCGCACCACATCGACACTGACGCCGGCCTCCGCCGGCGTGCAGGGACCCGGCGAGATCACGATGCGATGCGGATCCAGGCCACGGATCTGCTCCACCGTCACCTCGTCGTTCCGACGCACCTCCACCGCCTCGCCCAGCTCGCCCAGAAGCTGGACCAGGTTCCAGGTGAAGGAGTCGTAGTTGTCCAGGACCAGGACCATGTCGCGCCTCTCCACGCGCCCGCATCACCCCGCGAATCCCACCCCGCCGGACTCGACATCGAAATCGAATTCGACCTCGAATTCGATCCCGAGGCGGCTCCGCCCTTACAAGATACCGTCCTCCTTACGGCGCACCAGCCGGCGGCCCGGCCTCAGGCCCGCGGGTGGTGCTTCCGGTGCACGTCCTGGAGGTACTCCCGGTCCACGTGGGTGTAGACCTGGGTCGTGGCAATGTCCGCATGACCCAGCATCTCCTGGACCGCCGCCAGGTCCGCGCCACCCTCCAGCAGGTGCGTGGCGAAGGTGTGCCGCAGCGTATGCGGCGTCACCCGCTTCTCGATGCCCGCCCGCTCCACGTGCTTCCGCAAGATCTTCCACACGCCCATCCGGCTCAGCGGGCGTCCCCGGGCATTGAGAAACACCACCCCCTCCCCTTCCCCCCGGTCCAGGCGGGGCCGTGCTTCCCGCAGGTAGGTCCTCAGCGCCGCCACCGCGCTCCGGCCCACCGGCACGATGCGCTCCTTGGCCCCCTTCCCGTAGACCGTCGCCATCCCCTCGTCCAGAGCCAGGTCACGGGTGCGCAACGCGATGAGCTCCCCCACCCGCACGCCCGAGGCGTAGGCGAACTCCAGCATCGCCCGGTCCCGCCAGAAGAGCCGGTCGTCCGGGTCCGGCGCCTCCAGCAGCCGCTCCACCTCGTCGAGGCGAAGCACGTCGGGCAGGCGGCGCCAGGTCCGGGGCGATTCCACGTGCTCCGTGGGATCCGTCTCCGCCAGCCCCTCCGCCACCAGGAACGCGTAGTAGGTACGCAGCGCGGACAGCGCCCGCCGGATCGAGGACGCCGCCAGACCCTGGTCTTTCAGGTGATACACGAACTCGCGGAGGTCATCCGCCGCTGCATCACCGGGTTGCACCGTGCCATGCGCCTCCAGATAATCCACCAGCCGGACGACATCGCGTGCGTACGCGTCCAGCGTGCGCGGGGAGAGGCCCCGCTCGAACTCCAGGTAGTCGTAGAACCGGTCCAGGTGGTACACGTCAGTGCCTGTGCCTGTGGCGGCTGCGCCACCACCAGTAGCCGAGTCCCGCGGCGAGAACGCCGGCCACCACCAGCAAAGCCGTATTCACGTGGCTGAAGGCATTGACGACCACATGGATGTTCTCGCCGGCGAAGCGGCCCAACATCACGAGCGCGCCGTACCAGAGCCCGGAGGCCAGGGCGACGGGCAGGACCACCCGTCCGAAGGGGAGCTTGGTCACGCCTGCGAAGACAGGGACCATGGCACGGAACGCCGGCAGGAACCGGCTGAGGAAGATGGCGGGCACGCCCCACTTGTCGTAGAACAGGCCGATCTGCTCCAGCTGCTTCGGGTGGAGCAGCCAGTGGCCGATGGGACGCCCGAAGAAGGCGTCGCCGTACTTCCGGGCCAGCCCGTACACGGCGTACGCCGAGATGATGTTGGCGAGCCAGGTGACGAGGAAGACGGTCCAGGCCTGGGCATCGCCGCGCACGACCAGGAAGGAGCCCAGCAGCACGAAGGTGTCGGCCGGGATCGGCGGAATGACGTTCTCCACCGCCGCACCGGCGCCCAGCAGCAGGTAGATGATCAGGGGTGGCAGCGAGCCGAAGGCCCCGAGGATCTGATCGGTCACCGGCATTCACCCCGGGAAGGCGTCACGGCTCGGGGGCCAGAGCGGCGACGGCGAGGGTGGCCAGCCCTTCCCCGCGGCCGATCCAGCCGAGGCCCTCGTTGGATTTGCCCTTCACCGACACGTCCGCGGGCGCCACTCCGAGCACCTGCGCCAGGCGCTTCCGCATGGCCGGCCCGTGGGGGCCGATCCTGGGCCGCTCGCAGACGACCGTCACGTCCACGTTGCACACCCGGTACCCGGCCTCGTGGACCAGGCGCACGACCACCCCTAGCAGCTCCATGGAGTCCGCGCCCTTCCAGGTGTCGTCGTCGGGAGGGAAATGGGTGCCGATGTCGCCCAGGGCGGCCGCACCCAGGAGTGCGTCGGCCAGGGCGTGGGCCACCGCGTCGGCGTCCGAGTGGCCCGCCAGACCGGGGGCATCGGGGATGGCTATGCCGCCCAGGATCAGAGGCCGTCCCGGGTCGAAGCGATGGGAATCGTACCCGATGCCCGTCCGTACATCCGTCATCGGCCCCTCCCGCGCATGGCCACCCGACGGCTCATCCGCCGCGGCCCCTGGGCATCACCGCCCGTCCCGGTCCCGCGCGCGCGTCATGTCACACCGCCACCGGCGCCCGCCACGCACAGCAGGGGCAACCGGAATCTCCCTCCTCCACCAGTCGATAATCCTGGTAGCGACGCCGCGGTGTGAAGCCCGCGTCCTCGATGAGCCGCCGGATCTCGTCCTCCGGCATGATGAAATCGACCCCCGCGGCGCTCACCACGTTCTCCTCGATCATGAGCGAGCCGAAGTCGTTGGCGCCGAACCGCAGGGCGACCTGGGCCATCTTCGGGCCCTGCGTCACGTACGAGACCTGGATGTTCGCCACGTTCTCCAGCACGAGCCGGCTCAGCGCCGTGATGCGAAGGTAGTCCATCCCGGTCCCGTGCGGCAGCTCCCACTGCGCCATCTCCGTGTGCGCCGGCTGGAACGACCACGCGATGAACGCCGTGAACCGGCCGGCGCCGCGGGCCACGCTCCGCTCCTGCACCGCCCGCAGCTTCAGCATGTGCTCGAGCCGATCCTCCCACGTCTCCCCCACGCCGTACATCATGGTGCCGGTGGTGTGCATGCCCATCTCGTGGGCCGCCTCGTGGATCTCCAGCCAGCGGGCCGCGTCGATCTTCTTGGGTGCGATGACGTCCCGCACCGCGTCCACCAGGATCTCGCCGCCCGCTCCGGGCATGGAGTCCAGGCCCGCCTCGTGCAGCTGTCGGAGCACCTCGTCCACCGGGAGCTTCGCGACCCGCGAGATCACCTCGATCTCCGACGCGCTGAAGCCGTGGACGTGGATCGGGTGCTTCTCCTTGATGTAGTCCAGGAGGCCCGTGTACCAGTCCAACGGCAGGTACGGGTTGTGCCCGCCCTGCATGAGGATCTGGACGCCGCCCAGCTCCTTCGTCTCGTTGATCTTCCGACCGATCTCCTCGTAGCTCAGGACGTACGCCTCGTCGTCCTGCGGACGGCGATAGAACGCGCAGAACTTGCAGTCCGTGATGCAGAGGTTCGTGTAGTTGATGTTCCGGTCCACGATGTAGGTCACCACGTCCGCCGGCGCCCGTTGCCGTCGCAGCGCGTCCGCACGGGCGCCGAGCGACAGCAGCGGCGTTTCCCGCAGAACCTCGCGCCACTCGCCGATGGCCTCCGCATGGGGTCGCGCTTCCAACGGCTGCGGTACGTACCGCGCCTGCGGCGCCGGCTCGCCGTAGCCCACCGAGCCTTCCGGCGTCGGGGCCCGACGCCGCGGCGCCACCCGCTGCAGGATCGGCAGCTCCCGCCGCTCTCGCGGCGTTTCCTCCATGCCCATCGTCTCGTGACCCATTCTCCGCACCTTCCCGTCCGCACCGCGTACGCCCCCGCGCGCCCCTCCTACCACTCCTTGAGCTCGCGGTAGCTGGCGTCCCGCTCCACCGGCCTCCGGCCCGCATCCTTGATCAACCGGATGATCCCGTCCCAGCTCAGGCCCGTGGGCGTCTCCGCACCGGCCATGTGGTACACCCGTTCCTTCACCACCGTGCCCTCCAGGTCGTCCACGCCGAAGTGCAGCGCGACCTGGCTGATCTTCGCCGTGTTCATGACCCAGTGGGTCTTGATGTGGTCGAAGTTGTCCAGGAAGAGCCGGCCGATCGCCAGGTTCTTCAGATCGTCCATCCCCGTCGTCGCCGTCCCCTGCCGGCCCAGCTCCACGCCCAGCTCGTTGTTGTCCGGATGGTACGCCAGCGGGATGTACGTCAGGAACCCGCCCGTCTCGTCCTGCAGATCCCGGAGCATGGCCAGGTGGCCCACCCGGTCCCGGTACGTCTCCACGTGCCCGTACAGCATCGTGCAGTTCGTCCGGATCCCCAGCCCGTGGGCCTTACGGTGCACATCGATCCACTCCTCCGCCGCCAGCTTGCGGTCCGCTATGCTCGCCCGCACGCCCCGCGAGAACACCTCCGCACCACCACCCGGCATGGTGTCCAGTCCAGCGGCCTGCAGCCGCTGCAACACATCCTCGACGCTGGTCTTCTCCATCCGCGCCAGGTGCGCAATCTCCACCGCCGTCAGCGCCTTCAGCTCCACGCCCGGGTGTCGCTCCTTCAATCCCCGGAACAGCTCTTCGTAGTAGTCCAGCTTCAGCTTCGGGTGCAGGCCACCCACGATGTGGAACTCCCGCACCGGCGTGTCCTTCGCCACCGCCGCTTCCGCGAACACCTCGTCCAGCGTCTGCGTGTACGCCCCGTCCTCCGTCGGCTTCCGCGCAAACGAGCAGAACACGCACACCGACCGCAGGATGCACACGTTCGTCGGGTTCAGGTGCTGGTTCGCCACGAAGAACACCCGGTCCCCGTTCTTCCTCCGGTTCACCCGATCCGCCAGAGCGCCCACCGTAAGCAGGTCCTTCGTCTCGTACAGCACCACCCCATCGCCCTGCGTCAGCCGCTCCCCGGCCTCCACCTTCTCCATGATCGGTGCCAGCCGCTCGTCCTGCGGCGTCACGTCCGCGGCATCCGTCAGAACCGTCGCCATATCCACGAATTCCTCATATGCGCGTCCACAAAGTCGGACACCCTAGAATAGACGAGTTGGCATGACCGGACAAGCCATGGACGAAGGGGGAGACGACGCGGCCGCGTCGTCTCCCCCTGGTGCCCCGAGCCGGCCGGCGGACGCTACGTGTCCCAGCGCCGGACGGTGAGACAGACGTTGTGGCCGCCGAACCCGAAGGAGTTGGTGAGGGCCACCTCGACGGGCCGTTCCACCCGTCCCTGGTGGGCGTAGTCCAGGTCGCACTCCGGGTCCTGTTCCTCGAAGTTGATGGTGGGCGGGATGTCGCCCGTAGCGCAGACCAGGGTGGCGATGACGGCCTCGACGCCGCCGGCGCCACCGAGGAGGTGTCCGGTCATGGACTTGGTGGAGCCTACGACGAGGTCGTAAGCGTGGTCGCCGAAGACGGCCTTGATGGCCAGGGTCTCGTTCAGGTCGTTGGCAGGGGTGGAGGTGCCGTGGGCGTTGATGTAAACCACGTCCTCGGGCCCGATGCCGGCCTGCTCCAGGGCGTGGCGCATGGCGAGCTGGGCGCCGGCGCCCTCGGGGGCCGGCGCCGTGAGGTGATACGCGTCCGCGCTCTGGCCGAAGGCCACGATCTCGCCGTGGATGGTGGCGCCGCGGTCCTGCGCGTGCTGGAGGGACTCGAGGACGAGGACGCCGGCGCCTTCGCCGAGGACGAACCCGTCCCGGTGGGCATCGAAGGGCCGGCTGGCGGTGGCCGGGTCGTCGTTGCGGGTGGAGAGGGCCTTCATGTTGGAGAAGCCCGCCACGGTGAGGGGCGTGATGGAGGCCTCGGCGCCGCCGGCGACCATGATGTCGGCTTCGCCGCGCTCGATGGCGCGATAGGCGTTGCCCACGGCGTGGGCGCTGGACGCGCAGGCGGAGACCGTGGCGTAGTTGGGCCCCCGGAGGCCGTAGCGCATGGAGACCAGGCCGGCGGCGATGTCCGGGATGAACATGGGCACGAAGAACGGGCTCACGCGCCGTGGCCCACGTTCGATCATGGTACGGGTCTGGTCCTCGAAGGTGGCGATGCCGCCGATGCCGCTCCCGATGAGGACGCCCGCACGGTCCCGGTCCACGCCGTCGAGGCGGTCGAGAAGCCCGGCCTGCTCCATGGCCTGGTGGGAAGCGCCGATGGCGAAGTGGGCGAACCGGTCCGTCCGGCGGATCTCCTTCCGGTCCAGATAGGCCCCGGGGTCGAACCCCTTCACCTCGCAGGCGAACCGGACGTCGAACGCGTCGGTCTCGAACCGGGTGATGGGCCCCGCGCCGCTCGTGCCCGCCAGGAGGGCCTGCCACGCCGTGTCCCTGTCGTTCCCGACCGGCGTGATCAGACCCATCCCGGTCACGACGACGCGGTGACCGCGTTCCGAATGCGTCTCCATGCTGTCCCCGAAGCCGACTCAGTCGCCCTGCTGCTCCCGCAGGTAGCGGATCGCATCGCCGACCGTCTGGAGCTGCTCGGCGTCCTCATCGGGGATCTCCATGCCGAACTCTTCCTCGAAGGCCATGACCAGCTCGACCGTGTCCAGGGAGTCCGCACCCAGGTCTTCCACGAACGACGCGTCCGGCGTCACCTTCTCCGGCTCGACGCCCAGCTCGTTCACGATGATCTCCGTCACCTTCGATTCGATCTCCGACATCTCATCCCCTTTCGGTTGAAGTGTTTCCCACCATCCGTCACATGACCATTCCACCGTCGACGACCAGGACCTGACCGGTCATGTACCCGGCGTCGGGTCCGACCAGGAACCGGACCACGCCGGCCACGTCCGCCGGGGTGCCGAGGCGCCCCAGAGCGATCCGGTCCAGCAGCGCGGCCTGGGCTTCCTCACCGAGCTCCGCCGTCATGTCCGTTTCGATGAAGCCCGGCGCCACCGCGTTGCAGAGCACGTTCCGCGCGGCCAGCTCCCGGGCCACCGACTTGGTCAGCCCCACGAGACCAGCCTTGGAGGCGGCGTAGTTGGCCTGCCCCTTGTTCCCCGTGAGCCCGACCACGCTCGTGATGTTCACGATGCGGCCGCTCCGCCGACGCATCATGCCCCGGGACGCCGCCCGGATCATGTTGAAGGCGCCCTTGAGGTTCGTGGCGATGACCCGGTCCCAGGCCTCTTCGGACAGACGGACCAGCATGTTGTCCTCCGTCACGCCGGCGTTGTTCACCAGGATGTCCAGCGAACCCAGCTCGTCTTCCACCTGTTTCACCGTGGCGGCCGTCGCGTCCGCATCCGCCACGTCGCAGGCCACCGCCCCGTGGGGTCCACCCGGGAGGGCGTCCGCCGTCGCCTGGGCCCGGTCCAGGTCCCGGGCCACCACGGCCACCCGGGCACCGGCCCGGGCCAACGCCTCGGCGATGGCACGACCGATGCCCCGGCTGCCACCCGTCACCAGCGCGACCTGTCCGTCCAGCTCCCGCCGTTCGTCCGTCACGAGTCCAGGAACTCCGCCAGCTGTTCCGCCGTGCCGAGGCTCGTCACCTCGACGCTCCGATCCATGCGACGCACGAGCCCCGCCAGCACGCTTCCGGGGCCCAGCTCGTACAGCTCCGTGACACCCTGGTCCACCATGGTCCGCATGGACGAGGCCCAGCGTACCGGCGACGTGAGCTGCCGAACCAGCAGGCGCCGCGCCTCCGCCGGATCCTCCACCGGCTCGGCCGTGACGTTGGAGATCACCGGGAAGGCGGGCGCTCGCACGTCGACCCGCTCCAGGTGCTCCCGCAGCCCGTTCTCGGCCGCAGCCATGAGGGGTGAATGAAACGCACCCGACACGTTCAACCGCACCACCCGTCTGGCACCCACCTCCACGGCCCGCTCCACCGCCCGTTCCACCGCGGCCACATCACCGCTGATCACGACCTGTGACGGGGCATTGTAGTTCGCCGGGACGCAGACCGCCTCCCCGGTCGTCGCCGCGTCGCAGAGCGCGTCCACCGCCTCGTCGTCCAGACCCAGCACGGCGGCCATGGCACCCGGCCGCTCCAGCCCGGTCTCGTACATCAGCTCGCCGCGCCGGCGCACGGCGCGTACCGCAGCCTCGAAGTCCAGGCTGTCCGCCGCAAGGTACGCCGTGAACTCTCCCAGCGAATGGCCCGCGGCCAGCGCCCCGTCCAGCCGCTCCCCGAGCACACGCAGCACGGCCACCGAGTGGGTCAGGATCGCCGGCTGCGCGTTGCGGGTCGCCGTCAGCTCCTCCTGGGGGCCCTCCCAGGCGATCCGCGAGAGCGGCGCGCCCAGCGCGTCATCCGCCGCTTCGAAGACCGCCCGGGCCGCCGGGAACCGCGCAGCCAGGTCCCGGCCCATCCCGACGAACTGGGCACCCTGGCCCGGAAAGAGCAGGCCTACCACCGGATGACGTTGGCGGCCCACGTGAAGCCGGCGCCGAAGGCCACCGTCAGGATGTTGTCGCCGGGGCCCACCCGCTCCTGCTCCACCGCCTCGTCCAGAGCGACGGGGATCGTGGCCGAGCTCATGTTGCCCACCCGGTCCACGTTCACGTAGACCTTGTCCATGGGGATCCTGGCATACTTCGCCAGCGCCTCGATGATCCGGATGTTCGCCTGGTGGGGGATGAGGAGATCGATCTCCTCCCCGGTCAGGCCGGCGTGCAGCAGCGCCTGGTCCGCCGCCTCCCCCATGGAGCGGACCGCCGCCTTGAAGACCTCGCGACCTTTCATCTTCACGAAATACGCCCCGTTCGTCAGCATGGCCTCGTCGAGAGGCATCCTCGTCCCGCCGCCGGGCCGCCAGAGGAGCTCGGCCAGCGTGCCGTCGGACCGCATGAAGCTCGACAGGATCCCGCGCCCGTTGTCCGCCCGTCGCAGCACCGCCGCCCCGGCGCCATCGCCGAAGAGGACCGCCGTGGACCGGTCGTTCCAGTCCACGATGGCGCTCATCTTCTCCGTCGACACCACCAGGGCGATCTCCGCCCGTCCGGACACCAGATGGCCCTCGGCGATCTCCATGCCGTAGATGAACCCGGAGCAGGCCGCCGCGATGTCGTAGGCGGCTGCGTTCTTCGCTCCCAGCAGCGCTTGCATGTCGCACGCCGTCGAGGGCAGCAGGCGGTCCGGCGTGGCCGTGGAGACCACGATCACGTCGAACTCGCCGGCATGCAGGTCCGCTCGCTCCATGGCGATCTTCGCCGCCTCCGCTCCCATCTCGGCGGCACCCATGCCGTCGCTCGCGATCCGGCGCTCCCGGATGCCGGTCCGCTCCCGGATCCACTGGTCGGAGGTGTCGAACATCCCTTCCAGGTCATGGTTCGTCAGGACACGGTCCGGCAGGTACCGGCCCGTCGACACCACCTCGACCTTCGGCGTGGGCTCCTTCATGAACGCTCCATTCCTTCCACTCCTTCCAGCGGCGCGGCCACCGTCACACCACGTCCACCGGCGCGCCGCCGGACTCCCGCAGGCCCGCACGGGCCACGGTCCCTCGAATGTGACCCACCATGTGGCTCCGCGAGGCTTCCAGCGCAACCCGCACCGCGTTCGCGATGGCCCGCGGCGGCGAGTCGCCGTGACATATGATCGACAGGCCGTTCACCCCGAGCAGCGGCGCGCCTCCGTACTCCGTGGAGTCCAGCACCCGGGTCACCTCGTCCAGGTGCAGCGTCACACCCGCCGCCTCGACCTCGCGCATGAGCAGCCGGGACACGAACGCCGCCACCGACTCGTAGAACTTGAGCAGCACGTTCCCCACGAACCCGTCCGCCACCAGCACATCACACGGCCCGCCGATGATGTCCCGGCCCTCCACGTTGCCCACGAAGCGCAGCTCCGTCTCCGCCAGGAGGCGGTGGGTCTCCACCGCCACCTCATTCCCCTTCTCCGGCTCTTCGCCGATATTCAGGAGGCCCACCCGCGGATCCCCCAGCCCCAGCACATCCTGGGCGTACACCACGCCCAGCCGCGCCCACTGCACCAGCTGCCCCGGCTTGCTGTCCACGTTGGCCCCGGCATCCACCAGCACCACCGGCCCCGCCGCGGTGGGGAGTACCGTGGCGACCGCCGGACGGTCCACACCCGCCACAGGCCTCAGAATGAACAGCGACGCCGCCATCACGGCGCCCGTCGAGCCGGCGCTCACGAACGCGTCCGCCTCGCCATCACGCTGGAGCGCCAGACCCCGCACGATGGACGAGTCCGGCTTCCGCCGTACCGCCGTCGCCGGGCTCTCTCCCGGCTCCACACGTTCCGACGCGTGGATGACGGCGAGGCGGCCCGACCCGGCCCAACCAAGCCGGGTCAGCTCCGCCTCGATGCGGGTCCGGTCTCCAACAAGGGCGATCTCGAACTCGCCCCGCAGCGAATGCAGCGCCTCGATCGCCCCCTCCACCTCCACGGCGGGGTGACGATCCGTGCCCATCGCGTCCAGCGCAATGCGCACCCGCCCCCCTTAGAGGTCGTCGATCCGGACTACCTGCTCGCCGCGGTACGTACCACACGTCGGGCACACCCGATGCGGCAGCTTCGGGTCCCCGCACGTCTCGCACTTCACCACACCCGGAACGTCCGCCTTCTGGTGCGTGCGACGCTTCCGCTTACGCTGCTTCGATGTCCGCTTCTTCGGTACCGCCATGTCCTCTCCTCAATCCGCCAGCTTTCGCAGCGGCGCCCAGCGCTCGTCCACTTCGTCGACCTCGCAGTCACACGGCCCCTCGTTCAGGTTCTTCCCGCACCGAGGGCACAATCCACGACAGCCTTCCCTGCACACCACGAAGCGCGGAACCGCCAGCACGAAGTGTTCCCGCACCGCCTCGCCCACGTCCAGCTCCACGCCCCGCTCCGGCAACGCGTACAACTCGCCGTCTGCCTCTTCCGCCGAAGCCTCGTCCTCGAACAGGAACGCGACCTCCTCCGACACCGTCCGCACCACCTCCGTCAGACAGCGTCGGCACTCCCAACGCACGTCGCCGGTTACCGTGCCCCGCACCACCACGCCATCCCCGACCTCCTGCGCCTCCAACCGCACCTGCAGCGGCCCGGCCAGCGTCACGTCCGTATCGGCCAGGAGCGGGCTGTCCGGCGGCACGTCCGCCTCGACCTCGACGCGCCCGACACGCGCCACCTGCACGAGGTCAATTCGTAGCATAGCTAAAAAAAATGACAGTATGGTCGGATTCTGTCAACGTGGCGTCCTCATGCGGCGTCCTCATGCGCGTTCATCGCGGCGCGTC
>CAYQCY010000034.1:0-18027 GCA_964416095.1 uncultured Gemmatimonadaceae bacterium
GGACGACGCCCGGCGAAGCCGCCGTCCGGCTCGTGCCACCACTCGATCCGGTCCTCGCCCAGCTTCCAGCAGAGGAGCACCGGCCGGCCGTCCAGCCAGGCGTGGAAGTCCACCAGGCCATCCTCGAAGCCCTTGAACTCGCACCCGATCTGGGACAGCTCGCTCAGGAACCCGTTCAGGACGTCCGAATCGCCTTCGAGCTGGTCCCGCAGGTCTTCCATGCGGCGGGTCAGGCTTTCTTCCTCGGGCAGCGCCGCCAGCTTGCGGAGGGTCGCGAGCTTGCGCTGGACGCCCGGGTACATGTCCACGATGTCGGTCACGATGCGCCGGACCAGGGGCAGCGTCTGGTTCGCCTCGTCCAGACCGAAATACCGGACGTCCTGCACCTGCTCCCTCACGACACGAGCGTCCATCTGCAGGCGTCCCCGTCTCCGGCCGCGCAGGCCGTCTCCTGGATGTCGGGTCGGTGTCCCGTGACCAGGTGCACCGTCTCCTCGATGGCGGCGGCGTAGAGCACGCAGCCCGTCCCGTGCTCGCCCCGCATCGCCGTGACGGCGCCGTTGATCGTAGCCGTGAGCGGCGGGCCATCCAGCCTGACCGTCCCCGCACCGGCGATCTTCTGGAGCAGGCGCAGCGTCGTGCGCCGGGCGATGGCCCGCGCCACCCGGCCGGGCAGGGGCAGGTGGCCCAGGAGCCGGCTCGCCCGCCGGCGGAGCAGCCTGTGGGCGACGTCGTACCCGGCCTCCCGCAGGATGGCGCCGGCGTCCGGGCGCCGAAGGACCAGGCGGAGGAGGTGCTCCACGTCGGCCAGCGGGATGCCCCGCCCGCGCCTCACGGCGTCCCGGTACCGGCGGATCTGGATCTCCACGACACCCGTGAGCCCGAGCCGCCGGGGCAGGCTGGCGGAGAGGTCCTCCTCCTCCAGCACCTCCAGCGGCCGGTCGTGGGTCCGCACCGCCTCCAGGATCGCCAGCGGCAGCTCGGGCGCCACGGTCGTGCCCGGCTGCTGCTCGAGGGGCGGGGACGAGGATCCGCTCGCACGCTCCGGCAGATTCATAGGCCCCCAAATCTGCACGGACCGTCCGGGCCCCCGCAACCTGCAATCGGCCGGCGCGCCGACACGGCTCGCCCGCCGTGGCGTGGTGCCCCGTGTGCCCCTAGCTTCGGCGCCATGAGACGGCATCCCCGTCGGTCCACCGCGCCCGGGGCGGCGAGGCGGATGGGGAGGGGCCGTGTGGCGCGCCCGGCCTCAGACCAGTCCGGCGGCCCCGGCGACATCCAGGAACTGTGTGAGGATCCGGTGGGTCAGTCCCCAGATCACGTGATCGTTGTAGGTCAGCGATGGGAAGGCCCGGGACTCGCGTTCCAGGTCGATGACGACCTCGCTGACCGCTTCCTCGCTCCCCAGCGCCGGGACGGGCACCCAGATCACCGCGTCCACCTCCCTGGGGCTCGGCGTGCCTTCGGTCTCCGCCGGCACGGCGGCCAGGAAGGGCGCGATGATGATGGGAACCAGGCGACGCGTCCGGGGCCGCACCTCGTCCAGGCGGCCGAAGACGGCAGCGTCGGGCACGAGGATGCCCGTCTCTTCCCGCGTCTCCCGCAGCGCCGTCCGGAGCAGGTCCCGGTCCCGGTCCTCGCGGCGTCCGCCGGGCAGCGCCATGTGGCCGGACCACGGGTCGCCCGCCACCTCGGCGCGCTTGATGATGAGAAGCTCGAGCGGGTCCCGGGTCCGGAGCACGAGCAGCACGCCGGCCTCGATGGTCTCGTCGTGGCGGGGGAGCTGCAGGGCGGTGCGCGCGTCCAGGACCCCGGCGAGGGTGTCGATGCGCGGATCCATGGCCCTGACTGTACCGGAAGGCCGGTCCGGCTGCAACGGCTCCCGCCCGACCGGACCCGGGCGGCGACATGAGAGGCGGCCGGCTGCCGCCGCCCCGCGGCGAGGAGAGCAAGCGCGACCGGGTCTTCCGCCGGGACGACTGCACGTGCGTCTACTGCGGCGAGCGGTTCGAGCCGGCGGCACTCACCGTGGACCACGTGGAGCCGAGGGTGAAGGGCGGGGACAACTCGGCGGGCAACCTGGTCACCGCCTGTCGTGTCTGCAACGCCGAGAAGGGCGGCGCTCCGGCGTGGGCGTACCTGGCGGAGCGACCGGAGAAGCGGGCCAACTTCCTGCGCCTGGCCGTCCACGTGTGGCCGCGCCTGCGGGCGGCCGTGCTGGAAGCGGCGCGGGACTGAGCGGGGCCCGGGTCAGACGCCCCTGACGTCGCCGCCCCAGATCGCCTTGTGGAGCTGGACCTGGAGCCGGACCGGGAGCCGGTCCTCCAGGATCCACCCCGCCAGCGCGTCCGGCTTCACGGCGCCGTGGACCGGCGAGAAGAGGATGGCCCGGAGCGCGCCCGACCGGACCCGCTCGTCCAGGCCTCGCTCCCGCACCACGTCCCGGGCCCACTCGTAGTCGTTCCGGTCCGCCAGGACGAACTTCAGCTCGTCCCGCTCCGAGAGGTGGTCCAGGTTGGACCACAGGTTCTTCGAAGCCTCGCCGGAGCCCGGACACTTCAGGTCCATGATGACGTGGGCCCGGTCGTCCAGCGGCGCGATGTCCACCGCGCCCGAGGTCTCCACGAGCACCGTGTAGCCCGCGTCCAGCAACCGCTCGGCCAGGACGAAGGCATTCCGTTGGACCAGCGGCTCCCCACCGGTGATCTCCACCAGCGGCGTCCCGTAGCGCTCCACCTCTTCCATGACGGTGCCCAGCGTCAGGCGCTCGCCGCCGTGGAAGGAGTACTCGGTGTCGCACCAGACACATCGGAGCGGGCAGCCCGTGAGCCGCACGAAGGTACACGGGAGACCGGACCAGGTGCTCTCGCCCTGGATGCTGTGGAAGATCTCGGTGATCCGGAGGAAGGCGGCTCTGTCCTGGCTCAAGGTCGGATCATCTTCGTGGGCTCTTCGAGAACAGCTCCCTGCGCACGTTGTTCAGCACGAAGAACATGTTCGCGGGCCGCTCGGCCATGCGTCGCATGAGGTAGGGGTACCAGGCGTCGCCGAAGGGGAGGTAGACGCGCATCCTGTAGCCATCGTCGACGAGCTGCCGCTGGAGGTCGCGGCGGATGCCGTAGAGCATCTGGAACTCGAAGCCGGACGGGTCGATGCCGCGCTCCCGGGCGAACGCCTTGGTGGCGTCGAGCATGGCCTCGTCGTGGGTCGCGATGGCGGGGTCGTTCCCGTCGGCCAGGAGCAGCTTCATGGTCTCGACGAAGTTGCGGTCCACGTCGGCCTTGTCCTGGAAGGCGATGGACGCGGGCTCCCGGTACGCGCCCTTGCAGAGCCGGACGGGAATGCCCGCCTCGTTGGCCATGCGTGCGTCGTCCCGGGTGCGGTACAGGTAGGACTGGAGCACGATGCCGATGTTTCGGGTGCCCTGGTCCCAGAGCGACCGGACGAAGTCGAGCGTCGGCTGGGTGTGGTCGCCGTCCTCCATGTCGAAGCGGACGAAGGTGTCGTGCCGCGCCGCCGTGTCCAGGATGCGGAGCACGTTCTCCCGCAGGAAGCCCTCGTCGATGTCCTGACCCACCTGGGTCAGCTTGATGGAGATGCCGCCGTCGATCCCGTCGGCGTCCATTTGGTCCAGGAGCTCGATGTAGACGTCGGCGGCGGACCGGGCGTCGTCCCGGCTCTCCACCGACTCGCCCAGGTAGTCCATGGTGACGGTCATGCCGGTCTGGTTGATCTCCCGGGCCGCGTTCATGGCGCCGTCGTTGGTCTCGCCGGCCACGAACCGCCCGGCTACCGCCCGGGCGAACGGGGCGTGGGTCACCAGCGCCCGCGCCACTCCGTTCTCGCTCAGGAACAGCAGCGTCTGCTTCAGCACTCAGCTCTCCATTTCCCGACGACGCCGGATCGCGGCGTCCAGCTCGCTCTTCAGATCGTACAGCGTGAGCTTCTCCGCGCCGGCCCGGGCCTCTTCCTCGCTCTCGCCCACAGCGACATCGCCGGACTCGACGTGGCCCATGATGCCCGCGCCCGTGGCGGCCCAGCGCACGAAGACCAGGAAGGCGACCCAGGGCCGGGCCGGCTCGTCCGTCTCCTCCACGTCGATGGCCACGGTGTACGGCTGGCCGTCGATGCCCTCGAAGGCGGGCGGCCGGTCGTGCCTCTCCACGTAGCCGCGGAAGGTCAGGTCCGGCGACCCGTCCACCACGGACTCGCCGCGCGCCGCATCGACCAGCTCGAAGGGCACGTCGCCGTCCTCGCCGTCGGCCGCGGACGCTTCCCGGATCCGCTTCAGCAGCTCGTCATCCATCACGTTCGTGTGGTACGGTTTGCGGCGCCGTGAAGTTAACCGCCTCGGCGCGTCGTCGCACACCTGGACAGAGACGGACGGACGCCGTGGTCGGGTCCGGTGATGAGGGGTCGGCGGGATCGGCGAAGGTGGCGGGAAGCGTCCGGGCCGCCTACCGTACCCACGACCTGTGAACGGCCATGGGAAAGGAGGCTCATGCGCGCCGCCATCTTTCACGAGCACGGCGGCCCGGACGTGGTGCGGGTCGAGGAGGTCGAGACGCCGGACCCGGGCCCGGGCGAGGTGCGGCTGCGGGTGGAGGCGGCGGGGATGAACCACCTGGACCTGTGGGTCCGGCGCGGCCTGCCCATCGAGACCACGATGCCGCACATCGGCGGGTCCGACGTGGCCGGGGTGGTGGACGCGGTGGGACCCGGCGCCCCGGACGTGGAGGTCGGCGCCCGGTACGTGGCGAACCCGTCGCTGTGGTGCGGCCGGTGCGAGTGGTGCCGGCGGGGCGAGGAGAGCCTGTGCGACACGTACCGCATCCTGGGCGAGCACACCCAGGGCGGATTCGCCGAGTACGTGGTGGTCCCGGCCCGGAACCTGTACCCGCTACCGGACGCGTACGATGCCGCCAAGGCCGCGGCCGCGCCGCTGGTCTTCCTGACGGCGTGGCGCGCCCTCGTGTCCCGGGCGCGCCTGCGACCCGGCGAGTCGGTGCTCGTGACGGGCGCCTCGGGGGGCGTCTCCACGGCGGCCATCCGGATCGCGCGCCTAGCCGGCGCCCGGGTCTACGCGGTGACCAGCGGCGCCCACGTCGAGCGGGTGAAGGCGCTGGGCGCCGATGTGGTCTACGACCGGACGGAGGTGGACTTCTCCCGGGAGGTCTGGAAGGACACGGGCAAGCGCGGCGTCGACGTCGTGCTGGACTCGGTCGGCGAGGCGACCTTCGAGGGTTGCGTACGGGCGCTGACGAAGGCGGGGCGGCTGGTGGTGTACGGTGCCACGACGGGGCCGAACGCCACGCTGGACATCCGGCGCGCCTTCTGGAACCAGATCGAGGTGATCGGCACGACCATGTCCAACCGTCGCGAGTTCGAGGAGGTGATGGGGCTGGTCTTCGACGGGCAGCTCGAGCCGGTGGTGGACGTGGCCTGGCCACTGGACCGGGCCCGGGACGCCCACCAGCGGCTGGAGGACGGCGGCCAGTTCGGCACCATCGTGCTGGAGCCCTGAGGTGCTTATGCGCGAGTACATCCTCATCCTGGCGGCGGTGGTCGTCCTGACGGCCCTGCTGGGCTTCACGCGGATCCTGCGCCCCCTCGGCACGAGCGCGTCCTGGGCGTTGCTGGTCATCGGCGTGATCCTCGGCATCCTTGCGATCGCGGGCGTATGAGCGACCGACCGGCACCCTGGCAGGTCGCGTCGTCGGAGACGGTGGGGGACTACCGCATCTTCCGCATCCGCCGGGACCGGTCCCGGCCGCCCGACGGCGGCCCGCTCCACGACTTCTTCGTCCTGGAGGCGCCGGACTGGGTCCAGGTCGTGCCCGTCACCACCGACGGCCGGCTCGTCATGGTGGAGCAGTACCGTCCCGGCCGGCAGGCCATCACGCTGGAGTTCCCGGCGGGAATGGTGGAGCCGGGGGAGAGCCCGGAGCAGGCCGCCGCGCGGGAGCTGGAGGAGGAGACCGGCTACCGCCCGGGATCCACCGAGCTGGTGGCGGTGCTGGACCCGAACCCGGCGATCCAGGCGAACCGGATGCCCATCGTGCTCGCCCGGGACTGTCTCGCGGACGGGCGCCGGAACTTCGACCCCCACGAGGAGCTGCGGGTCCGGCTGGAGCCGCCGTCGGCCGTGGGCGGCCTGATCCGCGACGGCGGGATCACCCACGCCCATGCGGTGGCGGCGTGGTGGCTCGTCGAGGGGTCCGTGTAGACGGGAGGGCCGGCGCTCCTGGCCTGGACGGTGACGGGGGACCGGGTGTTCGGCGTCAGCCGTGGTCGCGGCCTAACGACGCCGCGTCCAGCGTTCCCCGTCTCGCACCTCGTACTTCTCGAGCACCTCGGCGAACTTGGCGTCCAGGTCGATGCCCTGCTCGTTGGCCAGGGCGAGGAGGACGAAGAGGATGTCCGCCAGCTCGAGGCCCAGGTCCTGGTCCGGCTCCTCGGCCTTCTTCGGCTTGTGGCCGTACCGGTGGTTCAGCTCGCGGGCCAGCTCGCCCACCTCCTCCACGAGCCGCGCCAGGTTGGTGAGCGGCGGCCAGTAGCCTTCCTCGAACCGGGAGATCCAGGCGTCCACGGCCCGCTGCGCCGCGCTCAGGGTGATGCCGGGCCTCTCCGGCGGGGACGGGGGCTCCCGGGCGGGTCCGGGGCCGACCGGTCCGGAGGCGTCGTCGGGTCCCCTCACCGACGCCACTCCTGGAGCGCGTCGATCACCGCCTCGATCTCCTCCGGCGTGTTGTAGAAGTGCGGGGAAACCCGTACGTAGCCCGGCCGCGCATCCACGACGATGTGACGTTCCGCCAGGTGGCGTACGGCGCCGTGGGGATCCGCGTCGGCGATCATGACGATGGCCGACCGGTCCCGGGGCCGGGGCGCGATGCGCATGTCGAAGCCGTGCTCGTGGGCCAGCCCCACGAGGTGGTCCGTGAGGAAGTGGTTCCGCTCGCGGATGGCGTCCACGCCGATCTCGTCGATGATCTCCTGGCCGGCCAGCGCGCTGTGGGCGGTGGGCAGGGCCGGCGTGCCCTGCTCGTAGCGCCGGGCATCGTCACGGAGCGCGAGACGGCTGCTGTCGAAGTCGAACTGGTCCCGGGCGCCGAACCAGCCGGCGACGGTGGGTCGGAGCCAGCCCAGGAGCGCCTCGCGCACGTAGAGGTACGCCAGCCCGGGTCCGCCCAGGAGCCACTTCAGCGGTCCCGTGATGAGGATGTCCACGTCGGCGGCCCGCACGTCGATGGGCACCTGCCCGGCGGACTGGTAGGCGTCCACCAGGAGCAGGGCTCCGGCGTCGTGTGCGATGTCGGCCAGCGTGCGCAGGTCCTGGATCGCGCCCGTCGTAAAGAACACGTGGCTGGTGGCGATGAGCCCTACGGACTCATCCACGACGTCGGCGAAGCGCTGGGGGTCGATGGTGGCGCCGTCCTCGGATGGGACCCGGACCACGTCGGCGTCCGGCCTGGCCATCCACTGGTACGCCAGGGTGGGGAAGTCCAGCTCGGCCACCACGACGCGCGGCCGATGCTGGTAGTCCAGCGTCGAGGCCATGACGGTGAGGGCGGCGGAGACGGACGGGGCCAGGGCGACCTCCCGGGGCCTGGCGCCGAGGAGGGCGGCCACCCGTCGGCGCAGCTCGTCGAGCCGACCGAGCCAGATCTCGTACCAGGCCGAGGCGCCGTAGGTGTGCCAGTCTTCGTGGAACCGGGCCACCGCGTCCACGGCCCGGTTCGACAGAGCGCCCAGCGAGCAGCTGTTCAGATAGGCGGTCCGCGCCAGGATGGGAAACTCGGCGCGCCAGTCGTTCCAGTCCATGCGCGAAGGTAGGGCGCCGTGAACGACGACGGCAAGGCCGGCTGCGCGTGGCGGACGCCGCCGCCCCCGCCGGCCGTCCCACGTTGCCACCGCCGGCTCGCCGCGTAGCTTGGGGCGCATGACTGCCCTTGCCCTGGCACTGCCCTGGCTGGTCCTGGCGTTCGTGGCGCTGCCGATGCTGCTCTGGAAGCGGCCCAGGCTGCAGGACTACGAGCCCGTCCAGGGCCCGTGCGTCTCCGTCATCATCCCGGCCCGGAACGAGGCGGGCCACCTGCCGGCCTGCCTAGCCGGGATCCTGGACACGTCGTACCACGATGTGGAGATCGTCATCGTGGACGACCGGAGCAGCGACGGCACGCTGGAGTTCGCCGAGGCTCTCGCCGAGAAAGACGACCGCGTGCGCGTCGTGCCCGGTGAGGCGCTGCCGGACGGCTGGATCGGCAAGCCGTGGGCGTGCTGGCAGGGCTACCGGGCCGCCCGCGGCGACATCCTCGTCTTCACCGACGCGGACACGCGCCACGCGTCGGACCTGGTGGCACGCGCCGTCGCGGTGCTGGAGGCGGAACGCGCCGACATGGTGAGCGTGCTCCCCCGCCAGCTCATGGTCGGCTTCTGGGAGCGGCTCATCCTGCCCCAGGTCTGGTTCGTGATCAACGCCCGGCACCCGCTCGTGCAGAACGTGAACCGTGCGGACGATCCACGGGGCGTCATCGCCAACGGCCAGTTCATCATGATCCGGCGCGGCGCGTACGAGGCCATGGGAGGGCACGAGGCCGTCCGGGACGCCGTGGTGGAAGACATCCGGCTGGCGCAGCGGGCGGTCGAGGTGGGGCGCCGCCTCTTCGTCGTCTTCGGCGAGGCCCACATCAGGACCCGGATGTACGACTCCTTCGCCGCCATCATCGAGGGGTGGACCAAGAACGTGGCCCAGGGCGCCCGGCTCTCCGTGGGACCGCGGCTGAAGCGGGTCGTGCCCTGGATCGTGATGCTCATCCCCGCGGTGCTCTGGATCCTGCCGCCCGCGGCGCTGGGTCTGGGCCTTGCCGTCGGCGACGGGATCCTACGGCAATGGGCCCTCATCGCCACCGCCGCGTCCGTCCTCTTCTGGGCCGGCTTCGACCTGCGGCACGGGGTGCCACTCGTATACGTGCCGCTGTACCCGCTGGGCGCCGCCTTCGCCGCCATGATCTTCGTACGGAGCGCGCTGCGCGGCGAGCGCGTGATCTGGAAGGGGAGGCGCTACGGCGCCTGAAGGGCGGTTCTTTCCGGCTCCTCGCTGTTCCACATGGGTACCCTGTCCTTGCCCGAACACGGCGGGACAGCCCGCATGTGGGTGCGACCGGATCCTCGGCGGCCTGCAGGCAAGGTGCACACGCCCCTCAACACGGAAGCGCCGAATCGTCGCGCGGAGATGCGGGACGCTCGCGGTCTGCCCTTACGTACGCGGCGTAGCCCCACGTTCAAGGCCTCCTGGCGGACGGCGTGACGTGCAACCGTTCGCGACGGCGGCTTCCGCGCAGCCGCCTCCTTCCGCGTTCCCGCGTCATCCCGGCCGGGAAGGTGGCCCTGCCACGAGTCGTCCGGATCGACCGGGTCCTCGCCGCGCTGCGAGCGGGAGCCCGACGGCAGCCCGAATTGCCCACTTGCATCAGCGAGGAGCCAGTTTTCCCGGGCCGGGCGGAAGGTCGACAACGTGAAGCCGGAACCCCAGCAGCTCGCTCCCATCGTCCGGGAGGTGGTGGAGCGCTTCGAGCCCATCGCGCGGGCCCGCGGCGTGTCCACCGAGACGGAGCTCGAGGCCGGCGTCATCGCCGCCGTCGATGCGGGCGCGTGTTGCCAGATCCTGCTCAACTTCCTGGACAACGCCGTCAAGTACGGCCCCACCGGCCAGACCATCCGGGTCGGACTGGACACACGCTACGAGTGGGCACGGTTCCGGGTGGATGACGAAGGGCCCGGCGTGCCACAGCCACAGCGGCAGCGCATCTGGGAGGCCTTCGGTCGGCTGGAGCGCGACCTGGAGTCCGCGGTGGCCGGCACCGGGATCGGCCTGGCCGTGGTGCTGGACCTGGTCCGCCGCCAGGACGGCCGGGCCTGGGTCACCGACGCCCCCGGCGGTGGGGCGCGCTTCGTCGTCCAGCTACCGCTGGTGGAGAAGATCACGGACGACGACCTCGAGGACAGCGCCGGCGCCACCGAAGCCCCGACGGCACCGGCCCTGTCCCCCAGGCACAGCGACCGGAACGACACCGACGAGGAACCAGCGAGGGAGTCGGCATGAGTCGCATCCTCATCGTCGAAGACAATCCCGACCTCGCCTTCGGGCTCCGCAACAACCTGGAGATCGAAGGGCACGAGGTGGACGTGGCCGAGGACGGCGAGAGCGGCCTGGACGGCGCCGTCGTCAGCCGCACCGTGGACACCCACGTCGCCGAGCTGCGACGGAAGATCGAGGACGATGCGTCCAGCCCACGACACATCTTGACGGTGCGAAAGGCGGGCTACCGGCTGGAGAGGTAGGCGCGAGGTCGGGCTCGATCGTCGCATCGGTATCGACGACGACGGCGCCAGCTCAACCACACCGTCGCCTTCCGACCCCATACAGCTCCCCGGGAACTTGACGCCGGTGGTCGGTGTTTCGATAGTGATCGTGATTACCATGAAACACCCCTCCACGACACGGCGCGCCGTCGCACTGACGGCTCTGGTCCTGCACGTCCTGGTGCTGGCCGTGGTGCCGCACGTGCATGCCGTGGAGGTGGTGCCGGACGCCGGGCCGCGACTGACGGCGGACGGGGACGGTCGGTCGGTGCCCGGTCACGACGAGCTCACCTGTCAGCTCTGCCG
Source organism: uncultured Gemmatimonadaceae bacterium (assembly GCA_964416095.1). Lineage (GTDB taxonomy): Bacteria > Gemmatimonadota > Gemmatimonadetes > Longimicrobiales > RSA9 > CAYQCY01. The sequence continues at coordinate 10,669 of CAYQCY010000034.1, forward strand.
GGCGTTCCATCAAGGCGAGGGGTTGCCGACGACGGGTCCGGTGCACGTCGTGGCGGGGCCGGTCGTGGTGGACCAGTCGGGACATGGCGACCTGGTTGCGCCGAGGATAGCCGCCGCGGGCGGGATCTGTGCGCGGGCGCCGCCCCTTTCGTGAACCTCACCTCACAACCCCGAGCGACGAGCTTCGCGTGCCATGCCGGCACGCCTGAGCGGCGTGTGCTGATGGCCGTCTGACGGCGTCCTGGCGTGCGGGAGAGGGTCGCGACGGGGTGTCCTTCGAACCGGAGGTCGCGGGCACCATGTGCTCGGGGCCGGGAAGCTGGCTCATGGTACGTCGTCGTGTGGAGCGGTACAGGGTATTGGCAGCGGGGCTCGCGTGGAGCTTCTGCGGGGTGGTCGTGGCGCCGGTGGTGGGCGTGGCCGGAACCGAGGCGTCGGTGCGTGGCGGGTTCGGTGCTCCGGCGGACAGCGGCGCGGTGGTGGGCACCGTGCGGGACGCGGACTCGAGCGTTCCGCTGATGGGCACGTCCGTGCGCCTGCTGGAGCTGGGCCGCGAAGGTGTGACGCACGCGGACGGCAGCTTCCACATCTGGAACGTGCCGGCGGGCCGGTACACGGTGCTGGCGGAGCGGATCGGGTACGGGAGCGTGTCCCGGGCGGTGGAGGTGTCGCGGAGCGACACCGTATTCGTGGAGCTGGTCATGGAGCCGACGCCCATCGAGCTGACCTCGGTCGTGGCGACAGGCGCCATCGGCGAGCGCTTGCGGGAGGAGGCGCTCCGGCCGACGGAGGTGCTGTCGGGCCAGCGGCTGGCGCGGAACCTGGACGTGACGGTGGCGGAGACGCTGGAGGACCGGCCCGGGCTGGCGTCCGCGACGAACGGGCCGGCGACGGCCAGGCCCGTCATTCGCGGTCTGGGAGGGGACCGCATCCTGCTGCTGGAGGACGGCCAGCGGGTGGGGGATCTGTCGGCGACGGCGCCGGACCACGCGGTGGCCATCGAGGGCGCGACGGCGCGGCGTATCGAGGTGGTGCGCGGTCCGGCGACGCTGCTCTACGGCAGCAACGCCATCGGCGGGGTCGTGAACGTGATCCGGGACGAGGTGCCCGTGACCGTGCCGCACAAGGTCATCGGGTCTTTGAGCGTGCAGGGCCAGTCGGTGAACGCCGGCGGTGTGGCGGGAGGTTCCGTACTGACCTCGCTGACGGATCGGGTGGCGGCCCGTATCGAGGCGAGCGGTCGCCTCGCCGGCGACCTGCGGACCGCCCTGGGCGACCTCGAGAACACGGGCATCGAGACGTACAACGCGTCGGTCGGCCTGTCCGTGGTGGATGACTGGGGTCATGCCGGCGCGGCGTACCGGATCTACGACACGTACTACGGGATCCCCGGCGGCTTCGTGGGCGCCCACGCGGACGGTGTGAACGTGGACCTGCGGCGCCAGTCGGTACGGGGGTCCGGCGAGGTCCGGGGCGACCTCGGCCCCTTCGAGCGCATCGCCTACGATGGCACCGTCAACCACTACCACCACCTGGAGCTGGAGTCCGGCGGCATCGTCGGCACGGAGTACGGCCGACGCATGGCCGCGGGAGAGCTCGTGGGGCGGCACGAGGCGCTCGGGCCTTTCGACCAGGGCGCGGCCGGCGTCCGCTTCCAGTGGTCCCGGGCGTCGGCCGGCGGCACCCAGGACATGCCGGCCACCACCGAGTACACGGCCGCCGGCTTCTTCTTCGAAGAGCTGGAGCTCGCTCCGTTCCGGCTGCACCTCGGCGCCCGCTACGACTGGACCACACTTCTACCCGACGAGACCGGCCCGTCCAGCATCGGGGTGATCCGGGACCGGAGGTTCGGGTCCGTGTCCGCCTCCATCGGCGGCCTCGTCCGACCCGTCGACGGCGTCGCCATGGGCGTCAACCTCGCCCGCGCCTACCGGACACCCGGCATCACCGAGCTGTACTCCCAGGGCCCGCACCTGGCCGCCTACTCCTTCGAGGTGGGCACCCCGACGCTCGACGACGAGGTGGGGCTCGGGGCCGAGGCGTTCCTGCGCATCGGCACGGAGCGCGCGCACGGCGAGCTCGCCGCGTTCTCGAACCGCATCAGCAACTACATTTACCCACGCGACACCGGCGACGTGAGCCCCACCCAGCTACCCGTCTACCAGTTCACCGGCGCAGACGCCCTGCTCCAGGGCCTGGAAGGCGGCGGAGAGGTGGAGGTCGCCGACGGCGTCGTGCTGGACGGCACCTTCTCCTACGTGCGTGGGACCCTCACGGACACGGACGAGCCCCTTCCCTTCATCCCGCCCCTCAAGGGCAGCCTTTCGGCACGCTACGATCGCCGGGCTTTCTTCCTCTCCGGCGGCGTGACGGCGGCGGCGGCGCAGAACCGGACCGGCGCATTCGAGACGGCCACCGACGGCTACGTCATCGCCGAGGCCGGCGCCGGCCTGCGCTTCGACACCTTCGGCAACGTGAGCTTGCTCACGCTCAGCGCCGAGAACCTGCTGGACGACGTCTACTACGACCACCTGTCCCGGACCAAGGTCATCATGCCCGAGCCGGGACGAAACGTCAGCCTGCTGTACCGGCTGTACTTCTGAGCCAACGAAAAGGAGGCATCATGCTGCACAACAGATTCACCCTTTCCAGAGCCGGCCTCGCCCTGGCGCTCATCGCCGCCCTCGGCGTCGGCGCCTGCGACGACCCGGTGGGCGAGGACCACGATCACGCCGAGCCCACCACCGTCGTGATCCTGCTCGGCGGCCAGGAGATCGCTTCGGCCACCGTCACCTCGGCGACCGGCGAGATCCACGTCGCGCCCGGAACCGAGACCGCCCACCTCACCGTCGAGTACCGCGACGAGGACGGCAACGAGGTCCACGTCGATGACGGCGACTTCTACCTCGAGGTGGACATCGCCGACGAGTCCATCGCCGACTTCGAGCAGGACACCCCCGGCGAGTTCGGCGGACACGTCCACGGCCTTGCCGAGGGCGAGACCACCGCGACCTTCAAGCTCATGCACGGCACCGTGGGCAGCGGCCACGCCGACTTCGTCCCCGCCGGCATCACGGTACACGTCGCTCCGTGAACCCGGGGGAGAGGCCGGCGATGGTGTCCGTCCGGTTCCCGGGATCGGCCCGGGGCGGATCCGTGCGCTCTCCCATGGCATGGCCCGTCAGCGCCCCGCATATTGCCATCGGCGCTCCCCGGAACCGGAGGTATCGATGAGACGCTGGATCGCGGTGGCGATGGCTGTGGCGCTGGCCGGTTGTGGCGGGCAGGAAGCCGGCGAGACCGTGGCGCTGGATGTGGACATCCCGCCCGGGCTGTTCGAGACGGTGCCCGAGAGCCCACCGGAGCTGCCGGAAAACCCGGCCACGCCGGAGAAGGTCGAGCTGGGGCGCAAGCTCTTCTTCGAGCCCCGGCTCTCGGCGAGCTGGCTCATCTCGTGCAACACGTGCCACAACCTGGGGCTGGGCGGCGTGGACCTGCAGGAGACGTCCATCGGCCACGGCTGGCAGAAGGGCCCGCGCAACGCGCCGACGGTGCTGAACGCGGTCTACAACGTGGCCCAGTTCTGGGACGGCCGGGCGCCGGACCTGAAGGAGCAGGCCATGGGTCCGGTGCAGGCCGCGGTGGAGATGAACGCGACGCCGGAGCGGGCGGTGGCCACGCTGCGCAGCATCCCGGAGTACGTCGAATGGTTCACCGAGGCGTTCCCCGGCGAGGAGCAGCCGGTGACGTTCGAGAACATGGCGGAGGCCATCGAGGTCTTCGAGGCGACGCTCATCACGCCGGACGCGCCGTTCGACCGCTACCTGGAAGGCGACCTGGACGCGCTGACCGCCCACGAGAAGCAAGGCCTGGAGCTGTTCGTGGACCGTGGCTGCTCGGCGTGTCACGCCGGGTTGAACCTCGGTGGTCAGGCCTACTACCCCTTCGGCCTGGTCCAGCAGCCCGGTCCCGACATCCGCCCGCCCGAGGACCTGGGCCGGTTCGAGGTGACCCGCACGGAAGCCGACGAATACGTGTTCAAGGCGCCCGCGCTGCGCAACGTGGAGCTGACGCCGCCGTACTTCCACAGTGGCAAGGTCTGGGAGCTCCCCGCCGCCGTGAAGGTCATGGGCACGGCCCAGCTCGGCGCCGAGCTCACCGACGACGAGGCCGAGGCCATCACCGCCTTCCTCGTCACCCTGACCGGCAGACAGCCCGAGGTCGGCTACCCGGTGCTGCCGCGGCAGACGCCGTCCACGCCGAAGCCGGACATCTCGTACTGACGGCTGGCCTTCAGGGCACGGGAGCCGTCCACACGTTGTCCTCGCGGTCGATGTCGGCGAACGCCTCGTCCGGGTCCACCACGACGCGCACGACCTGCTGGTCCACGAAGAAGCCCTTGGTGAAGGTCAGCTCGTTGTGCCGCCAGACGTCGACGGGCAGGTCGAACCGGATCGTGCTGCCGTCGGCGAGGGCCGCCTCGATCTGGAGCGGCATCACGAGGCCGCCCTCGTTGTCGACCTCGATGCGGTAGTAGTAGCGGCCCCGCTCGGTGTCGCCGACGAGCTCCGTGGCGTCCTGGGCCGTCACGGACGCGATGGCCTGGTCGTTGGCGTGGGTCGTGTAGAACCAGCCGCGCCAGAACCAGCCCATGTTCTCGCCGGCCCCCTCCTCCATGGCCCGGAAGAAGTCCGCCGGCTGCGGGTGATGGAAGGCCCAGCTCCTGGCGTAGTGGCCGAAGGCGTCGTCGAAGACCTCCGGCCCGAGGATGTGCTCCCGCAGCATGTGCAGGCCCGTGGCGGGCTTGGCGTACCCGTTGTTGCCGAAGTCCTTGTGGATGAGGTCGGACTCGGTCATGATCGGCGCCTGATCCGGGTCCTGCATGTACTCGACGATGGCCGGGATCGGGCCGCGACGGCTCGGGTACGTGCAGTCCTCGGTCTGGGTCCAGACGTCGCCGCAGTACGTCCGGGCGAAGTCCTGCTCGCCGTAGTACTGGAGGAAGGTGTTGAGCCCCTCGTCCATCCACGTCCAGCGCCGCTCGTCCGAGGCCACGACCATGGGGAACCAGTTGTGCCCCACCTCGTGGATGGTCACGCTGATGAGGCCACGCTCGGCCCGGTCGGAGTAGGTCCCGTCCGGCCGGGGACGGCCGCCGCAGAAGGCGACCATGGGGTACTCCATTCCGCCCTGCGGCCCGTTCACGTTCACGGCTTTCGGGTACGGGTACGGGAACGCCATGCGGCCGTAGGTCTTGAGCGTCTGGATCGTTGCGCGCGTGGAGATCCTGTCCCAGAGGGGCATGGCCTCCCGGGGGTACAGGGAGTGCACCCTGATGACCCGGTCCTCGCCGGGGTAGCTGTAGCCGGCCGCGTCCCAGACGAAGGCCCGGGAGGAGACCCAGGCGAAGTCCCGGACGTTCCCGGCCCGGAAGTGCCAGGTCACCATGCCGCTCCGCACCGGCCGGGCCGACGGGTCGCCCACCTCGTCGGCGGTCACGATGAAGGCGGGCTCTTCGCTCCTGTGCGCCTGCTCCAGGCGTTCCCTCTGGGTCCGCGTCAGGACCTCGTCGGGGTTCTGCAGGATGCCCGTGGCGTCCACGATGTGGTCCCACGGCACCGTGACCTTCACGTCGTAGTTTCCGAAGTCGAGGTGGAACTCGCCCCGACCCAGGAACTGCTCGGTCTGCCACCCGTTCACGTCGTCGTAGACGCTCATGCGCGGGAACCACTGGGCCATCTCGTAGATCCAGCCGTCGTCCACCAGCTCCTTGCCGCCCCGGCCCCGGTCGGGCACGGGGAACGACCAGTCGATCTCGAGCTCGACGACCTCACCGGACTCCAGCGGCTCCACGAGGTCGACCCGCATGATCGTGTTGTTGATCCGGTGATCCGCGTCCACCAGCCGGCCGTCCCGCACGAGCTGGACGCGCTCGATGGCGTACCCGCCGTCGAACTGCGCCATGCCGATGAAGCGCCGGAACTGTTCGCTGACCTCTTCCGGCAGCGCGCCCTGCATCTGGTAGCTCCGGCTGTGCTCCAGCGACCGGACGTTCTGGTCAAGCTGCACCCACAGGAACTCGAGCCGGTCCGGCGAGTTGTTGTGGTACCTGATCCGCTCGGACCCGTGCAGGACGTGTGCCCCGGGGTCCAGCGTCGCCTCGATGACGTAATCGGCCTGCTGCTGCCAGTACGCGTGGCCGGGCGCGCCCGCCGCGTTGCGGTACCCGTTCGGGTCCGGCCATTCCGCCAGCGGGCGGAAGATGGACCGGTTCGTCTCGCTGCCGTCGTCGTGAAGCCAGTTCTGGGCCCGGGCTTCGTCGGCGAAGGGAACGGGCGCCAGCAGCGCCACGGCCAGCAGCGCGCCGATGGTCCTGCGCGGCATTCGTGTCATGATCGGTTGCCGTGTCTGGTTCATGGTCTATTGCAGTTGCCGCCGGACACCTCGCGCCGAGCTGCCCCGCCGTCAAACGGCCCCCTCCCCCGTCCCCCCAGTCTCCCGTCCCTCCATGCCCCACAACTCAGCTTACCCGGTTGACAAAGCCAGGCAAGGGACCCCGCTCACGCCGGCGGTCCCCCGCTCATCGTCCAGCGACAAAAGCCGCAGCCCTGCAAGATCGTTCATCCACGACAACCGCGGCCCTGCAAGGCTGTCCATCCACAAGGGCCGCGGCCCCAGGACTCACGGCATGGTCAGCAACGCCCCGTACAGCTCGATCCCGTACCACAGGTTCCAGACCCTGAGGTTCTCGTCCGGGGCGTGCTGGTTGTCATCGTGGTTCGCGATGGGGACCATGATGGCGGGCTTGCCGAGCCCCTGCGTGAAGAGGTAGAGGGGCAGGGAGCCTCCGCTGGACGGCTTGAGCACCAGACGGCCCGCGGACGCCGCGCGGGCCGCGCCGATGACGTCCTGTACGATGGCCAGGTCCATGCGGGTCCGGGCCGCCGGGTAGCCGCTGCCGCGCCGGACGACCTTCGCCACCCTGTCGTGGGCGAGGCGCGTCTCGTTGTCCGGGGCCTCACGCACGATGTGGTAGCCCTGCCCCCGGATGTGGGCCTCCACCAGGTCCAGCATGTGTTCCGGGTCGTTGCCCTTGACCAGGCGCACGCCGAGCGTGGCGGTCGCGGTGGACGGGATGACGTTCCGCGCCAGCGCGCCGGTGTTGCCGCTGGCCAGGCCGCGGATCGTGAGGGACGGCAGCAGCAGCCGCTCCGCCAGCGTCTGCGGCTCGCCCTCCGTCCAGGTCAGGCCCAGCTCCCGCTTGAGCTGCTCGTCGGGGTCCGGGAAGTCGCGCAGCGCCTCGCGCTCCCGGGGGCCGATGGGCTCGACGGTGTCGTAGAACCCGTCGATGAGCACGGT
>CAYQCY010000034.1:18127-21511 GCA_964416095.1 uncultured Gemmatimonadaceae bacterium
CCGTCCTGGGCGGTCCCGGGGAGCGGGGAAGATGCGATGAGGAGAACGGCGGTGATGGCGATGGCGATGCCGGAACGGTGCATAGCGTCTGTCTCCGGTAGCGGGAGCCGCGAGGATCCGTCACGCCGACAGTGTAGCCCGACGACGCGGCGCGGGCCAAGCCCCAAGGAGTTGGGACCGCGATCCGAGCTACCCCGACGCCTCCATGCGCTCGCCCGGCGATCCGCTCCCGCGGGTCGGACGGAACACGGCTCCCGGCGTCAGTGAGGAGAAGCCGCCCGGTCGCCGTCCGCGAGGTGCAGGAGGAACCGGAGCACCGATGGGTCGTCCCACTGTCCGGCGCCCCTGTGCTTCAGCACGATCCGCCCGTCCCGGTCGATGATCCAGGTGGTGGGCAGCGCACGCAGCCCGAAGGCGTCCGGCATGCGGCGGTCTTCCACCAGCACGGGCAGGTCGTAGTCGTGGCGACGCAGGAACGCCGCCACGACGTCCGGCTCCTCCGGGCTCACCAGGAGGAGCCGCACACCGGTCCCGGCCAGGGCGTCGCGCAGCCGCTGGAACGACGCGAGCTCGGCCACGCACGGTGGGCACCAGGTCGCCCACATGTTCAGCACGAGAACCCGGCCCCCGTACCGCTCGAGCCGGACCCGCTCGCCGTCCAGCGTGCGCAGCCGCCAGCCGTAGTCCGCACGACCATGATCGACCGGCGCGTCGCGGCCCGTCGCTCCCGGCTGCTGCCCTTCGAGCCCGTCCGGTGCCCCGAGGCCGCCGGGGACCGCCACCGCGCCCGCCAGCAGCAGGGAGAGCCGCGCGGCCCGCCCCCTCGTGGATCCAGCACGCACCGTCACCGGCCCAGCGCGTAGCGCCCGCCCACGATCAGGCTGCGTCCGTACACGGGCCCGTAGACCCACGAGGTGTCGAAGTTCTCACCGAACGGATCGCCCGGGTCCACGATGGGGCTGGGCTGCGTGTAGTCGGATACGTTCCTGATCCCCGCGTAAAGCTCGCCGCCGTTCCCCACGGACCAGGTGGCCATCACGTTGTGGAGCGCGTACGTCTCGGAGCGCGTGGGCCGGGTGTACGGCGCGTCGTATGCCGGAAGACGCATGGGGCCCACCACCGTGCCCGTGTAGTCCAGCGTGACGCCCGGCCCGGCGAACGTGTAGCTCACACTCCACACGCCCTTGAAGTCCGCCGCGAACAGCTCGTCCTGCCGCACCCCGCCGTCCTCGTAGAACACGTCCTGCACCGTCAGTCCCAGCGTGTAGAGCAGCGGCAGGTCGCTCCCGAAGTTCTGGTTCAGCGACACGCCCACGCCCCGCGACACCCCGAACCCGTCCAGGTTGTGGTAGATGATGCGGCCCGGGTCCGTGTCGTAATCGGGGATGATGCGGTTCGTGTAGTATGTGTAGAACGCGTCCAGGTCCACCATCATGGGGTTGTCCTTCAGGTCCAGGACCTGGTTCACGTTCAGCGTCAGGCTGTACGACCGTTCCGGGGCCAGGTCCCGGGCCGTCACCAGCCGACGCGTGTGGACCAGCGCCGCGTAGTCTTCCGTGAACAGGTCCACCACGCGGAACCCCGTACCGGCGTTGAGCCGGATCGCCGTGTCGTGGAACGGTTGCACCTTCACGCTGGCCCGCGGCGACAGGATCAGCCCGTGGTCCCGGTGGTGGTCCAGCCGCAACCCGCCCAGCAGCTTGACCGTCTCCGCGGCCGCGTACTCGTCCTGCACGAACACGCCGGGCGTCACCCGCCGCACCGGTTCCTCCGTGGCCGGCGTCGCATCGTCGAAGACCTCGTACTCGGCGCCCGCGCCCACCAGCAGGTCGTGCCGGAGCCCCACGTTCCCGCCCCACAGGAGCTGCGCCACCCCGATCTGCTGGTCCGCGAGATACCGCGCGTCCGCGTAGTACGCGTCCTGGGCATGGTCCGTCCACGAGAACTCCAGCCGTACATTCTCGTCCGGAATCGGCAGGACCCACGAGCCCAGCAGCTCGTACCGGTTCGTGTAGATGGACTCCCCGTACACCTCCGAGCTGCCTCGATGCGACTTCGTCCAGCCGCGCTCCCCGCCGAACCGGTCCTCCCAGTAGTACTTCACCGTCAGCGTGAGCGGGCTCGCCTGCCCCGCACGGAGCTTGCCGAACAGCGTCAGGCGCGTGTCCATGCTCAGGTCCGCGAACCCGTCCCCGTTCTCGTCCAGGAACCGGCCCAGCCGGTACACGCTCCCGCTCACCAGCCCGCTCACCGCGCCCGTGCCCGGCGCCACCGCGAAGTCTGCCCGCGTCGCACCGTGGTCCGTCACCTGCATGTCCACCGAGTAACGCGGCGCGAACCGCGGATCCTTCAGGATCACGTTGATCACCCCCGCCATGGCGTCCGAGCCGTACAGCGTCGAAGAGGGGCCCTTGATGATCTCGATCCGCTCGATCAAGGCCGGGTTGATCCCGTTCAGACCGTACACCGACGCCAGCGAGCTCATGATCGGCATCCCGTCGATGAGCACCGACGTGTACGGTCCCTCCATCCCGTTGATCCGGATGTTGTTCGTGTAACACACCGCGCAGTCGACCTGCTCGTACAGCCCGTTCACCTGCTGGATCGACTCCACCAGGCTCGACGCCCCCATCGTCTGCAGGTACCGGCCCGGCACCACCTCCACCTTCACCGGCGACTCCGACACGAACGTCCGCTTCCGCGTCGCCGTTACCACCACCGGGTTCAGGTCCAGTGCACGACGCTCCAGCTGCACATCACGCCGCACCGCCTCCCCCGCCACAACCTCCACATCCACCTCCGCCGTGCCGTAGCCCAACGCCGACACCAGCAGCGTGTACCGGCCCGGCGCCAGCCCCGTCAGCATGTACCGCCCCTCCTCGTCCGCCGACGCGCGCAGCGCGTACCCGCGCACCGCCACCTCCGCGTACCCCACCGCCTCCCCGCCCGCCAGAACCTGCCCCAACACCCGACCCGCCGGGTCCGCCACCTCGCCCGGCGCCGCCGCGCCCGCAGCGCCCGTCCCCGTGCCCACCGCCAGCACCACGGGCAGCCAGCCCACCATGCAGCGCATCGTCCCTCCAACCTGTTTGAGTTTGAGAAGCATTCTCAAACACCAAACTGTGCGCGCGGCGTGCCGCGTGCAATGAGGGATTGCCTGATCTTCGTGTGGGGGCGTGCCCTACAGCGTCCGGCGACCGATCTCGATGCCGGGTTCTGCCCGATGAGCGGGGGTACCGCACCGGAGCTCGGGCGTACGGTTACCCGTCCGTGCCGATGGGCATGCTGACGTGGAGGTGGTCGCCGGTACCGGTGTGGTGGAGCGTGCGGAACCCCAGCAGCCTGAAGTAGGTACGGGCGGCCCAGTTGCGGAGAGGTGAGCGG
>CAYQCY010000034.1:21611-29115 GCA_964416095.1 uncultured Gemmatimonadaceae bacterium
GCAGTCGGTAGCCCAGGACGGCGACGTACGCGAGGAGCAGGAGGAGGCTGGCGAGGCCGCCGAGGGCGAGGGCGGGCCAGGGTCCGAGGCCGCCGGCGTGCGCTTCCGTCGCCGTCCGGATCAGCACGACGAAGGGGAGGGCCAGCGCCGCGGCGATGGGGGCGACCCAGGCCAGGCCGCGTGCGAGGTACCGTCGCCGGCGGGGCTTCCGACGGGGCCGGTCGGTGGGCACATCGGCGAGGAGTGCTTCGAGCTCGGAGAGGTCGCCGGGCATCGTCGTGGTGTGGAAGCGGTTCGCTTGTGTCTACCGCCCCCTACGGAGCATGCGGGGTGGCCGGTTTCGTCACCGCTCGGCCCACTCGATGACGGCACCGGGCCCGATGCCCCGCTCCGCGAAGTATCCGCGGTTCATCTCGAGGGCGTACTGGAAGGGCTCGGTGCCTTCGTAGACGGGGCATTCCCAGGAGAACTCGTCCACGCACGGCGCCATCTCCAGGATCTCCAGGATGACGCCCGCGCTGTCCGCCAGGGCGACGCTCAGCGGCAGGGGCGTGTCCAGCATCCAGAATCCGCCTTCCCGGGGTGCGTCGTAGAGGAAGAGCATCCCCGCGGTGTCGGGCATGAAGGTCCGGAACATGAGGCCCCGCTCTCGCTGCGCGTCCGTCCGGGCCACCTCGGCGAGCACTCGGAAGGTGTCCGTCTCCGTCAGGAGACGGACCGTCGTTAGCGGGAACGCCACCGGCTCCGCCCGCTCGGGGAGCACCAGTCGCGAGCCGTTCGGCGTCGTCACCGCCTCCTGCTCCGAGCCGGCCGCGCACTGCTGCCCCGTCAACGCCAGCACGACGATGCCCACGAGCGCCACGACCCGAACCCTCCGGTCACCCGTCGCGGTATCCACGCCTCGCCTCATCCCCCTCGCCGTATCGCGGTTCCTGCGCCTTCCGCCTCCCGCCTGCTTCACGGAGCGAATTGGACACGAACGCCGTGGGGAATGAGCCCCGCCTCGTGCCCCTTCTGCAGGAAGAGCTCGACGGCCCGGCGGCCGTCGGGCCCGTAGTCCAGCGTGCGCGGGTTCACGTACATCCCCACGAACTCGTCGGTGCGGGAGCGGTCCAGCCCCCGACCGTACCGCTCCGCGTGCTCCAGCGCGGCCTGCCGGTGCTCCAGGGCGTAGGCGATGGAGCGGCGCAGCAGGTCCGAGACCCTGGCGATCAGCTCGTCGCCGAGGTCCCGGCGGATCACGTTGCCGCCCAGCGGCAGGGGTAGCCCGCCGGTCTCCTCCGCCCACCATTCGCCCAGGTCGGCGACCAAGTGCAGACCCTCGTCCGCGTACGTGAGCTGGCCCTCGTGGATGAGCAGTCCCACGTCCGCCTTCCCCTCCTTCACGTACGGGATGATCTCGTCGAAAGGCACGACCTTCGTCTCCACGCCCGGCTGGTACAGCTTCAGGGCCAGGTATGCCGATGTCATGGTCCCCGGCACGGCCACCCGCAGCCCCGTCAGGCGCGGCACGTCCACGGGCTCCCGGGCCACCAGACGGGGACCGTAGCCCTCGCCCATGGATGCCCCGTGAGGCAGAAGGACGTACGTGTCCGCCAGGTACGCGTACGCGTGGATCGAGACCGCCGTCACCTCCAGCTCGCCGGCCAGGGCACGCCGGTTCAGCATCTCGATGTCCTGGAGCTCGTGGACGAACTCCAGGTCGCCCGTCTCGATCAGGCCCTCCGCCAGGGCGTAGAACATGAAGGCGTCGTCCGAGTCGGGCGAGTGGGCGACATGTATGGTTCGGGCCACCGCGGCGTCTCCGGGGTTCGGTCCAGGTCCGGGCGCGGAGAATAGAGCGCGGTGCCGCTCGGGGGCAAGGGCGGGTCGGCCGGGTCGCCCGTCGGGCGTGGGAGCCGGGAGCCGTCAGCGGTCAGGTGCTGCTTCGCGGCGGGGAACGGTTCCGGTGGAGAGCGTCCTTCACGGCGCAGTCCTTCCGGCACTGCGCGCTGCGCGTCGTGGACCCCCGAAATGGTGCGCCGGTGAGGTGGCTCTCCACCGCGGACGGCACGCTCCCGGAGGGCCCCGCCGAAAACCGACCGCTGACGGCTGCCCGCTTCTTGCGACCTGCGAAAAACCTGCGCCTTCGCCAAAGGGATTGCCGCGGGCCGTCGTGGCGCCCGGCGTGTGTCAAGAGGACAAGTGTGTGCGGCACACCGGGATACGGCGTCGTGTCACAAATGGTATGTACCTTGCGTTGTTCATCGGGTCGACGATCTGCAGGACTTCCCCAAAACTCGGAAACAACGGAGGAGCATCATGACGGTGCGCATGCGGCGTCACGCCGCGCTGGTCGGGTTGTTCACGTTCGGTGTCCTGGCGGGGTGCAGTGACAGCAGCGGCCCCGAGACGGACTTCGACGCACAGGACGCGGAGCAGATGGCGGCACAGCTGGAGAACGTCACGTCCGTGGTGGAGGCGCCGGAGGACGCCCTGCAGAGCCTGCAGGTGGCGAGCACGGCTTTGGGACTGGGCATGGGCTTCGACATGGCCGCCTCGGTTCCCGCGGAGTTCCAGATCTCACCGAGCGCGCTGTGGGAGGTGGGCGAGACGCGTCCGGCGGCGCTGCTGCCATCCAACTACCTGGGCGTGACCTTCATATGGGACGAGGCCGAACAGTGGTACGTCCCGAGCGATCGCACGGGCGCGCCGGCGAACGGCGTCCGGATCGTTTACTACGCCATGGACCCGGTGATGGAGATGCCGGTCTCTCCGCTCCAGGAGCTGGGCTACGTGGACCTGACGGACGAGGGCACGGCCGAGTCGGAGAGGTTGGGCATCGCGATCGTGAGCACGAGCGGTGACAGCAACCTCACGCTGGCGGACTACTACCTGGACATCTCCTGGGAGGAGACCGCCACCAGCTTCACCGTCGAAGCCGCCGTAGTGGGATTCATCTCCGACGGCACGAACCAGCTCGACTTCGATCTCAACCAGTCGGTTTCCGGTAGCGAGACGTCCGGTCTGTCCCTCAGCATGGACCACACCCTGTCGCTACCATCCCAGGAGCTGTCGGTGAACTTCACCGCATCCGGGACCGTCGACCCCCAGACGGAGGAGATGGGCGCCCTGGATGTCACCTTCACCATCGAGAGCGGCGCCGACACCATGGTGTTGGAGGCCACGGTCACTGCCACGAACGATTCGGAGACCATCGAGGGGACCATCAGCTACAACGGCGAGGTCGTGGCCAACATCTCCGGCAGCCCGGAGAACCCGACCTTCACCAAGCCCGACGGCACCGAGCTCACCCAGCAGGAGGTCGCTGCCTTGCAGCGGATCTTCGATGGCATCGGGGAACTCTTCGAGTTCGTCGAGAACATCGTCCTCTAGGCCGGGCCATCGCGGCGGGGCTCTGCGTTGAACGCCTCGTCTCGATACTCCATGAACGAAAGCCGCCCCGCGGATCCGCGGGGCGGCTTTCGTCTATCGCTGGTCTTGGTCCTCTCTTGTCAGACCTTGACCACGTTCTCCGCCGCCGGGCCCTTCTGGCCCTGCACCACGTCGAACTCCACCTGGTCACCTTCGTTCAGCGACTTGAAGCCGCTGCCCTGGATGGCCGAGTGGTGGACGAAGCAGTCCTTCTCCCCGTCCCCTCGCGTGATGAAGCCGAAGCCCTTGGCGTCGTCGAACCACTTCACCGTACCGGTGGTACGCATACCGTACTCCCTTGTGTTGTTTACTGACCGTCGAGGTGCGGTATCTCCGTACTCACCGATCGATCCGTAACTGTGCGGGCATCGAAGCGCCCCCGCACCTAGCGCCTGCGAACGAACACCAAAAAGACCCGGGAGAAAGCTCCCAGGTCTTCACGCTGGTGTTCACGGGATCGCTCCCGCTCTTTCTCTCGCAGGTCTTACGATCACGGAAACCCGTGTGCTTGTCAAGATGGCGAGGGCGCCGGCCAGCGGCGCCCGCCATCATGTTGCACGACGACCAGGCCGCCGTGCGGCCGATGGCCCCGAACGCCACGGGGTGGACCCTCCCTCCCCGGTGTCGTTAGCATCCAGACATGACGGAATCCCTTTCCCGGCGCATCAGGCAGGAAGCACGACGTCTCGGCTTCGAGCACGTCGGCCTGGCACCCCTCCGGCCGAGCGACCACGCCGCCTTCTACCGCCGCTGGATCGAGGAGGGCCGCCACGGCTCCATGGAGTACCTGGCCCGGGACGACGCGGTGGAGGCGCGCCTGGAGCCCGCGAAGCGGTGGCCCGAGCTCAGGAGCGCGGTCGTGGTCGGGCACGACTACTACCCCGACGCGGCCGCCGACCGCCGACCGCCGACCGCCGCTGCCGATCCAAGGGACGTGAGTGAGCCTCCCGAACGAGTCGCCCGGTCGGCGTCCATGCAGGAGACCGTCGGCCCGTCGCGCGGCATCATCGCCCGCTACGCCAGAGGGAGGGACTACCACCGCGTCGTGAAGAAGAAGCTCCTGGCGCTGCTCGGGTTCGTCGAGGCGGAGACGGGCCGCGAGTACCCCGACGCCCGGGCGTACGTGGACACGGGGCCAGTGCTCGAGCGGGAGCTGGCCCGGCGCGCCGGCCTGGGCTGGTTCGGCCGGAACACCATGCTGATCCACCCCCGCAAAGGGTCGTACTTCTTCCTGGGCGAGCTGCTGCTGCCCTTCGAGCTGGACTACGACGAGCCGTTCGAGGCCGACCACTGCGGCACCTGCCGCGCCTGCCTCGACGCCTGCCCCACCGGCGCGCTGCTCGGGCGGGACGAGGACGGCGCGCCCGTCATGGACGCGAACCTCTGCATCTCGTACCTGACTATCGAGCACCGCGGACCCATCCCGGAGGAGCTGCGGCCGGCGATCGGGAACCGGGTCTTCGGGTGCGACATCTGCCAGGAGGTGTGCCCGTTCGTCCGTACCTTCTCAAAGCCAAGCGCAGAGCCAGCATACGCCTCCCGCGCACCCGGCGAACCGCCGTTCGGCGTGGAGCCCGAGCCGGGCTCCTCCTCGTCACACCCCGGCACCGCGTCGCCTTCGCTGATCGAGCTGCTGGTGACGGCGCTGGACGAGGCGGCGTGGGATTCGTTCTCCAGGGGCTCGGCCATCCGCCGGGCCGGTCGGCTCGGGTTCGCCTGCAACGTCTGCGTGGGGCTCGGCAACCGGGCATCGCCGGAGGCCGTGCCGGTGCTGACGTCGGCGCTCTCGGATCCGGAGCCGTTGGTAAGGGCGCACGCCGCCTGGGCGCTCGGCCGGCTGGGCACGGCGGAGGCCAGGGCGGCGTTGTCGTCGAGGTTGTCGGTGGAGACGGACGCGTCGGTGATGGTGGAGGTCGCGGCCGCCCTCGCGCCCTGACCGTCGAGCGCGAAATACCGTTTCGGCTATCATGGTCGGACCCTCCCTCAACCAAAGGCTTACGTGACGGGACATCCGGAAAGATGCAGTCGCCGTTCAGCCCTGTCGTTCCCGCTCCTACTGCTCGCCCTTCTACTGCCCGGGTGCGGCGGAGACGGATCGAGAGCGGCCGCGAGCGTCACGGTCGATACCGCCGCTGGGGTAGAGCGGCTGACCTACGCGGAAACCGCCGGCCCCCAGCTGGGTTGGTCGGTCGACACGGTTCTCGTCCTGGGCGATGCCATGGCGGAGGCCGGATACCAGTTCGGCATGCCCGGCGACGCGCAGCTCGCCGGCGACGATCGCGGCCACATCTATGTCGCCGACCAGGAGGGCTCGCGAGTCCTGCAGTACGATCC
The DNA here is from genome assembly GCA_964416095.1 of uncultured Gemmatimonadaceae bacterium. Lineage (GTDB taxonomy): Bacteria > Gemmatimonadota > Gemmatimonadetes > Longimicrobiales > RSA9 > CAYQCY01. Next base: position 27,360 of record CAYQCY010000034.1, read on the forward strand.
GCACGCCCTGCACGTGGCGACGTACGGGCGGGAGGGCGAGGGTCCGGGTGAGTTGAAGGTGCCGCTGGGGGTAGCGGTCGGCCCCGGGGACACCGTCTGGGTGAACGACCCGGTCAATCGTCGCGTGACCGGCTTCCCGCAGGGCGGCGGCGAGCCTCGGATGGTTTCGTACCCGCGGCGCGACCTCTTCCCAGGCGCGAGAATGGCGCGGTCGGACGGCGGGTTCCTCCTGGTGATGGGTGCCATCGCCATCCCTGGTGAGCCGATCCCCGAGCCCCTGCTCCGGACGAATGCCATGCTCGAGCCGCTGGACACGCTCTGGAGGCCGCCCCCGAGCCCGGTCGACATCGTGCAGATCGACATGGGCAACCGCGCCTTCACGCTGGGGTTGCCGCACGAGTTCTGGCCCAAGTTTGAGTGGCGCGCCCTGCCCGGACCTGCCGGCGGCGCAGTCGTCCGCGACTCCGCCGACTACGTCTTCCGGATCATCGCCGGCAACGGCACGGTGCGCCGGGTCATCCGCCGTGACCCGCCGGCCCGGGCCACGACCGAGGCCGACCGGCAGCGGGAGCGGGACCGGATCCTGAACGAGGAGCTGGGCATTTCGGTCTCGGTAAACGGGCAGGCCCCGGACGAACAGATCCGGCGCCGCATGGCCGAGGCCCGCATCGACGCCGTCACGTTCGAGGACCGGATCCCACGGATCGTCGCGCTGAACGTCGACCCCCACGGCCGCATCTGGGTGGGCGTGTCAGAGGATATCGCGAAGACCGTGCAGCGAATCGATCTCTACGATCCCGATGGGACGCTGATCGGGGAGCTGCGGGGCGTGCCGTTTCCCCAGGCGTTCACCGGCGAGGACCGTATCCTGACGACGCGGCGCGACGAGCTGGACGTGCCCCAGGTGGTCGTGATGCGCATCGACGGCGTGTCCATGAACCCTTGAAGCGCCGTTCCATCACGGTGAACGCGCCATCGTTCACATGCGCCCACCAAGCCCCACGCCCAACTTGGGCATCTCCTCGCCTCTTGAACGTCCCCGTGCCGAGGGGGATCACAAACCGCGGAAGTCGGCAATCCTCCCAGTAGGTGTGCCCGTTCAACAACCTGCGCTTCGTCGAGCTCACGGCGGAGCGGGACTATCTGCCGCGGGGGCCACAGTCGAGGTCGACGGGCGGGGAGGCTTCGCGGCGCGAGGGCGGGCCTCCCGGTGCGGACGCCCCATCCGGCCACGACGCGCTTCCCGGCACGGACGCTCCCTCGCTCGTCCGTCTCATGCGCATGACGGTGCAGGAGTGGGACCGGTGGACCCGGGGGTCGGCCATCCGGAGGGCGGGGTACGTAAGGCTACGGTGGAATGTCGCCGTGGGGCCGGGGAACTGGCGACTCGGCCCGGAAGCGACGCTGGCGGTCCGCGAGCGGCTGGCCGATTCCACCCGTCGCATAGCAGACGTTCAGCAGCGCGATCCGGAGTCCCACCTCCTCCGCGGCGGCGATCACTCGCTTCGCCAGCTCGTTCGGGTCGGCGGACGACGATGGCCCCTCGGCCCATCGGCCGCCTGGGGATGCAAGCCGGATTCCCGCAAACGGAAACGGCCCCGACCCGTGAGGGCCGGGGCCGTGTCCGTCCTGCGTTCGAGGGCCGCGGTCTAGAAGGTGACCGTCGCCTCGTTCGAGCAGGTGCTGGTGCCGGCCTCACACAGCTGGTAGGTGTAGCTGCCGCCGCCCCGATTGTTGATGTCATCCGTGTAGAAGC
>CAYQCY010000035.1:0-1652 GCA_964416095.1 uncultured Gemmatimonadaceae bacterium
CTCGCCGTATCGCCGTCCCTCTCGGCTCCCGCCTACCGCCTCCCGCCTTCCGCCTGCAGTGAAAGGACGGTAGCCGTGATGTCGATACCGAAATGCTCGTCGAAGTAGAGCTCCAGGACCTCGGCCAGGACGGTGGCGTAGGCCTCGCGGTTTTCCTGGGTGTCCCGGAGGCCGACGCGGTGGTGCTCGATCTGGATGCCCGAGATGGTGCCACCGTCCCGGGACCCGTGGCGGACGGTGCTGTAGCCGCCGGTGAAGTATGGATCGCCGTCGGGGCTGGGCTCGTCGTCGCTTGGGACGGCCCGGACGCCCCGTTTCGCGAGGAGGGCACCGAAGCTCATGGAGCCCCGGAGCAGCGCGGAGAACGGGATGTCGACGCGGGTGGCGAGGTCGGCGATGCTGCTCTGTTCGGCGTAGCCGCCGGCGTCGAGGGCGTCGTCGGAGAGGGCGAGGGTGCTGCTGCCCAGCAGGTAGCCGAGCTCCAGGCGCAGGATGTCGTGGCCGTGGCCGTGCACGTCCAGGTAGAGGCCCGCGCCGTGGTCCTCGGTGACGATGGCCTTGGCGTCGTCGATGTAGCCGTGGTACTCGTGCCAGGCCAGCTCGGCGTACGGGTTGCCCTGGGCGGCCTCCTCGATCTCCCGGTTCGGGTCCAGCTTGACCCGCTCCAGGTGGCTTATGACGACGTGGGGCCGGCCGCCGGTGCGCGTCGTGATGGCCGTCTCGGCGGCCCGGGCCAGCTCGATGGTGTAGAGGTCCGTCACCGTGGTGCCCCAGGTCCGGTCCGGGATCTCCTCCGGCTCCAGGGCGCCGCCGTGGCCGGCGCTCAGGATGATGGGCAGGTCGCCGGGCGTGTACTCGATGTAGCCGTTGCGGCCGGTGTACGTCTCCCCCGGGACGTACGTGTCCACGACGGGCGGCACGTAGACCTCGAGGCTGGCGCTCCCCGCGGCGTCTCCGGCCGTGGCCGTGACGGTCGTGGTGCCCGCGGCCACGCCGGTGGCGACGCCCGTCTGGCTGATGGTGGCGATGGTGGCGTCGTCCGTGGACCAGGTCACGGTCTCGCCGGTCATGACGGATCCGGAGCCGTCCCGGACGGTGGCGGAGAAGCTCGCCGTCTCCCCGACCCCGACGATGAGCGCCTCGCGCGGCGAGACGTTGACCCTGGCCGGACCCTCCGGCCCGGTGCCGCTGTCGCAGGCGGCGAGGAGCAGGGCGAGCAAGAGCGGAGGGACGGTGCGGGTCCGGATACGTCGAATCACAGACATTGCTCTTGTTCGGCTGAGGTCGGTGTCTCGGGAAGCCTTCCCGGCCGGGCCGATGCGGCTGCCATGACGTTCACGCAGAGCCGCGGGGCCGCGGAGGCCTGCGAGCGGAACGTTCCGGCCTGACCGGTCCGGGTCTCCGGCGGGTCGGGGTCCCGGGATCTCGCGCGAAGCCGCGAAGAAAGCATGAAGCCGCGAAAAGGCCTGCGGGTGCCGGTTGCCGGCCTCCGGGCCGCGAACCGGCGGAAGCAGGGTTTGAACACAATTCGAAAAAGCAACGGCTCGCCGGGAAGGCGGCGTCCCCGCCGGTGACCCGCTCCACCGGTCTCTGCGCCTCTGCGTCTCTGCGTGAGAACCATCCTCGCCTCACCGGAGCCGTCAGCCGTCAGC
>CAYQCY010000035.1:1752-28989 GCA_964416095.1 uncultured Gemmatimonadaceae bacterium
CGCTCTCATCGGTTCAACAGTCCCAGCTCGCACCCGGCCTTCAGGTGCTCGCACAGCGTCGCCTCGTAGACGCGCTGGAGCAGGATGTAGCTCGGCCCGCTGTACGCCGCGCCGTGGGCGCCGGGCGGGTAGAAGCGCACCTCGGCGTCCTTGCCGGCGTCGGTGAGGGCGGTCAGGAGCTGGAAGGTGTGCCGTGGCTGCACGTTCTCGTCCATCCCGGCGTGGACCACGAGCAGGTGCCCGTCCAGGTTGCCGGCCTTGGGCATGGCGGCGCTGCCCTCGTAGCCCTCGGCGTTGTCGGCCGGCAGCCCCATGTAGCGCTCGGTGTAGATGCTGTCGTAGATGCGCCAGTCGGTGACGGGCGAGTTGGCGATGCCGAGGCGGAAGACGCCCGGGTGGGCGAGCATGGTGTAGATGGTCGAGTAGCCGCCGTAGCTGGTGCCCATGATGGCCATGTGCTCGCCGTCGATCCACGGCTTCCGGGCGAGCCAGCGGGCGACCTCGACGAAGTCGTTGGACTCCCAGTACCCGAGGCGGCGGTAGACCTGCTTCATGAAGTCGCGGCCGTAGTTGCCGCTGCCCCGGTTGTTGAGCCCCACCACGACGTAGCCCTGCTGGGCGAGCCACTGCTGGAAGCCGTTCGTGGCGAAGGCGTCGTAGACCTGCTGGGCGCCGGGCCCGCCGTAGATGGAGACGACGAGGGGGTGGGCCCGGGTCGAGTCGAAGTCCGGTGGCCGGATCATGGAGCCGTCGAGGGTGACCCCGTCCGACGTCGTGAAGGAGAAGAGCTGGGCGGAGCTGTAGGCGTGCTCCTGGAGCCAGCGGTCGGTGTCGGCGTTGTCCTCGAGGACGGCGAGACGCTCGCCGTCGGTGTTCCACAGCTCCACGGTCCGGTGCCGGTCCGTGCTCGAGTGCCGGTCGATGTAGTAGCGCGCGTTGGGCCCCACGTCGAAGGAGTGGCGGCCGGCGACCCGGGACAGGCGCCGCTTGCCGGTGCCGTCGAAGCCGATGGCGTAGAGGTGCCGCTCCAGCGGCGAGACCTCGGCGGAGGTGTAGTAGATGGTCCGCCGCGACGCGTCCACCGCCTCGACCCGGGTCACGTTCCAGTCGCCGGAGGTGACCTGGTTCCGGAGCGCGCCGTCGTAGCCGTACCGGTACAGGTGCTGGTGGCCGTCCCGGTCGCCGACCCAGAGGATGTCGTCGGTGCCCTCGGGGAAGTAGAAGAAGTGGTCGATGCCGGCGAAGAAGTCGAAGACGTCGATCCAGGTGTCCGACGTCTCCTCGAAGACCTGCCGGCCCTCGCCGGTGGCCACGTCGAAGAAGAAGAGCCGGACGTGGTTCTGGAGCCGGTTCAGCGTGACGACGGCCAGGGTGCCCGGCTCGCTGGTCCAGTAGATGCGCGGCACGTAGTGCTCCCCGAGGCCCGTGTCCAGGAAGACGACGTCACCGGTCTCCACGTCGGCGACGCCGATGCGCACCGTCGGGTTCGGGTCGCCCGCCTTGGGGATGGGGATGCGGGTGAAGTCGGGCCGGAGCCCGCTCCAGTCCGTGATGGCGATGGACGGCACGCCCCGCTCGTCCGTCTGCCAGAAGGCGATGTGCCGGCTGTCCCGCGACCACTCCCACGCCTTGCCCAGCCCGAACTCCTCCTCGTAGACCCAGTCGAAGACGCCGTTGAAGATGGTGTCCGAGCCGCTCGTGGTGAGGCGCGTCTCGGTGCCCGTGTCCGGGTCGTAGACGAAGAGGTCGCCGCCCCGCTCGTAGCCCATGAGGGAGCCGTCGGGCGCCAGCTCGGCGGTGCGAGCGTCGTCCGCCACCAGCTCCAGCGTGCCCTCGTCCAGCGAGTACAGGTAGTAGTCCGAGATCCCCGTGTTCCGGTAGATGGGCCGGAAGTCGGTCTGGAAGAGGAGATGGCGCGAGTCGTCGGCCCACTGGAACGACCGGTACTCGAGCGGCCGGCCCGTGCCGGGCAGGGTGAGCTGCCGGTTGTCGAAGAGCATCTGGTCCGACAGCGTCGACGGTTCGTAGAGCCGGACCTCCGTCCGGCCCGTCTGGGGATCGCGCATCGTGTAGCTGAAGCGGTCGCCTTCGTCGATCCAGTTCATGCTCGCCGGGCCGGGCCGGCCCGCCAGGACGCCCGAGGCCCGGATCGCCTCCACGAGGCTCCGGAACCGCTGCTTGCCGTCCTGCTGCGCGGCGGTGGTCGTCTCGGCGGGAGAAGCGCTGGACGGTGCAGGGACCTGCGCCTCCGGCGTGCTCGCGCAGCCGGAGAGCAGGGCGAGGATCGCCGCGAGGGCGGCGGCGCGGAACGTCGTCGTTCGTAGGGGCATGGCTCTGGGATTTCGGGTGTCGTGAGCTGACCGCGTCAAACTGGGGTGCCGGCGAGGCTGGCGCCAATGTCACGCGAAGCCGCGAAGAAGGCGCGAAGGCGCGAAGGGTGAACGCCGGTTCCGCGGCGAACCAGCCTGCACACCGGTGGCTTCGGGGTTTTTCAAGGAATGGAGGCCGGCGTGCGCCCCGTCGCCAGCGCCGCCGCCGGTTCACTGCATTCCCCGGCTTCGCGCCTTCGCGGTCCTTCGCGGCTTCGCGTGAGATGCCTATCGCGGCTCCGCCTTGCCGGGAACCGGCTCCAGGTACTCCTTGACCATGAGCAGCACGATGGCCGCGCCGGTGAGCAGGATCAGGCTCGCCAGCGCCTTGTCGGAGAAGAACATGGCATCCTCCTGTTCGTCGGTTCTGGACGGGCGGGGCCGTCCATCCCAATCTACCGCGTTGCGGGGCGCGGCGGCACCGGAACACGAGACGCCGACCCCGGGTTGAGAGAAGGCAAGACCGGACCCCACACCGAGCCGGCAGCGATCATGTCCCAAACGAAACGGCACCTCCCGCCCGCGGCGGCCGGGACGCTATGGGCGCTCGTGCTCCTCGGCGGCGCGAGCCCCGCCGCGGCCCAGCGGTTCCAGCCGAACGTGTACGTCTCCGCCCTGGCGGGGCCCGCCGTCGTGACCCGTGCCCTGGTGACCGGCTGCGACATCGACACGGGCACACAGACCAGCGTGTCCGGCGAGCTTCTGGCAGGGGTGCGGCTGTGGAGCCGGCTGCACGTGGAGGCTTCGGGCACGGTGCGGACGCCGATCTCGACATTCTGTCCCTCGGTACCGCCTGCCACGCCTCCCGACGACGGCACCGTGGTACAGGACTCGTTCCCCGGGCGTACGAGCCTGCTGGGCTCGGCCCAGCTCCGGCTGCGCTGGGTGCCGGCCCGGGGCGGCTACAGCGTCGCCGTGGGTGGCGGCTGGCTCGAGCCTCAGGGGGCGCTGGTCACGAGCGCGTCCTTCCTCCAGTTCTTCGGCGGAACGGTCCAGTTCGGGTTCGGCGGCACCCTGACCGGCGTGCGCGTGCCGTGCCAGGAGGTGCGCCGGACCTACGAGGGCGGAGCGCTGGTGGACACGCAGGTGTCCGACCAGCATTGCTGGCGCGCCATGGTGGGCGCACGGCTCGGCGTGGTGCTGCCCATGGAGATCGTCTCGCGGAGGGCCGCGCGACGGCGGTAGCCGCCCCGGGCCCCGCTGCGACAGCTCCGTGACAGGGACAGCCTTGACGAAGGGCCGGCCGGGTCGCACCGTGGCAGCGTCCAGGGCAGACCGTGCGCGATCCCCGACCCGTTCCGAGGCATGGCCGGTCCCGACTCCAACGACAGTACGATCAACCTCCTCCCGCGGCGCCGGCTGCGCGTGCTGGCCGGGCTGGCCGTCGCGCTGGCGCTCTACACGGTGGCCGGCTTCGCCTCGGCAGGCATCCGCCACGTCGGCGCCGTTCCGGCCACCCTCGCGCCGGAGCTGCCGACCCGCTACCCGGAGGTGGTGCGGGGCGTGATGTCCGTCCACTCGGAGGCCTCACACGACGCCGAAGGCCGCCGCGACGAGGTGGCCGCCTCCGCCCGGCGGGTCGGCCTGGACTTCGTCGTGCTGGGCGACCACACCCGACGGCAGCCCGTTCCGGCGGACCCGCCGGCGTACCTGGACGAGGTGCTGGTCATCGACGGACGGGAGCTGGTGGTCCGGGTCGGCGGCGACGACGTGGGCCGCCTCCTGGTCTTCGGCCTCGACACCGCCGTCTTCCGCTGGGAAGGCTCTCTCGCCGACCTGTCGGACCGGCTCCGGCGCAGCCGGGCGGTGGCCATGGTGGTCCATGGCCGGAGCCCCCGACCCCACGAGCGCTGGCGGGTCCCCGCCGTGGATGGCATCGCCGGCTGGGAGGTGCTGGACGTCTCGGAGATGGGGCGCCGCCGGCTGCGCACCCTGTGGGCGCCGTTCCACATCGCCGACCTGGTCACCGGCCTGCCCGTCGGCTTCGGCCACTGGAGCATTCTGCGACTCAACCGGGAGGGGTTCGACGCGCCGGGCGTCCTGGGCTGGGACTCCCTGGCCACGGGCCGGACCCTCACCGCCACGGCCGGGCTCAACCACCACCCGAAAGTCCGGATCCTGGGCATGCCCTTCCCGGGCTACGGGCCCTTCTTCGGCACGGCGGTGAACCACGTGCTCCTGGGAGGGCCGCTCCCGGACGACGCGACCGCCGCCGCCGACTCCCTGGCCGCCGGCTTCCGGCGCGGCTCCGTCTTCATCTCCCTCGGCGACAGCGAGGGAGCGGCCGGCTTCCGCTTCGCCGCCGCCGCGGACGACGGCGCCGTGGCCGAGATGCAGGAGTGGGCGCCCTTCTACCCCGGCTGGCGGCTCTGCGCGGGGGTCGAGGGCCTGGGAACCGGTCGGGTCGTCTACCGGGTCGTGCGCAACGGACGCACCGCGGCGTGGGTCCGGGGACCGACGCTGGAGTGGCCCGTGCCGGCGCCCGGGTCGTACCGGGTGGAGGTGTACCGCTACCGGCTCCGGCTGGGCGACTGGTTCGCGGGCTTCCGGCCCTGGATCTTCGCCAATCCGATCCACCTGGAGGCAGCGGCCGGGTCCCGGGTGGCCGCGGCGCCCTGAGTCAGCCGTCCGCCAGCTCCCGCCGCACCGCCGCCACGTTCGGGCCCTCGGTGCCCAGCAGGAGCACCCGGGCGGCCGGGCCGAGCCCCAGTGGGTCCCGGATGGCCGGGTCCGCCGTGGCCGCCAGCAGCCCGGCCACCCCCGCCACCCCGCTCTCGCCGACCTCCACCGGCGGATCGCCGAAGGCGCCGGCCAGCATGGCCCGCATGGCGTCCCGGGCCGCGTCGTCCGGCAGCGCCAGGAAGGCGTCGGCGCCGGGGCCCACCACCGGCCACGCCGCACTCGACGCCTCCCCCGCCGCCAGGCAGCCCATGAACGAGTCGATGGCGCCGTCCAGGCGGCGCGGCCCGCCGGCCCGGGCCGCCGCCAGCAGGCACGCCGCCCGCGTCGGTTCCACCACCACCGACACCGGCCGGTCCGGCCCGTAGCGCCACCAGAGCGGCGCGATCACCGCCGCCGCGAGCCCGCCCACTCCGGCCTGGATGAAGACGTGGGTCGACGGCTCCCCGCCGAGCTGCTCCAGCGCCTCCTCCACGATGAGGGTGTAGCCGTGCATCACGTCCCGCGTCACCGCGGCCCCCACTCCGCCCGTGTCCGCCACCACCAGCCGGTCGCCGGCCTCCGCCAGCACACGGTCCACCGCGTCGTCGTAGCTCCCCTCCACCCACACCACCTCCGCGCCCAGCGCGGCGATGGCTTCGCCCCGCTCCCGGTGCGCGTGCTCCGGCAGGTACACTACCGCCCGGCAAGCGAACCGACGGGCGCCCCACGCCACCGCACGACCGTGGTTGCCGTCCGTCGCGCACGTCACCACCAGCTCCCGCGTCAGGTCGGCGTAGCGGCCCGACACCAGGTCGGCGGGTCCGGCCTCCACCCCGTGCCGCTCCGCCAGCGCCCGCTGGAGCACCCGCAGGACACCGTACGCTCCGCCCAGCGCCTTGAAGCTGCCCACCCCGAAGCGGCCCGACTCGTCCTTGTAGTGGACCCGGCCCACACCGGCCGCCGACGCCAGGCCCGGCAGCTCCCGGAGCGGCGTCGGCGCGTAGCCCGGCCAGCTCCGGATGGCCCGCTGCGCCGTCGCCGCGCCCTCCGGCGTCAGCGGTAGCCGGTCCGGTCCGTACGCCGCCGAACGGTCCAGCGACGGGTTCCGCAGAAAAAGGACCTCGCTCATCGGATCATGGCAGGGCTGTCCGTGTACCACGGTGCTCGCCGGGTCGTCCGGGTGTCCGGCGTGCCCGGCAGCATCAAGGTCAACCGCGGGAAACGGGAAGGGAAGGGAACGATGCGTCGTCGTCCTCAGGAGATCGTCGAGCCGGGACCGGACCAGGAATCCGTCTGGGACTACCCACGGCCGCCCCGGGTCGAGAAGGTGGGCGCCCCCGTGCGCGTCGAGCTGGACGGCATCCTCATCGCCGAGACCACCAACGCGCTGCGCGTCTGCGAGACCGCCAGCCCGCCCACTTACTACATCCCGCCCGAGGACATCCAGGTGGAGCTGCTCCGGCCGAGCCCACGCCGCAGCACCTGCGAGTGGAAGGGCGGCACCGTTTACTGGACCATCTCCACCAACGGCGACAGCGCCACCGAAGCGGCCTGGTCCTATCCCGACCCCCGACCGGGCTTCGAAGCCATCAAGGACCACCTCGCCTTCTATCCACGGAAGGTGGATGCCTGGGTCGGCGAGCACCGCGTACGGCCCCAGCCCGGCGGCTTCTACGGCGGCTGGGTGACCCCGGACCTGGTGGGACCCTTCAAGGGCGAGCCCGGGACCGAAGGTTGGTAGGGTCGTCCTCGTCCCGGTCCCGCTCCGGATGGCACTTGCACCAGCCCCAGTGACAGAAGAACACCACGATCACCAGGAGCCAGAAGATCGCGTACGACACCTGCCCCTCCCTTCGGCGGAAGACGGGCCCGCCGTTCCTTTACCTGAATCAAACATTACTGGCATCAGGGAAGCCCGCAAGAGCGCGCCGGTGATCGTTACGGAAGGTGCCGGAGCCGGTAGGCGGGGATGGGGCTGCGGTGGCCGGTGGGGCCCGTGATCTCGAGGCGGAGGAGGCGGCGTCCGCCGCGGTCGGCGTAGCCGACCTGGATGGCGTGCCAGCCTTCGGCGAGGGCGATCCGGGCGTCGGTGGTGGGGATGCCGAGGGCGCCGTCGTGGCGGGCGAGGACGCGGTCGCCGATGCGGAGGCGGCTCGGGTCGTCGGAGGTGAGGTGGAAGGTGTAGATGCCGTCCCGTGGCGCGAGCAAGAAGCCCTGGTAGTGGAAGCCCATGGGTCCATCGGGCTCCTGTCGCGTGAAGCCGACGTTCTCGTAGGTGGTCGTGACGCCGGACGCCGCGGCGAGGGCGTCCAGGTCCGGGATCGTGTCCTGGACGGGCACGAGGGTGGCCTGGAGGCCCGGCGCCAGGCGTTCGGCGGGGACGTCGTCGGCCGGTCGCAGGCTGGTGCGGCGGAAGGTGGCGGCGCGCTCGGCGCTGGGCCGGCTGGCCGGCGGGAAGGCGATGGCGCGCACGGTCCGGCCGTCCCGGTCGACGTGGAGCGTGAAGGGCCCGTCGTAGGCGGCGGACGCGGGCGACGGCGTCCGTCCGTCCGTCGTGTAGCGGACCACGGTGCCGGGGACGGGATGGTCCATGCGCACGGTGACCGAGTCGTCGAGGGTGAGGGAGTCCCGGAGCCCGTCGGGCGGCGGCACCCGGTAGTGGACGTCGAGGGCGTCGAGGCGGGCGAAGTGGTGGGGGAGCCGCGCGGCGAAGGCGTCCCAGTCCCGGTCCTGTCGCGGCGACCAGGTCACCTCGGCCAGCGCCAGAACCCGGGGGAAGGCCATGTACTCCACGTGGTCGGCGGTGGGCAGGTACTCCGTCCACAGGTTGCCCTGGGCGCCGATGACGTGGCGGGCCGCGTCGGGGCCGAGCTCGGCGGGCACCGGCTCGAAGGCGTACACGTCCCGGAGCGTGGTGAGTCCGCCGATGGCGAGGGGCTCGAACCAGGGGTCGCCCTGGAGGTGGTCGAAGTAGACGTCGTCGTTGGGCGTCATGACCACATCGTGGCCCTGGCGCGCCGCCTCGATGCCGCCCCCGGTGCCGCGCCAGGACATGACGGTGGCGTCCGGCGCCAGCCCGCCTTCCAGGATCTCGTCCCAGCCGATGAGCCGGCGGCCGTGCTGGTTCAGGAACCGCTCGATGCGACGGATGAACCAGCTCTGCAGCGCATCCTCGTCCTCCACGCCGGCCCGGGCCATGATGGCCTGGACCTCGGTGCTGGCCTCCCACGTCTCCTTGGGCGCCTCGTCCCCGCCGATGTGGATGTACTCGGAGGGGAAGAGCGCCATGACCTCCGTGAGCACGTCCTCCAGGAAGGCGAACGTCTCGTCCCGGGGGCAGTAGATCTCGGGGTAGACCCCCCAGCGCGAGCCCACCTCGAAGGGGCCCTCCAGGCACGCCAGCTCCGGGTACGCCGCCAGCGCCGCCCGGGAGTGGCCCGGCATCTCGATCTCCGGGATCACCCGGATGTGGCGCGCCCGGGCGTACGCCACGATGTCCCGCACCTCGTCCTGCGTGTAGTAGCCGCCGTACGGCGCGCCGTCGCCCAGGAACGGGTCGTTGTGCTTCGCCACCTGCGTCTCGGCGCGCCAGGAACCAACCTCCGTCAGCTTCGGGTAGCCTTCGATCTCGATGCGCCAGCCCTGGTCCTCCGTCAGGTGCCAGTGGAAGGTGTTGAACCGGTACAGCGCCAGCAGGTCCACGTACTTCTTCACGAACGACGGCGGAAAGATGTGCCGGCCCACGTCCAGGTGCATGCCCCGGTACCGGAAGCGCGGCGCATCCTCGATCTCCACCGCCGGGATCCGCCACGACGTCGCCGCCGCCACCCGCTCCGGGTCCGGGCCCGGCTCCGGCAGCGCCGCCACCACCGAGTCCGGACGACGCGCCGTGGCCAGCGCCGGCGCGTCGCCCCGCCACTCCCCGCCGAACCCCCGCTCCACCGCCGGCGGCAAGAGCTGCCGCAGCGTCTGCAGCCCGCGGTACACACCCTCCGCCGTCGGAGCCACCAGCTCCACCCGCTCCGGCGTCACCGACAGCGCGTACGATTCGGGATCCGCACCTGCGGACGGCTCCACCGCCAGACGGATCACGCCCGCGCCCCCGTCATCCGCCATCACCGGCAGCTCCAGACCCGTCGCCCGCCGCAACGGCGCCGCGAACAGCTCCGCCGCCTCCCGCAGCGCCGCATCCCGTGGCTGCCCCAGCACGATCCGCGTCCCGCCGTCCAGCACGAACGCACCCTCCGCAGGCTCAAGCTCGGCCGGACGCGGCACCACCGGGTAACGGTCCCAGTCCACGGCGGGGGCGGCACAGGCGGCAAGAAGCAACGGCAACAGCACCAGCGCGCGAGATCTCATGAGCTCACCAGTTGTAGACGAAGTTCACCAGCGGAAACGCGAACACGTCCCCGCCGAACAGCGGCACCGCAAGACCCAGGTCCGCCGTCAGGTGCTCCCCGAAGAAGCGCGGGCCCGCCGACACGATCACCCCTTCCCGCGGGAACACCCAGTTCTCCGTCAGCAGCTTCACGCCCCGTGAGACCCGGGACTCGCCGCCCACCATGAGCACCGGTTGGTCCGCGAACTCCGACCTGGCGTAGCCGTACCCGATCCCGGCCGTCACCGACCGGTCGTTCGTCCGGCCGAACGTGCCCACCGCGTACACGATCCCCGCACTCTCACCTCCCGTCTCCCGCGAGAAGAACGACAGCGCCCCCACCGCCGCCTGGAACCCCGGCGCCCGCATCACCTGGACCTTCGGCGCGAGCCAGAACACCTGCAGAAACGTCCCCTCCCCGAAGAACAGCGGAAAACCCCCCGCCAGCGTGACCCGGTCGTGCACCGCCACCGCCAGAAACGGCATGACGATCTCGTACATGGCCAGGTAGCCCTGCCCCTGCGGCACGCTCCGGCCCGTCGGCCCGAAGAAGAGCCGCGTCACATTCGGGTCCGGCGGCCACACCTCCCCCTCCACCACCCGCGCCTCCACCTCCGCCAGCGACCGGATCCGTGCACGCCGCACCTCCACCACGTCCCCGTTCACGAGCTCGAAGCGCACCGGGTCTCCCGTCCCCACCACCCGACCGTAGTACACCGTCCCGTCCGTCAACCGCAGCTCCTGCACCACGCCGCTGTCCGGCACCACCACCTGCACCGACGGCTCCTGAGCTGCCGCACCACCCGCGCTCCACGCCCCCGATCCCACCAGCCAAAGCAGCACCCACAGCCACCGCCGCATGTCAACCTCCCGGAATCCGACGACGCAGACCGGCGCGATACGCGCCGTGCCAATACGATACGCCGCGCCGCGTCGGAGCAATAGGGTGGTGTGCGCGGTGTCCGCGCCTGCCGGCCCCCGCCCGGTATGCCGCCCCTTTCGGCGCGTCTTCGGCGTCGACAAGAATCCTACAATGTGCAGGTTTCGTGCTTACGTTTCGTATCCATGAGCGGTTTTCGTGCAATTCGTGAGGCGCGATTCCACGCAATGCTGCCATGACTCTTGACGGTGGTCGGCGCGCGGGGCTACCTTGGCACGTCCGCAGGCGCGTGTGCGCTGGCGGACGCGGTCCGGCCCTTGGGCGGGCCGGGGCAGGGCAGGAGAGGCCCGGGACGTCCGCCGCCTCGTCACAAACCCCCGACGTGAAAGGGAGGCTCATGCACGCGCGCATCATGACCCGATTCGACACGCTGGCGGCGGCGAAGGCCGGGAAGCCCGGGAACGGTCATCACGGGAACCACGGACCTCGCGGGGTGGTGACGCCGATGGACATCGAGAAGATCTTCGGCGAGAACACGTTCGGGATCGCGGAGATGAAGGCGCGGCTGCCGCAGCATGCGTTCGAGGCGTTGATGCGGACGGTGGACGAGGGTTCGGAGCTGGACCCGAGCGTGGCGGAAGCGGTGGCGCTGGCGATGAAGGAGTGGGCGACGGAGCGAGGCGCGACGCATTTCACGCACTGGTTCCAGCCGTTGACGGGACTGACGGCGGAGAAGCACGATTCGTTCATCACGCCGAACGTGGGCGGGGGCGCGACGGCGGAGTTCAGCGGGAAGGACCTGGTGCAGGGGGAGCCGGACGCGTCGTCGTTCCCGTCGGGTGGGGTCAGGGCGACGTTCGAGGCACGGGGCTACACGGCGTGGGACCCGACGTCGCCGGCGTTCATCGTGGAGGGTCCGTCGGGCCCGTACCTGAGCATCCCGACGGCGTTCGCGTCGTGGACGGGGGAGGCGCTGGACCAGAAGCTGCCGCTGCTCCGGTCGATGCACGCGCTGGACGAGCAGACGCGGCGGGCGTTGAAGCTGTTCGGGGACGAGGCGCACGCGGTGCGGGCGACGGTGGGTCCGGAGCAGGAGTTCTTCCTGGTGGACGAGGAGTTCTACTACCGACGTCCGGACCTGGTGACGACGGGCCGGACGCTGATCGGAGGGAAGCCGCCGCGGGGCCAGGAGCTGGAGGACCACTACTTCGGGTCCATCAACGAGCGGGTGCTCTCGTTCATGATGGACGCGGAGCGGGAGCTGTACCGGCTGGGCGTGCCCATCAAGACGCGGCACAACGAAGTGGCGCCGGGCCAATACGAGATGGCGCCGTTGTACGAGAACGCGAACCTGGCGGCGGACCATCAGCAGCTCGTGATGCTGGTGCTGCAGCGGAAGGCGCGGGAGTACGGGCTGGTGGCGCTGTTGCACGAGAAGCCGTTCGCCGGGGTGAACGGGAGCGGGAAGCACCTGAACTGGTCGTTCGGGACGAAGAGCCGCAACCTGCTGGAGCCCGGGGACACGCCGCACGAGAACCTGGAGTTCCTGTTCTTCTGCACGGCGGTGCTGCGGGCGGTGGAGCGGCACCAGGACCTGGTGCGGCTGAGCGTGGCGTACGCCGGGAACGACCATCGGCTGGGCGCGAACGAGGCGCCGCCGGCTATCATCTCGGTCTTCCTGGGCGACCAGCTCACGGACATCTACGAGCAGATCGAGCAGGTGGGGCTGGCCCAGTCGAGCAAGGCCAACGGGCTCATGGGGCTGGGCGTGCCGGTGCTGCCTGAGCTGCCGAAGCACGCCGGGGACCGGAACCGGACGTCGCCGTTCGCGTTCACGGGGAACAAGTTCGAGTTCCGGGCGCTGGGCGGCTCCCAGTCCATCTCGCTGCCGGCGACGGTGCTGAACACCATCGTGGCCGAGTCCATCGACGCGATGACGACGGCGCTGGAGGCGGAGATGGAGAACGGCCTCGAGCTGGGCGAAGCGCTGCGGACGGTCGTGGCCCGTGAGGTGCCGCGGATCAAGCGCATCATCTTCAACGGCGACAACTACGCCCCCGAGTGGCACGACGAGGCCGAGAAGCGGGGCCTGCTGAACATCCCGAGCTCCCTGGACGCCTTCCCCTTCTTCACGACGGAGAAGAACGTGGCGCTCTTCGAGAAGTACGGCGTCATGTCGAAGCGGGAGCTGGAGTCCCGCCGGGAGGTGGCCGTGGACCACTACTTCAAGACGATCAACATCGAGGGCGAGATGACGGCGGACATGGCCAGCACCATGGTCCTGCCGGCGGCGGTGCGCTACCTGAACGACCTGCTGGAGTCGGCGGGTCGGGCGAAGGAGCTGGGGGTCGACGCCCGGGGCGTGGTCCGCACCATCGAGACGTTGAACGCCCTCGTGGACGAGCTGCGGGAGCGGCTGGACGAGCTCGTGGCCCAGAACGCCGAGCTGGGCGGCGACGCGATCCAGTCCAAGGCCGAGCACATGCGGGCCAATATCATCCCGGCCATGACCGCCGTGCGCGAGACGGTGGACCGGCTGGAGAAGATCGTGCCGGATGACCTCTGGCCGCTGCCTACGTACCGGGACATGCTCTTCGTCAAGTAGGACGCGGAGGGCAGGGGCGGATACGGCGAGGTGTCACGCGAAGGCGCGAAGGATCGCGAAGCCGCGAAGGTCCGGGTGGGGCAGGCCCGGCGCTGGGGTGGGCCGGGTTCGCGGCAGGCACGTTTCACTTCGTACGTGGCCCGGCGTGTGCCGGGTGGCCGGCGGATCCGGCGTCCCGGCGGTGCCAGGTTCGTCTTGCAGGCCCTCACCCTTGCGGCCACATTCAGAGCTCAACCCTGAAACAGACTCCCGGACCGCGATGGTCGGGGGAGGCGTGTGATGGCGCGGAGGGACGTGCGAGGGCGCGACGGGGCTTCACGACGCTGGTGGCGGGGGGCATTGTGTGCCGCCGTGCTGGCGGGATGCGCGGGTCCCGATGCGGAGCCCGGGGCCGGCGCGTACGGCGGCACGGCGGTCGTCGCCGGTGTCAGTGACCTGGAGTTCGCGAACGCGCTGGTGGCCGGCGACGTCATGACGCAGGAAGTGAACCGGTTCCTCCTCTTCCTTCCGCTCCTGGCGTACGACGCGGGGCTGGCGTACGAGCCGCGCCTGGCCGCGTCGTGGCGGCTGACGGGAGACACCGGGGCCGTCTTCCACCTGCGCCGGGACGTGCGCTGGCACGACGGCCGCCCCACCACGGCGTACGACGTCGCCTTCACCTTCCGACGGTTGAAGGACCCGGCGACGGCCTTCCCGAACGCGTCGTACTTCGAGCACTGGACGGACGTGGTGGTGGAGGACTCCTTCACGGTCCGGTTCACCATGGAGCCCCACGCGGATCCGCTGGCCGGCTGGGCGCTCTTTCCCGTCATGCCGTCCCACCTGCTGGACACGGTGCCGCCCGAGGCCATGCGACGGACTCCGTTCAACAAGAGCCCGGTGGGCAACGGCCCGTTCCGGTTCATCTCCCAGCGGCCCAACGACCGCTGGGTCTTCGCCGCCAACGTGGACTTCCCGGACGCGCTGGGCGGACGTCCGCATCTGGACCGCCTGGTCTGGCGCGTCATCCCGGAGCGCCAGGCCCAGATCACCGAGCTGCTCGCCGGCGAGGCGGATCTCGTGTTGAACCCGCCGGCCGAGCAATTCGACTCCCTGGCCGCGCGGCCCGAGCTTCGGGGCCTGGTCCGGCCCACCCGCAAGTACGTGTTCATCGGCTGGAACGGGCGGGTCCCGCCCTTCGACGACGCCCGGGTGCGGCGAGCCATGACCCAGGCCATCGACCGGGACGCCATGCTGGCGGCGTTCCGGCAGGGCCGGGGCACCGTGGCCGTCGGGCCGCTGGATCCGGACCACTGGGCGTTCCACGAGGGGTTGACGCCCATCGCCTACGACCCCGACCGTGCCCGCGCGCTCCTGGCCGGAGCGGGCTACCGCGACCGGGACGGCGACGGCGTCCTCGAAAGGCCGGACGGCTCACCCTTCCGCTTCCACCTCCTGATCCCCGCCGGCAGCGACTTCAGCCGCAACGTGGCCGAGGTGATCCAGTCGGACCTGGCCGAGGTCGGCGTGGAGGCGCGGCTGCGCATCCTGGAATGGGGCACCCTGGTCGCGGACATCAGCTCGCCGGAACGTCGCTTCGAGGCCGTCGTCATGGGGTGGGAGGGCGACCTGCGCCCCAACCTCCGGGACCTCTTCCATTCCGAGGCGCTGGACGGCCCCTTCCAACTGGCCTCGTACGCCGACGAGGAGGCGGACCGGCTGCTGGAGCGCGTTTCCCGCGAGGTGGACCGGGACGCCGCCCGTCCCCTGTGGTTCCGGATCCAGGAGATCCTCCAGCGGGACCAGCCCTGGACCTTTCTGTACTACTATCCGGATCTCGCGCTGGTCCGGAACCGTCTCCGGGGGGTGGAGATGGACGTGCGCGGGGTCCTGGTGAACGCGCCCGACTGGCGAGTGGTGCCCTAGGCCGCCCGGGCCTCGGGTCGTTCCAGGATCAGGGCCTCGAAGCGGGCGAACAGGTCAGGGTCCAGGCCGCGTCCCGCGTCCCTGCGCATGATGGCGAGAGCTTCGTCCGACGAGTAGGCGGGTCGATAGGAGCGCGTCGTGGTGAGGGCGTCGTACACATCGGCGACGCACAGGATGCGGGCCGAGAGGGGGATCGCCTCGCCCCGGAGCCCGTCCGGGTACCCGGTCCCGTCCCAACGCTCGTGGTGGCTCCGCACCATGGGCGCGATGTCCCACGGGAACTCGATGCGCTCCACGATGGTCGCGCCGATCTCCGCGTGCCTCCGCATGATCTCGTGCTCCGCCTCGGTCAGCTTTCCCGGCTTGTTCAGGATCGAGCCCGGAACCGAGATCTTGCCGACATCGTGCAGGAACGCGCCCATGCGGAACCAGGTCAGGGTCTCCTCATCCACTTCGGCCGCCTCGGCCAGGCGGACGCCGTACTCGGCGACACGACGGCAGTGCCCCGCGGTGTAGCGGTCCTTGGACTCGATGGACTCGCCCCACCGGCGGACGATGGCCATGAACGTGGCTTCCATCGCCCGGAGCCGCCGGGCGATGTCCGCCAGATCCCTGCGCGCTTTCATCCCGGAGAAGACGCGCCTGGCCCGGCTCAGGGCGCGGAGCGCTTCCTGGTTCCGGTTCCGTGCGCTGTAGAGGGCCGCCAGCTCGCTCAACGCTTCCCCGGCCTGGAGGGGCACCTCGAGCCGCTCCGCGATGTCCAGGGCGTGCAACAGGTAGTGCTCCGCTTCGTCCGCGTTCTCGAGCCTGCCCTGGACGGCACCAAGCCAGCGGTACACCTCGCCCAGGACCCGCTCCCGTCCCAGCCGCTGGGCCAGGACCAGCGCCTGGTCGCACGTCCGGGAGGCGGTCTCCAGGTCGCCCCGTGCCAGGGCCAGCTCTATGCGGTTGACCTCCACCATGACCCGGGTGTGCAGATCGCCGATGCGGTCGCAGAGGGCGGCGCTCTCATCGAAGGCCCGGGCGGCGGCCGGCCACATGGCCAGGTCGGTGAACGCCATCCCCCGGTCGTTGAGCACCTGGGCGATGCGCCGGTCATCGCCGAGGGAGCGGTACGCCCGCAGGCTGTGATGGTAGTGGTCCAGGGCGGCGTGCACGTCCCCCCGGATGTTGGCGTTGATGCCCAGGTTCTGCTCCACCATGGCGACGAGGCCCCGGTCCCCGCAGCGGACGGCCCGGCGCCTGGCCCGCTCGAAGTACCGGTCCGCTCGGTCGAGTTCGCCCCGGTCCTGATGCAGGATGCCCAGCCAGTTCCAGGCGTGGCTCACGTCTCCGTCGTCGCCGGCCCGGGCCGCCACTGTGAGGCTCGCCCGGAAGCAGTCCAGCGCGGCCTGCGTGTCGCCGGCAGCCCGGTGCGTGGCGCCGACCCAGCGCAGGATCGCCGCCGGGCTCGGATCCTCCGGACCGCCCGGCAAGCGGAGCGCCGCTTCCAAGAGCACCCGGGCACGCTCCAGGTCGCCGGCCTTTTCCGCCGCTCGCGCACCGCGCACCAGTCCGTCCCGTCCAGTCACCGGTCTCACCCCTCCGCCTCCAGACCGTACTTGCGAATCTTCCGGATCACGGTGGGGCGGGAAACCCCGAGCATCCGGGCCGCGTGCGTCCGGTTCCCCTCCACCTGGTCCAGCGTCTGCCGGATCACCTGCCGCTCCACCTCCTCCAGCGTGATCCCGCCGGTCGGGACCCGGATCACGGCGCCACCATCGCTCTCCGCTTCCGTCGGCGGCATGCTCCGACGCTTCTGGATCCGGAGGTGCTCCGGACGAACTTCACGTCCTTCCGCCACCACCAGAACGCTCTCCACCGCGTTCTTGAGCTCGCGCGCGTTCCCCGGCCAGTCGTGCTTCCGCAGCACGTCCAGCGCCTCTGCCGTGAACACCTTGGCGTCCAATCCCTGCTCCCGGCACAACACGTTCAGATAATGGCGCGCCAACAGCTCCACGTCCCCTTCCCGCTCCCGCAACGGTGGCACGAACACCCGGAACACGTTCAGCCGGTAGTACAGGTCCTCACGGAAACTGCCCTCCGCCACCGCCCGCGACAGATCGTCGTTCGTCGCCGCTACGATCCGGCAGCCGACCTCGTACTCCTGTACACCGCCCAGCCGTCTCACCCGCCGCTCCTCCAGCACCCGGAGCAGCTTCGGCTGCAGGCTCATGGGCAGCTCGTTCACCTCGTCCAGCAGCACGGTGCCCCCGCCCGCCACCTCCAGGAGCCCCCTTTTCTCCGTCCGCGCATCGGTGAACGCGCCGCGCTCGTGTCCGAACAGCTCCGATTCCAGCAACGACTCCGGGATCGCCGAACAGTTGATCGCCACGAAGGGCTCCCCCGCGTTCCGGCTCGCCCGATGGATCGCCCGGGCGAACAGCTCCTTCCCCGTCCCCGTCTCCCCCTCGATCAGCACGCTCGTCGCCGGATGCTCAGCCACCCGCCGCGCCAGGTTCACCGCCGACCGGAACCGCCGGCTCTCCCCGATCAATGCCGGAAAGCCCGGGCCGCCGCCTTCCGCCGACGCCTCGACCGCCTCCGCTCCCACAACGCTCTGACCGATGCCCATGATTCCCGGCTCCCCCGGTCTGTTGCCCCACGCATACCGTCTCTCCGACCGGTAAATGTAACGTATTGTGACAGTTCCGGCGCCGCCAGCGTGGCGGCACACGGGTCAGGCGGAGAGCTCGAGGCGGGCCAGGCGGGTTTCGATGTCGCGGCAGTCGAGGGTGGCGCCGAGCCCGCGGAAGAGGTCGAGGGCGCGGGCGAAGGCCGTGCCGGCGTCGTCGGACCTGCCGATCCGTAGAAAGAGGTCGCCGAGCTCGCGAGCGACCTCGGCCTCGAGGAGGCGGTCTTCGCCTTCCACGGCGAGGGCTGCGGCCTCGTCGAGGTCGCGGCGCGCATCGTCGAAGCTGTCGTTCTGGCGATGGACGACGCCGCGGAACTTGAGGGCTTCGCCTTCCCGCAGGCGGTCGTTGCGGCCGCGAGCCAGGCTGAGGGCGCGCTCGGCGGCGGCCCGGGCGGCGTCCCATTCCTCGCGGCCGACGTGGAGCTCGGCGCGGTTGACCTCGACGGCGTTTTCCAGCAGCGGGTTGCCCGTGCGGCGGGCCAGCTCCATGGCCTGGTCGAAGGATGCTTCGGCCTCGTTCCACTGCGCGAGATCGCTGTACAGCAGGCCAAGGTTGTTCAGGACGAGGCCGGTCATGGCGTCGTCCTCGGTGGCCCGGAACTGGGTGAGGGCGCTTTCGTAGTGCACGACGGCCGTGTCCAGATCCCCGCGGATGTTGGCCAGGATCCCCAGGTTCTGCTCGATGGCGCCGACCAGGCGATTGCCGCCGGCCTCCTTGGCCAGCCTGCGTGCCCGCTTGAAGGTCGCCTCCGCCTCGCGCATGTGGCCGCGGCCCATCATGATCACGGCGAGCCAGTTCACGGCGTGGGCCTGGCCGAGGCTGTAGTTCGCGGCCTGCGCCACCGCCAGGCTCTCCCGATACCGGCGTTCCGCTCGCCGCGTCTCGCCTCGCTCCCGGTGCACGGTGCCGATCCAGCGCAGCGTGTCGGCTCTCCGCACGTCATCGTCTCCGAGCAGGACCAGCGCCTGTTCGTACGCCTGGATCGCTCCGGTGCTGTCCCCCAGCCGCTCCGCGTCCCGAGCCAGCTCGAGCAATTCGTTCGCATCCATGTGGCGATCAGCCACCCCGTCGCCCCCCGGCGCCCGCTCTCGATCCGTCATCGTCATCGCCTCGGTCTCGGGTTCGCCTCGTTGATCCGTCACGAGCACGCACCGTCAACCGCCCGCCGGCGTGTACCCCGAGAAATGATCGATCGTCAGCGTGACGCGATCAGCCGACTCCAGCCTCAATGGCACCAGCTCCTCCACGACCACCGTGCCGTCCTTGCCGATGGGCCGCACGAAATACACGCCCACCAGCGATCCCGCACGGTCCGGGTCACCCTCGACTTCCGTGCCTTCGAGAGAGAACGTCAGCGTCGCCGATCGCTCGAAATCGAGACCGTGCGGCCAGAGCTTCGCCTGCACCACGTTCCCCCCCGGAACGTGCAGCGCCATGAACCGCGGCCGCCTCACGGCCCCCGCCGGAACCGCCAACCGGACCCCCGCAACCTCCAGAACACCACCCTCCAAACCGACCCAGCCCGCCGCCGTCCGGCCAAGCTGCCCGTGCCATAACGGCACCACCGCCCCCGCCTCCACCGGCTTCCGCCCCAACGCCCGTAGCGCTGTGGACTCCGTCTCCCCCGGCGCCACCAGTGGACCTCCCACCGTCGGCATCATGGGACCATCCCCATCACAGCCCCACAGCCCCAGTGCCAGCGCCAGGATCCCCAGCCTTCTGAAGCGCCTCATGGTACCCCCTTGTCGGGTTCCGCATGCCCCCCGCTTGCCCCGTCTCATGGAAAAACCGTACCAGACCGCCACCTGTTCCTCTAACCCATTCACCCCCAATCACTTCAGCCCCTCCGCACCGGTCCCCGTCTCCCACGTCCTGTCACATTGTGTTGTACCAACGTTTGACACTCACCGTAACAGGATGTTATAGCGGGGCGGCGACGGAGCCGGGGCGCGGTCCGGGTGGCGCGGATCTGCCAGGGGAGAGTCGGGTACGGTGTGGCCGGATGCGGGCCGGTTGCGCGTTCATGGCATGACGGCCTTTCGCTGCAACTCTTCGAGACAACGGGAGCGCGGGTGCGAACGAACGGATACGGCTGGTCGGCAGTGGTGCTGATGGCCGTGACGCTGGCGGGTTGCGGCGACGACGTGACGGGCGTCGGGCTGACCGGGGAGGAGGTCGTGGGGACGTACGTGCTCTTCGTCAAGGACGGCCAGCCGCTGCCCATCGAGACGGGGGTCCGGGAGGAATGCGCGGCCTTCCTGGTGGGCGGGGAGCTGGTGCTGGAATTGGACGGCGACGCGTACTACCGGGAGAGCACGTTCGGCGACTGCACGCTGCCGGGCGGCGAGGCGGCGTCGACGCGCTGGGAGGACGACTACCAGGGGTTCTGGGAGCTCGCGGGAGAGAGGATCACGCTGGAGGTCTCGGGCCGGGACACGGGGGTGACCTACTTCCGGGGCCGGGGCACGCGCCTGGTCCGCTTCGAGGAGGAGCTGCTGGAGATCGAGACGGACGCCAGCGGGACGTTGACGCTGATCCGGCAGAGCCCGGAGGCGTGGGCGAACGGGATTTGGTGGTGATGCGAGGAGGATACGGCGAGATAGGTACGGCGAGGTGTGAACGGCGAGGAGGGTGAAGCGACGGGGTGCGGCGACGGGGTGCGGCGAGGGGGGTGCGGCGAGGAGGATACGGTGAGGGGATACCGCGAGGGGATACGGCGAGGGGATACGGCGAGGGGATACGGCGAGGGGGGTGTGGCGAGCTGGTGGCTGGCTGGCGCGTGGGGGGCGGGTGGGGCATTCTATTGAGAGGTTCCGATCCCATCCCCGATCCCGGAGGTGATCGTGTGTGCGCCTGTTCGTCTGGCCCTGCTGGTGACGTTCCTTGCGGCGGCGTGCGGCCCGCCGGGGCCGCGGGTGACGGTGGAGCTGCCGGATACCGTGGACGGCCCGCTGGACGGGCGGCTCCTCGTCCTGCTGGCGACGGACACGACGTCGGAGCCGCGCTTCCAGATCCGGGATGGCCCGAACACTGGCTACGTCTTCGGGGTGGATGTGGAGGGGTGGGCGCCGGGCGATGTGCGGGTGGTGGACGCGTCGGCGTTCGGCTACCCGGTGGAGGGCCTGGCCGACCTGCCGGCGGGCAGCTACCAGGTCCAGGCGCTGTTGAACATCTACGAGACCTTCGAGCGCTCCGACGGCCACACGGTGAAGCTGCCGCCGGACAGGGGCGAGGGGCAGCAGTGGAACCGGAAGCCGGGGAACCTGCTGAGCGGGCCGGTCATGCTGGAGATGGGGCCGTCGGTCTCGCACGTCGTCGCCCTCGACCGTGAGATCCCGCCCATCGAGCCGCCGGAGGACACGGAGTGGATCAAGCACGTCCGGATCCGCTCGGACCTGCTGAGCGAGTTCTGGGGCACGGACATGTACCTGGGCGCCCACGTGCTGCTGCCGGCGGGCTTCGACGAGGAACCGGACCGGCGCTACCCCATCGCCATCTTCCACGGCCATTTCCCGTACGATTTCGGCGGCTGGCGCACCACGCCGCCGGACACCACGGAGCCGTGCGTCTACAGCGAGCGCTTCGACTGGGAGTGCTACAACCGGACGCAGGACTCGGCGGCGTACGCCCTCTACCAGGAATGGACGTCGCCGGACTTCCCGCGCATGCTCGTCGTGGAGATCCAGCACGCGAACCCGTACTACGACGACTCGTACGCCGTGAACTCGGAGAACCTCGGCCCGTACGGCGACGCCATCACCTACGAGCTGATCCCGTACATCGAGGAGCGGTTCCGGGGCATCGGCGAGGGCTGGGCGCGGTTCCTGTACGGCGGCTCCACCGGCGGCTGGGAGGCCATGGCCGTCCAGGTCCTCTACCCCGACGACTACAACGGCGCCTGGATCGCGTGCCCCGACCCCATCGACTTCCGGGCTTACACCGTCGTGAACCTGTACGAGCACGACAACGCGTACCACCTGGACGGCGACCCCAACCGCACGCCCAGACCCGGCCGCCGCGACTGGCTCGGCCACGTCCAGTCCACGCTCCAGGAGATGAACCACCGGGAGCTGGCCCTCGCCACGAAGAGCCGGTCCGGCCAGCAGTGGGACATCTGGGAGGCCGTCTACTCACCCGTCGGCGACGACGGCTACCCGCAGCGCATCTGGGACAAATACACCGGCGAGATCGACCGGGACGTCGCCGAGTACTGGCGCGAGAACTACGATCTCGTCCACATCATGCGCCGCGACTGGGAGACCCTCGGCCCGAAGCTCCGGGGCAAGCTCCACATCTACGTCGGCGACATGGACAACTACTACCTCAACAACGCCGTCTACCTGGCCGAGGACTTCCTCGAGTCCACCACCGGCCCGTACTACGACGGCGAGGTCGACTACGGCGACCGGGCCGAGCACTGCTGGAACGGCGACCATACGCGGCCGAACGCGCTGTCGAGGCTGCGGTACATCCAGATGTACGCGGGACCGATCATGGAGCGGATCGCCGAGACGCGTCCGCGTGGGATGTGACGAGGAGGGTGAGGCGAGATAGATGAAGCGAGGTGTGAACGGCGAGGAGGGTGCGGCGATGGGGTGAGGCGAGGGGGATGTGGCGAGGGGGATGTGGCGAGGGGGATGAGGCGAGGGGATGAAGCGAGGGGATGAAGCGAGGGGGATGAAGCGAGGGGATGAGGCGAGGGGATGAGGTGAGGGGGTGAGGTGAGGGTGGCGCGACCGGCTCTGCGGGGCCGGGTCGGGGACCGGCTCAGCCTGCCCGCCGTGGCCACCTCCGGCTCACTCCTCGCAGCATCCCCTCGTAGCATCCCCTCGTAGCATCCCCTCGTAGCGCCCCCTCGTAGCATCCCCTCGTAGCATCCCCTCGCAGCATCCCCCTTGCGGGATCCTCCTCGTAGCATCCTCCTCGCCGTACCCTCTCGCTTCACCCTCCTCGCGGTTCACACCTCGCCGTATCTATCTCGCCGCACCCTCCTCGACTTACCCCGTCGCCTCACCCTCCTCGCGTTTCGAACGGAACGCCCCAGCCGTCAACCTCCACTTCCTCGACGCGCCCGCGCTCGTCCAGGTGGAAGTTGACGAACGCCCGGCCGAGGTACGGGTCGCGCCAGTCGGCGCGGAAGGTGTCGTGGTGCCAGTGCTCCAGGTCGCCCACGTAGTACGGGCCGACCTCGAGGACCAGGCGGCCGTCCTCCATGCGGACCTCGGCCTCGCCGTACAGCTCGTTGGTGTACGTACCGGTGTAGTCCTCCAGGGGGAGTGACGGGCTCGTACCCTCGGTGCGTGACTCCTCGAGCTCGCGGCGTCGCTCCGCCGCCCGCTCCTCCGACTCCCGGTCCTCGGCCAGGTAGACCTGGTTCCAGTCCCGGTCCGCCGCGCCCAGGTAGGCGTCGAAGACGTGGTACATGATGATCTGGGGGACGGCGCTCTCCGTGACGTTCGTGACGGCGACCACGCCCAGGTTCTCCTCCGGCATGAGCCCCACATGAGTGCGCATCCCGTCCAGCGAGCCGCCGTGGCGCACCACCTTACGGCCCCGGTAGTCCATGAGGGACCACCCCAGACCGTACGCCCGGAAGTGGGTCATGGGGAACATCTCCTCCGAGTCCTCGCTGATCGGGATGATGGTCTGCGGCGCGTGCATCTCCCGCACGACGCTGTCGCTCAGCAGGCGTCGTCCCTCGTACTCCCCGTGCCCGAGCTGAAGCCGGATCCACTGCGCCATCTCCTCGACGTTCGAGATGATGGCGCCGGCGCCGCCCAGGTTGTCGAAGTTGCGCCAGGCGATGGGCGCCACCTCGTCGTCGATCCTGCCGTGGGGCGTCGCCACGTCCGGCCGGGAGGGGAGGTCCCGCACCGTCGTCGTGGTCTCGTCCATCCCCAGCGGCGTGAAGATGCGCGCGTCCAGGAAGTCGTCCCACGTGGTGTCCGTCACCGCCTCCACGATCTCGCCCGCCGTCAGGAACATGATGTTCTGGTAGCCGTAGTGCGCACGGAAGCTCCACCTGGGCTCCAGGTGCCGTACCCGGCGCATGATCTCGCCCCGGTCGTACGGCGACGCGTACCAGAGCCGGTCGCCACGGGGCAGCCCGCTCCGGTGCGAGAGCAGATCGCGCACCGTCAGCTCCCGCGTCACCCACGGGTCGTTCAGCTCGAAGCCGGGGAGCAGGTCCGTCACCCGGTCGTCCCACGAGATCTGCCCCGCGTCCACCAGCATCCCCAACGCCGCCACGGTGAACGCCTTGCTCGTGGACGCGATGGCGAAGAGCGAGTGCTCCGTGATGGGATCGGTGCCGCCAACCTCCTTCACGCCGTAGCCCCGGGCGAGAACGACCTCGCCGTCCTTCACCACCGCCACGGCGATGCCGGGGGCGTCCCAGTCCTCCATGACCTGCTGCACGAAGGCGTCCAGGTCGTGGAGGGGGTTCTGGGCGTCCGCCGGCCGCGCGGCCGGCAGGGCAAGCGCAAGGGCAAGGGCAAGGTGTGGGGTGCGTCGGGCGTTGTGGGACATGGGCATCTCCCGGTCCGGGCGTCGTATGTGGACGGGGGTATTGTCGGGGGTGGGGGGCGGGGTGACAAGCGGGCGAGGTCGGAGCACCCAGGGCGGTGGTATCCGGGTGCGTGCCCGGGTGCGTGCCCGGGTGCGGCGGTTCGACCCATCCCGGTCGCTCCCTGCCGACGTCAACCCGACACGCATGGCTCGTTCTGGATGTCCGTGCCGGCTTGACGCCGTTAATCGACGTCAATCCGGCACGCAAGGTTGGTTGCCGGACACGGGTGTCGAGTTCACGCCGCTACGCGACGTCGATCGGGCGCAGGTGTCCGGGGCGGTCCACGGTTGACCGGTTGACCGTCCGCCCGGACCCGGCGAACCCCGGCGGTCGAGGCTGGGGCGACGGGCATGCGGGTCGCACGCCCGGGCGCGAAACTGCTGGACACTGCCCACCGCCGGCCCGCCCGCTCTCCCACCGTGATTCATGCCCCCTGAACTCCGCCACCCGCAGCGCGACAGCCGGGCACGGGTAGCGGGCACGGACCCGGGTTCGGGCACGGGTCTTCCCGCCTTTCCATGCGTGGCGGATCTTCGCACTTTCCGGGATCCCGACCACCGCAACGACCTGGAGGCCACCCATGCCCCGAGCCCGGTCCCTCGCACTCGCCATCATCGCCCTCGTCCTGGCCGCCGCGCCCGCCGCCGCCCAGTACCCGGACGCCGCCCAGTACCCGGACGCCGGCTACATCGACGCCGTCTTCGGCGCGTTCGACCGGCCCGGCTCGCCGGGCTGCGCGCTGGGCGTCATGCACGAGGGGCGCATGGTCTACGAGGAGGGCTACGGCTATGCGAACCTGGACTGGGACATCCCCATCACGCCGGCGACGGTCTTCTACGCCGGCTCGGTGTCGAAACAGTTCACCGCGGCGGCGGTCGCGCTGCTGGCGCGGGACGGGGTGCTGTCGCTGGACGACCCGGTGACGCGCTGGATCCCGGAGCTGCCGGAGCGGACGTACGGCGCGGTCGCGCTCCGGCACATGATCCACCACACGAGCGGCATCGCCGACACGTACGGCGCCATGCGCGACGCCGGCATCCCGGTGGCCAACGTTTTCTCCGACAGCGCGGCGGTGGCGCTGCTGGCCGCCCGGGAGCTGGACTTCCCGCCGGGGCAGGAGTACAGCTACAGCAACGGCGCGTATTTCCTCCTCTCGGAGGTCGTGGAGCGGGCGAGTGGCATGTCGTTCCGGGAGTTCACCGAGGCGCGCATCTTCGACCCGCTGGGCATGCGGGACAGCCACTTCCACGACCGGGCATGGCACATCGTGGGGCGGCGGGCCATGAGCTACCAGCCCCGTGAGGGCGGCGGCCTCGGCCAGAGCTACATGAGCAACTTCGACAAGGTGGGCGCCGGCGGGCTCTACACCACGGTCCGGGACCTGGTCGAGTGGGACCGGGACTTCTACGAGGAGACGGTGGGCGGCGAGGGGTTCACCGAGCTGCGGCTCCGGAAGGGCGTGCTGAACAACGGCGACACGCTGAACTATGCGTTCGCCCTGGTCCATGGCGAGCACGACGGCGAGTGGATGGTTGGCCACACCGGCTCCATGATGGGCTTCAAGGCAGACTTCATCCGCTTCCCCGACCACCGTCTGTCCGTGGCCATGCTGTGCAACCTGGGCA
Organism: uncultured Gemmatimonadaceae bacterium; assembly: GCA_964416095.1. Lineage (GTDB taxonomy): Bacteria > Gemmatimonadota > Gemmatimonadetes > Longimicrobiales > RSA9 > CAYQCY01. Next base: position 27,419 of record CAYQCY010000035.1, read on the forward strand.
GCGTGGACCAGCGGAAGTACACCCTGCCGGTGGCGTCGTTGTTCCTGGCCGCGCTGCGGGCCGGGGGAAGGTGAGGACGACGTCGTGAGCGAGCCGAGCTTCATCCCGTTGCCGGACTACCGGCGGTACACGGAAGCCGAGATGATCGAGCGGGCCCGGTCGTTCCGCCGGGAGCTGGAACGGCGGCGCACGGTGCGGGACTACTCGGACCGGCCCGCGCCGCGCGAGGTGATCGAGGAAGCGATCCGGGCCGCGGGCACGGCGCCCAACGGCGCGAACATGCAGCCGTGGCACTTCGTCGTGGTGAGCGATCCCGAGCTGAAGCGGCGGATCCGAAAGGCCGCCGAGGCCGAGGAGAAGGAGTTCTACGAGCATCGGGCGCCGCAGGAGTGGCTGGACGCCCTGGCGCCGCTGGGCACGGACGAGCGCAAGCCGTTCCTGGAGACGGCGCCGTACCTCATCGCCGTCTTCGCCGAGCGCTACGGCCGGTTGCCCGACGGCCGCAAGGTGAAGCACTACTACGTCCAGGAGTCCGTCGGCATCGCCACCGGCATGCTCATCACCGCGCTCCATCACGCGGGCCTGGTCACGCTGACCCACACCCCGAGCCCCATGGACTTCCTGAACGAGATCCTGGGTCGGCCGGAGAACGAGAAGCCGTTCCTGCTGCTGGTCGTCGGCTATCCGGCGGAGGACGCCCGGGTGCCGAACATCCGGAGGAAGGGGCTGGACGAGATCCTGACGTGGCGGTGAAAGGGAAAAGCAGGCGGCGGCGAAGGGCGAGTTCACGCGAAGACGCGAAGGAGGGCGCGGAGCGGACGCGCGAGAACGCGGAGAAGCCGCGAAGGGATGAACCGAGGGGTGCCACGTCATCCTCCACCCGGTTGCCACGTCGCGGGTTGCGGGTGACATTCCGGGCATGGACAGACGGAAAGCCGTGGTGTTCTGGCCGGTCTTCGCCGGCGTCATCATCGTGGACATCCTGACGAAGGCGATGGCGGAAAGCATGCTGCCGCTCCACGTCCCGCAGCGGGTGCTAGGCGAGGTGGTGCGGCTGACGCTTTCGTACAACCAGAACGCAGCCTTCGGTCTGTCGCTGGGGATCGGCTCGCGCTGGACCTACGTGGTGCTGGCCGTCATCGCCCTGGCGGTCCTGGCCGGGCTCTACCGGTCCACGCCGGCCCGCCAGCGCTGGCAGATCCTCTCTCTCGCCCTCATCGCCGCCGGCGCCGTGGGCAACCTCATCGACCGGGTCCGATCCGACCGCGGCGTCGTGGACTTCATCGATGTGGGCATCGGAGATGTCCGTTGGTGGACCTTCAACGTGGCCGACTCCGCCATCACCGTGGGCGCCATCATCCTCGCCCTGACCCTCTGGGCCACCGATGAGCGGGACGAGGCAAAGCCCGCGGCAGAAGGGAACGAACCCTGACCCGCACGCCGTCGCAGTATCCCCTCGTAGTATCAAAACCTTCCGCCTTCCGCCTCCCGCCTTCCGCCTCTCGCCTCTCGCCTGCAGGACTTTCCCCAAAAAATGGCCGGGTTTCTCCGTAACCCGTTGTGGTGCGAGA
>CAYQCY010000036.1:0-7007 GCA_964416095.1 uncultured Gemmatimonadaceae bacterium
TGGCCCTGGATCTGGCCCGGGACGCGGCGCTGGTGGTGGCGGACCGTGGCTACCTGCGCCACCAGAAGCGCTGGCGCCGCCGCGTCGCCGACGAAGCGGGCTGCCTGGTCGTGGAGGTGGAGTCCGACGTCGTAGTGCCCGTGGACACGGCCTCGGACAAGGCCGAGTACGCCGCCCGTACGATCCGGCCCAAGCTCCACCGGTACCTGGACGACTTCATCGAGGCGCTGGACACCACGCCCCTGGACCGGGACGGGCTCGGGCTGGGGCTGGGGCTGGACGGCCTGGGGCTCGACGACCTGGATGCCGTGTTGGACGGCCTCGACCTGGACCGGTCCGTGCCCCCCGTCTCTCACCGCTTCAAGGGCGGGACGGTGGCCGCACGCATACGTCTCGCCCGCTTCCTCGAGGACGGCCTGGACCGCTACGCCGCCCACCGGAACCAGCCCCAGACCGATGACGTGGCCCACCTCTCGCCCTACCTCCACTTCGGCCAGATCTCGCCGGTCTACGTGCTGACGCGTCTCCGGGAGGTCGCCCACCTCCGGGAGGATGAGAACGCGTCGGCGTTCCTGGAAGAGCTCGTCGTGCGCAGGGAGCTGTGCGCCAACTTCGTGGAGCACGATCCGCGGTACGACGACTACGCCTGCCTCCCGGACTGGGCCCGCACGACCCTGGCGGAGCACGCCGCCGACCGGCGGGACCACCTGTACGACGAGGCCGAGCTCGAGTCCGCCGCGACGCACGACCCGTACTGGAACGCCGCCATGCGCGAGATGCGCTACACGGGGTACATGCACAACTACATGCGGATGTACTGGGGCAAGAAGATCCTCGAGTGGACGGAGAGCCCGGAGGCCGGCTACCGGATCGCGCTGCGGCTCAACAACCGGTACTTCCTGGACGGGCGCGACCCCAACAGCTATGCCGGGGTGGCCTGGGTCTTCGGGCTCCACGACCGGGCGTGGGGCGAGCGGGAGGTCCTCGGCAAGGTCCGCTACATGTCCGCCGGCGGGCTGGAACGGAAGGCCGATCCGGAGGCGTACGTGGCCAAGGTCGACCGCCTTGTCGAGGAGGCGGAAGCGGCGGGCGTGCGGTTCTGATGCGGGACAGGGGTCCGTCCGTGGCGCCCACGCCGGCGATCCCGGTGGTGAGGACGGTGAGCATGACGATCTCGTTGGCCGGGATGGCGACCACGTAGGCGAGGAGGATGACGCCGTTGAGCCCGATGAGGACGCCGAAGGGGTCCAGGGCGTCGATGGCGGCGCCCGCCGCGACGTTTCAGCCGCGGGTCGGCACTTCCGTCGACGACGGTCGGGGCATACACTCCGTGGCGACGCTCCTCCATCCCAGCAGACCGGACGCCGATGCCGAACGAACGCGAACCCATCACCGTGCCCGTGGAGACGGTGGCCACGGATCAGGATCGGGGCGCGGGTCTGGGCACGTTCGGGGGCGTGTTCACGCCGTCGATCCTGACGATCCTCGGCGTCATCATGTATCTGCGTTTCGGCTGGGTCGTGGGGAACGTGGGGCTGATCGGGACGCTTCTGATCGTGACGCTGGCGACGAGCATCACGTTCCTGACGGCGCTGTCCATCGCGGAGATCGCCACGGACCGGCGGGTGCGGGTGGGGGGCGCGTACTACATGATCAGCCGGTCGCTGGGGATCGAGACGGGCGGGGCCGTGGGGATCCCTCTCTACTTCGCCCAGGCGCTGTCGGTGGCGCTCTACACCATCGGCTTCGCGGAGAGCATCGTAGGGGTCTTCCCGGCCTTCGACCTCCAGATCGTGGCGGTGATCGTCACCCTCTTCGTGGCGGGGCTGGCCCTGAAGTCGGCGAACGTCGCCATCCGTGCGCAGTACTTCATCATGGCGGCCATCGTCCTGTCCCTGGTGTCCCTGGTGGCAGGCAAGCCCGTGGAGGCGACGGAGCTGGAGATGTTCGGGGCGCCGCCGCGGCTGTCGGAGAGCTTCTGGGTGGTCTTCGCGGTCTTCTTCCCGGCGGTGACGGGGATCATGGCGGGCGTGAACATGTCGGGCGACCTGAAGGAGCCGGGTCGGGCGATCCCGGTGGGCACGCTGGCGGCGGTTGGCGTGGGCTACCTGATCTACATGCTGCTGCCCATCCTGCTGGCGCTCCGCGCCGATGCCACCACGCTCATCGAGGACCCGCTCATCATGCGGCGCATCGCCTGGTGGGGCGACGCCATCCTGCTGGGTGTGTGGGGCGCCACGCTGTCCAGCGCCGTGGGCAGCATCCTGGCCGCGCCCAGGGTGCTCCAGGCCCTGGCCCGGGACGGGGTGCTGCCGCGCCCGCTCCGGGGCCTGGGCCGGGGCAGCGGCGAGGCGGACGAGCCGCGCATCGGCACGATGCTCACCCTGGCCGTGGCGCTGGGCGCCATCCTGCTGGGCTCCCTCAACGCCATCGCCCCGGTCCTCACCATGTTCTTCCTGACGACGTACATGGTGTTGAACATCGCGGCGGGGCTGGAGCAGTTCCTGCGCAGCCCGTCCTTCCGGCCCTCCTTCCGCGTCCACTGGGGCTTCTCGCTTCTGGGCGCCGCCGGCTGCCTCGCCGTCATGTTCCTCATCAACGCCCTCGCCACCGTCGTCGCCGCCGTCGTCGTCCTGGCCATCTTCATCTGGCTGGAGCGCCGGGGCCTGCGCGCCGCCTGGGGCGATGTCCGCCGCGGCGTCTGGATGGCCATCGCACGCGGCGCCCTCTTCCGCCTCGGCGGCTCGCCCGACACCAAGAACTGGCGGCCTCACATCCTGGTCCTGTCCGGCGCGCCGACCCGGCGCTGGCACCTCATCGAGCTGGCCGATGCCGTCACCCACGGCAAGGGCCTCGTCACCGTCACCAGCGTCCTGCCCGCCGGGTCACGCGACGCCACCCAGCAGGCCAAGCTCGAGGAGACGGTCCGGGACTACCTGGGACGACGGGGCGTCGAGGCCCTCGTCCGTCTCGTCACCGCCGAAGACCCCTTCGCAGGCGCCGAGCGCCTCGTGGAAGCCTACGGCCTCGGCAACCTCGTCCCCAACACCGTGCTCCTCGGGGACAGTGAGAACCCGGAACGGCGCGACCGCTACTGCGCCATGATCCGTAAATTCCACAAGGGGCGACGCAACGTGGCCATCCTCCGGGATGACCCCGCCCGCGGGTTCGGCCAGCGCAAGCGCATCGACGTCTGGTGGGGCGGCCTCCAGTCCAACGGAGGCCTCATGATGCTCCTCGCCTACCTCCTCCGCTCCAGCGTCGCCTGGGGCGGCGCCGAGGTCCGGCTCAAGCTCATCGTCCAGAACGAGGACGCCGCCGAGTCCGCCCGCCGCAACCTCGCCACCGAAATCGGCGAGTTCCGCATCGACGCCGGCGCCGAAGTCATCGTCGCCGACGGCCGCGACATCTACGACATCATCACCACCTCCTCCACCGACGCCGACCTCGTCTTCCTCGGCATCGCCCGGCCCGACGCCCACCAGGACTTCACCGCCTACTACGAAGAGCTCCACCGCCGCACCGCCGACCTCCCCACCACCGTCTTCGCCCTCGCCGCCGAAGACATCCCCTTCGCCGAAGTGCTGAGGTAGGCGGAAAGCGTTTAGCGGGAAGCGTTTAGCGTTTGGCGGCGCGACCATGCCGCCTCCCGCCCTCCGCTCTCCGCTTTCTGCTTCTTGACGGATGGCCCACCGGGGCGCTATACATAGATCGACCATATAAAGATTGCCGATACATTATGGATCCGGTCGACCTACAGGCGCTGACGCGCGTCATGAACGAGGTGTTGATCCTGGCGGTGCTGCGGGACGGGCCGAGGCACGGGTACCAGATCGCGCTGGACGTGGAGCGGGAGACGGGGGGGGTGTTCGCGTTCCAGCACGGGACGCTGTACCCGATCCTGCACCGGTTGGAGCGTGAGGGACGGATCGAGGGTGCGTGGGACCGGTCGGGTGGTCGTCGTCGGAAGGAGTACGGGCTGACGAAGGCGGGACGGCGCTACCTGGCGGAGGAGGCGGAGCGGATCCGCGAGGTGTTCGGGGCTTTGGCGGAGCTGTTGGGAGGTGGCACGTGAGGGGCTTCGGGGCGGAGCTGCGGGAGCTGGCGGAGCGGTTGGATCTGCCGCAGCCCATGCGTTCCCGGATCCTGCTGGAGCTGTCGGCGGACCTGACGGATCTGGCGGCTGCGCTGCGTGCGGAGGGGGCGACGGAGGAGGAAGCGCGACGTCGTGCGGTGGAGGTCCTGTTTCCGTCGGGTGCCGCGCTGGCGGAGCTGGAGCGGCTGCATCGACCGCTGTACCGGCGTCTGGTGGACCGGTTCTCGGAGCCGGCGCGGCATGGCGTGGAGCGGTCGCTGCTGGCCATCGCGGTACTGATCTGGATGGGGCTGCGCGTGGCGTACCGCCGGCTGACCGCTCACGCCGTGACACGGTAGAGGCTGGTCAGGCCCAGGTTCTCCCCCGTATCATGTGCGCATGCGAAACGCCCGTGTGCTGAGCGGACTCCTCCTGTCCGCCGTCGCCGCCGGTTGCACGGCGGCCCTGGAGCTCGAGCCCGGCGACGCCGACGAGGTGCTGGCGCGGCACCTGCTGGAGGCGCCGTCGCCGGCGGAGCCGGGTCCGTACCCGGTGCGGTTCCTGTACTACGGGAGCGGGACGGACCTGCGTCGTCCCGAGTACCGGGACTCGGTGGCCTTCACCACCACCATGGTGGATGCGAGTCCCTTCGTGGACCTGGGTCGGTGGGCCGATGAGCGGAACGCGTACTGGGGCTTCTCCCCGGACTCGTTTCCCCGGAACGCCCGCGTCTGGTATCCCGAGGGTGCCGGCCCCTTCCCCCTGGTGCTCGTGGTGCACGGCAACCACGACATGAAGGACTTCTCGGACCCGGGCTACGCGTGGCTGGGCGAGCTCCTGGCCAGCCGGGGCTACGTCGTCGCCTCGGTGGACGAGAACTTCCTGAACGGCCGGATCCGGGGCGAGAACGACGCCCGGGCGTGGATGCTGCTGCAGCACCTGCAGGCCTGGCGCACCTTCGCCGAGGATGCCGACAACCCGTTCCACGGCAAGGTGGACCTGGACCGGGTCGCCCTGATCGGCCATTCCCGGGGTGGGGAAGCGGTGGCCCACGCCGCGGCGTTCAACCGGCTGGAGCGCTACCCGGACGACGCCGCCGTGGTGTGGGACTTCGGGTTCGGCATCCGTTCCGTCATCGCCATCGCGCCGGTGGACGGACAGTACGAGCCGGCGGACCGGCTGGTGCCGGTACGGGACGTCAGCTACCTGGTCTTCCACGGCTCTCACGACGGCGACGTGTCCAGCTTCGTGGGCCTCCGCACCTACGACCGGGTGCGGTTCACCGAGCCGGGCCACTTCAAGGCGGCGGTGTACGTGTACCGGGCGAACCACGGCCAGTGGAACACGGTCTGGGGCGCTCACGACCGGGGCCCCAGGAGCGGGCGAAGCCTCGACCTCCGCGGGCTCCTGGACCCGGAGGACCAGCGGGCCTTCGGGCGGGTGTACGTCTCGGCGTTCCTGGACGCGACGGTGAAGGGCGACGACCGCTACCTGCCCCTCTTCCGCGATCACCGCCTCATCGGCGACTGGCTGCCGCCCACCATGTACATCACCCGGTTCGAGGCCGCCGGCTTCCGCCCCGTGGCGGACTTCCAGGAGGACGTGGACGTGACCCGCGGGTCCGTGGACGGCGTCCTCCTCCACGGCGACAGCCTCGGGACCTGGCGGGAGGCGGAGCTGCCCCTCCGCTGGCGCGGTACGACGCAGCGGAACCACGCCGTCTGGCTCGGCTGGAACAACCGGATCGAAGGGGAGGACTCGGCCACGGCGAGGCCGGCGAGCTACACCGTCACCTTCCCGGAGGGCCTGGCCGGGGACCTGGACCTGACCGCCGAAGACGCCGCCCTCCAGTTCCTCCTCGCCCCCACCCCCGATGAGCCCGACCCCCGCGAGAGGGCGGACGCGGAAGCCCAGGCCGACACGGTGAACGAGGAAGACCCGGCGAATCGCAACAACCCCGCGAACGTAGCCGGACCGGAACCCGAAGACGAACCCGAAGCCGAAGACGAAGACGATGAGGAACCCGTCGATCTCACGCTGGAGGCCGTGGACGTGGACGGGGACACGGCCCGCGTCGTCCTGAGCCGCTACGGCGCCGTGCGCCGTCCGCTGCGCATGAACGTGCTGCGCCGGCCCGGCTGGGACGAAAACCGGTTTCGGACCATGTACGAGCTCGTGCTGCAGAGTTACGCCGTTCCCCTGCGGGATTTCGCGGCGGACAACCCGGCCTTCGACCCGGGCACGCTGCGCCAGGTCCGGTTCCTCTTCGACCGGACCCCTGCCGGGACGGTCCTAGTGGACGAGATCGGGTTCGTGGAGCTCGGACCGGCCTGGTGGCGCGCCCGCATCCCCTGACGGCCGCCGCGGTCCGGCGTCGGAGACGGCGCCGTACGTCCGGTGCTACGGTCGGAAGACCAGTCCCACCCGGTGCGTCGTGCCTTCGTGGAAGAGCTCGGCGGCGTATTCCAGCGCCAGGGCGTCGGCGATGAACGCGGCGCCCACGGTCGGGCGGGTACCCGCCTCGGCGTAGCGGATCCCGCCCCGTGCCACGAAGGTCCGCCCCACGATGGGCCAGTAGGCGACCTCGATGCCGCCCCCGGCGCCCACGCCCCCGTCCCACGCCGTGATCCGGGCCGTCGCGGTGACGTCCAGCGGTCCCACGGGCGCGGTCCGGGATGCCGCGGAGACGCTCACCCGGGTGGGCTGGCGGACCTCCGTCCGGAGCGTCATGTCGGGCCCCACCGAGAGGAGCGCCAGGCCCACGGTGAACGGCCGGAAGCTGCGGGCCACTCCGACGTCGAACGACGCGGTCGTGCCCCGTGCGTCGGCGGCCAGGCCCTCGTGGCGTACCTCGAGCAGCGTGGCGGCCAGCCCGACCCGGACCCCCCACAGCTCGGTGCCCACGGCGGCGGTCGCGGCCAGCTCCGACGCG
>CAYQCY010000036.1:7107-28176 GCA_964416095.1 uncultured Gemmatimonadaceae bacterium
ACGCGCGCGTTCCGGCGGGTAGGAGCGTCGACGTGGTGGAGGCCTGGGCCGTCGCACTCGCCGCGGCCAGGCAGGCCAGGACGGTGCCCAGGCCGAGGACCAGGACGGGCGTACGTCGTGTCGTCACGAGCTGTCTCCCTTGCATGTCCGGCGCCAAGCTACGGTGCCCGGGGAGGCCACGCCAACCCCTTCCGCCACGGCCGCGCCCCGTCCCGCAGCGGTGCCGCTCCGGGGCCGGCAGCTCGTCCCGCCGCTGCTGTCCAGAAACGGAGTACATGACGTTCGGTCCACGGGCCTGTGCGCCGTGTGGGGAGATTGCCGTTCCCGCCGTCCCCCGGAATCCGGAAACCGCCGTCCCATGCGGTCCCCGCCCCGCGTGGATCGTTCCCTCTCGCGGCCTCCGCCGTGTAGGGATATCTACCACGTCCCTTTCCACCCTATCCCCACCCCGGTTTCCGTCGATTCCCGACAGACTCTCCCCCGTGCGACCGGTATGCTGTAACCCGAAGCGATCAGAAGGCGCGGCCGGACGGGCCGGGCCACGGATCGAGAAGCCGATGACCGGCGCGTCGTGCCGGGCCGACGGAAGGGACGGGCCCGGCCGACGTACACTGCTTCGAGGTACTATGGCGACGACGACGAAAGCTGCGGAGAAGGAGGCCGAACAGGCCGCGCCGGAGGTCATCCGCACGAAACTGCACACCGTCGAGATCGTGTCCGACTCGGGCGAGGGCGCCCAGAAGTGCGGACAGATCTTCGGCGCCGTGTCCGCCAAGATGGGCAACGGCGTCTGGACGGTGGAGATCATCCCGGCGGAGATCCAGCCGCCGCAGCGAAGCGTGGCGGGGGCCAGCGGCAACAGGGTCCGGATCGGGGCGAAGGAGGTGACGAACTGGGGCGACGAGACGGACCTGGTCGTGGCGTTCAACGAGCAGGTCCTGGTTGGCCGGCACCGTCTCGACACCATCTCCGAGGGCGCGACCATCCTCCTGGAGAACATGTGGAAGACCCACGACGACCCGGACATCCGGGCCGCGTGGGAAGAGATCATGGAGGAGCTCGGTGACCGGTATCGGATCATCGAGGTCCCCATGGAGGAGCAGTGCCTGACCGTCGTGGACGATGCGCGGCGGGGCAAGAACATGTTCGTGCTGGGCATGCTCTGCCGGATCTACGACCGGGACCTGGAGCTGGCCAAGGACCAGATCGCGTTCACCTTCCGCAAGAAGAAGGCGGAGATCACCGAGAAGAACCACGAGCTCCTGGAGCTGGGCTACGCGTGGGCGGAGGAGAACCTCCCGTTCCGCGTCGAGATCCCCACGACGCCGTCGGACGAGCCCAGGATCGTGACGAACGGGAACGAGGCGGTGGCGCTGGGCGCTGTCGCCGCGGGGTTCGAGCTGGCGTCCATGTACCCCATCACGCCGGCGACCTCCGTCTCCCATCACCTGGGCGACATCTTCAAGAAGTTCGGCGGCAAGCTGCACCAGGCCGAGGACGAGATCGCCGCGGCGGGCGTCGCCATCGGCGCCGGATTCGCGGGCAAGGTCGCCCTCACCATCACGTCGGGGCCCGGCCTGGCCCTCAAGACCGAGTTCCTGGGCCTGGCCGTCATGACGGAGGTCCCCCTCGTCGTGGTGGACGTGCAGCGGGGCGGCCCCTCCACCGGGCTCCCCACGAAGGTCGAGCAGGCGGATCTGCTGGCGTCCATCTTCGGCCGACCCGGCGACGCGCCGGTGGTGGTCATGGCGGCGGCGACCATCGAGGAGTGCTTCCACAGCATGGTCACGGCCCGGCGCATCGCCGAGGCGCTTCGTACGGTGGTCATCGTGATGACGGACGCGAACCTGGCCACCGGCGTGCAGCCGTGGCCGCGGCCCGAGCTGGACCCGGCCTGGCAGGGCTCGACGCCGGAGCTGACGCCGGTGCCCGAGGACAAGCCGCCGTACGACTGGGACCCGAAGACCGGCCTGGCGGAGCGCTTCGTGCCCGGCCAGCCCGGCGGCGTGTTCACCGCCACCGGCCTGGCCCACAACGAATGGAGCAAGGTGGCGTACGACACGGCCACGGTTCAGCGGTCCGCGACCATGCGGAGCCGCAAGATGGCCGTGCTCCAGAGCACGCTCGAGCCGCCGCCCGTGTACGGCGACGACGAGGGCGACCTCCTCGTCGTGGGCTGGGGCAGCACCAAGGGCGCCATCGAGGAGGCGGTGGACCGGGCGCGGGACGAGGGCCTGTCCGTGTCCTCGGCTCACCTGACCTTCCTCTCGCCCCTGCACCCGGGGCTGACCGAGCTGTTCAGCCGGTTCAGGAAGGTCATGACGGTGGAGATCAACTACAGCGACGAGCTCGACGATCCGTACATCACGCAGGAGAATCGTCGGCACGGCCAGCTTGCCTTCCTGCTCCGGGCGCAGACGCTGGTGGACGTGGATTGCTGGACCCGGGTCCTCGGCGAGCCCATGCGGCCCGGCGCGATCCTGGAGGCCATGCGGGCCAAGCTGGACGAGACGACGGAGGGAGGCGCAGCATGAGCACGGCCCCGATCGCAACCTGTTCCCTGCTCCACGCCGCGGAGGCGGACGAGGACGAGCGCGTCTTCCAGATGGGCGACTACGCCAGCGCCGTCCCGCGCTGGTGTCCGGGGTGCGGTGACCATTCGGTCCTCGCCGCCACACAGCGGCTCCTGGCCGAAGAGCAGCTCAAGCCGGAGACGACGGTGTTCGTGTCGGGGATCGGCTGCTCGAGCCGGTTCCCCCACTACCTGTCCACCTACGGGTTCCACGGCATCCACGGCCGCGCCCTGCCGCTGGCCACGGGCATGAAGCTGAACCGCCCGGACCTGGACCTGTTCGTGGTCATGGGCGACGGCGACTGCACCTCCATCGGCGCCGGCCACTGGATCCACGCCACGCGCTACAACGTGAACATGGTCGCGCTGCTGCTGGACAACCACATTTACGGGCTGACCAAGAAGCAGACCTCGCCGACGACGCCCACCGGGTTCAGCAGCAACACGCACCCGAGCGGCGCGCTGCTGCCGCCCATGAACCCGCTGGCGGCGGCGCTGGGCTTCACCAACGCGTCGTTCGTGGCCCAGACGGCCGAGTGGATCCCGTCGCACATGTTCGCGACGCTCCAGGCGGCCTACCATCACAAGGGCTTCGGCTTCATACGCATCCTCCAGCGCTGCCCGGTCTACACCCCCGGCATCTACGAGGAGGCGGTGAAGAAGCCGGATCTCATCGAGATCCTGGTCCACGACGACGGCGTCGTGGTGCCGAACCTGGAGAAGATCTACAAGGACCAGAGGGCCCACGACCCCTCTGACATCGACATGGCGCGGCACCTGGCCGAGGACGCGGGCCAGATCCGGCTCGGCGTCTTCTACCGCAACGAGTCGCGCCCCCGGTACGAGGACCTGCTCCGCCTGCCGCACATGACGGCGGAGGAGCGCGTGGATCTGATGAACGAGGAGCTCGAGAACTATGCCGTCTGACGAACGCAGCGAACGGGCTCTCGAGGCGCTCGCGGAGGACCGCGACCGGTTCCACACCGCCGTGGCCACGGCGGTGGACCAGGTACACACGTTCCTGTCGAGCCACCGGTCCCCCGAGAACGGGCGGAGCGATCGGGTGGCCGCGGAGCTGGGCCGGTTCGCCGCGACCCGGGTCGACCCGGACCGCTTCGCCGCGGTCTTCGTGGACAGCGAGGCGCTCGACGCCGAGACGCTCGCCCGGGTCGAGACGGCCGCCGAGGTCCTGGAGGCGCTGGGCAAGGACGACCCGACGCACTACACGGCAACGGTGCCCGAGGGCGGCGACCTGCGCGACACGGTGGTGGACGCCCTGGCCCGGTCGGGTCGGGCGTTCGGCGCCGCCCGGGTCATCGACCTGGCCCGCACGGGCCGGTACGACGGCGAGACCCACGCGCCGTTCCTGGAGAGCTTCCCGTCCCGCATGTGGAACCGGGCCGAGCGCGAGATCGCGCCACCGCTGGTCGTGGAGGTCGATGGTGCCGACCTGCGGGTGGGCGGACTGGCCGAGTTCCTCGACGGGATGCAGAAGATCGTGCTGCTCGTCCGGGGCCATGCGCCCCCGGCGGCCCTGGTCCGCCTGATCACGCCGGGCGTCTGCGTCATGCAGACGTCCGACGCGGCGGCGCTGGACCGCCTGGGCGCGTTCCGGGGGCCCGGCATCGCCGCCGTGGTGCCCGAGTCGGCGGCCCGGTTCGTACACGACCCGGCCGGTGGCCCGACGCCCGCCCGCCGGCTCCAGATCGACAGCGTGCCCGGCGAGCCGCCGAAGAAGCCCATCGGCCGCCTGACCATCTTCCAGCAGACCCAGGAGCTCGAACAGCTCCGGGCCCTCACGGCGGCGGCGCAGGAGCCGGTCGCGGAGGAAGGTGAAGCGGCGGCCAAGCCGTCGGCGGCCATGCCGGGTGACAAGCTCGCCGCCTGGCTGCTTCGACAGGCCAATCTGGACTGAATCATGGACCTTGGAGCTGTTCTGCTTTCGGTCGCGATCCTGGGAGGCGTGGGGCTCTTCTTCGGGATCCTCATCGCCCTGGCCAACGCGCAATTCAGGGTCTACGAGGACCCGCGCATCAGCGAGGTCGAGGAGATCCTGCCCGGCGCCAACTGCGGCGCCTGCGGGTACGCCGGCTGCCGGGCCTTCGCCGAAGAGCTGGTAGAGGGTGAGGAGGTGCCGGCGACCTGCACGGTGATGAGCGACTGGGAGCGCGAGGATGTGGCGTCGGTCCTCGGCGTGGAGGCCGGCGAGGCGGAGAAGCGCGTGGCCCGGCTCCTCTGCGCCGGCGGCACCGACGTCGCCATCCGCAAGGCGGACTACTACGGCATCGAGAGCTGCGCCGCGGCCCTGGCGGTGACGGGCGGCGGCAAGGGCTGCGCCTGGGGCTGCATCGGGCTCGGCGACTGCAACGTGGTGTGCGACTTCGACGCCATCATCATGAACGAGGTCGGCCTCCCGGTCGTGGATCCCGATCTCTGCACGGCGTGCGGCGACTGCGTCGAGGCGTGTCCCCTGGACCTGTTCACGATCATGCCCGTGAGCCAGCGGCTGATCGTGCAGTGCAAGAACCTGATGGAAGGCGACGCGGCCACCGACGTCTGCTCCGTGGCGTGCAACGCGTGCGGCCGCTGTGTCGCCGACGCCCCGGATGACCTGATCGAGATGAAGAACGGTCTCGCGGTCATCGACTACGAGAAGAACGAGCTGGCCAACGAGGAAGCCACGGCGCGGTGTCCCACGGACGCCATCGTCTGGCTCGAAGGGGAGCGGCAGTTCCCCGCCTCCGCCCTGATCGCTGTTGGGAGTTAGCAAGATGATCTTCACGAAGAACGAGGCCGAAGAGCGGGCCGTGGACCCGAAGTATCCGGGCGAGCCCGAGGCCACGGACGGGACCGGCGCCGTGGTGTCCATGGAGACAGCCGGCAGCGAGGCGGCCGGCGCGTACCCCATCACGCCCTCCACCCAGATGGGCGAGGGCTGGGCCGCGGCGGTGGCCGCAGGCAAGATCAACGTGAACGGCCGCAAGCTGCTCTTCTTCGAGCCCGAAGGCGAGCATGCGGCGGCCGGCGTCACGGCCGGGATGAGCATGGTCGGGCTCCGGGCCACGAACTTCTCCAGCGGGCAGGGCATCGCGTACATGCACGAGTCGCTGTACGCGGCGGTGGGGAAGCGGCTGACCTACGTGCTCAACATCGGCGCCCGCGCCATGACGAAGCACGCCCTGAACGTCCACGCCGGCCACGACGACTACCACGCCGTGGACGACACCGGCTTCATCCAGTTCTTCGCCAAGGACGTCCAGTCGGCGGCGGACCTGAACCTCATCGCCCACCGGGTGGCCGAGCTGTCGTTGAACCCGGCGATCCTGGCCCAGGACGGGTTCCTGACCACCCACATCATCGAGTCCATCCGGCTGCCGGAGGACGCGCTGGTCAAGGAGTACCTGGGCGACCCGTCGGACATCATCGACTCGGTGACGCCGGCCCAGCGCATGGTCTTCGGCGAGAAGCGTCGCCGCATCCCCGAGATGTTCGACCTGGACTATCCGGCGATGCTCGGCGTGGTCCAGAACCAGGACTCGTACGCCCAGGGCGTGGCGGCGCAGCGGCCGTTCTACTTCGACCACGTGGCGGACCTGGCGGACCGGGCGCTGGAGGAGTTCTACGAGCTCACGGGCCGGCGCTACGCCCGGGCCATGGGCTACCGCCTGGACGACGCCGACTACGTGCTGATGGGCCAGGGCTCCGTCGTGCCCAACATGGAGGCCGTGGCCGACTACATGCGCGACGAGCGCGACGTCAAGGTCGGCGTCATGGACATGACCATGTTCCGGCCGTTCCCCGGCGACCTGGTCACCCGGTTGCTCCGGGGCAAGAAGGCGGTGGCCGTGCTGGAGCGCCTCGACCAGCCGCTGGCCGTGGACGCGCCCATCCTGCGGGAGGTCCGCACCGCCATGGCCCAGGCCGTGGAGAACGGCCGCGCCAAGGGCGTCGGCGTGAAGCCGTATCCCAAGCTGGACGCCATCTCGCCCGACGAGGTGCCCGACTTCTACTCCGGCGGCTTCGGCTTCGGCAGCCGTGACATCCAGCCCGGCGACCTGGTCGCCGCCGTGGAGAACATGATGCCCGACGGCCGCAAGCAGCGGCAGTACTACCTGGGCATCGACTTCGTGCGCAAGGGCACGCGCATGCCCAAGCTCCAGATCTGGCAGGAGGAGCTGCTGGAGGAGTATCCGCACCTGGAGACGCTGGCGCTGGAGTCCGTGGGGAACCTGGACCTCATGCCCGAGGGCTCCGTCTCCCTCCGCATCCACTCCGTGGGCGGCTGGGGCGCCATGACCATGGGCAAGAACGTGGCCCTCACGGCCTTCGAGCTGCTGGGCCTCAACGTCAAGGCGAACCCGAAGTACGGCTCGGAGAAGAAGGGCCAGCCCACGACGTTCTACGCCACGCTGTCGCCGAAGCCGCTGCGACTGAACGCCGAGCTCAAGCACGTGAACGTCGTGCTGTCGCCGGACCCGAACGTCTTCCGCCACTCGAACCCGCTGGCCGGGCTGTCGAAGGGCGGCGTGTTCGTGATCCAGAGCGACAAGGAGCCGGTGGAGCTGTGGCGCTCGCTGCCGGCCTCGGCGCGGCGCGAGATCCGCGAGAAGCAGCTCGAGGTCTACGGCATCGACGCCTTCAAGATCGCCACCGAGGAGGCCACGAACCCGGACCTGCGCTACCGCATGCAGGGCACGGCGTTCCTTGGCTCGTTCTTCCGCGTCACACCGCTGACGGACGCCGAGGGCAACGCGGTGGAAGAGGATGAGCTCTTCGAGGGCCTCCAGGCCCAGATGGACAAGAAGTTCGGCCACCTGGGCGAGCGCGTGGTGGAGGACAACATGCGGGTGATCCGCCGCGGCTACGACGAGCTCTTCGAGGTCTCCTCCGACGAGGAGGTCGAGGCCGAGGAAGAGGGCGTCCTGCCCACGGTCTCCGCCGTGCCGGCGCTCTTGGATGAGCCGAAGGCCGAGGTCGGCGTAGGCAACCAGGGCCGCTTCTGGGAGCAGGTCTGCACCCTCTACGACATCGGCGAGGACGGCATCGCCGACCCGTTCGCGGCCATCAGCGGCATTCCGGCCGCCACCAGCACGATCCGGGACATGACGAACATCCGGTTCGAGGTCCCGGAGTTCGTCCCGGAGAAGTGCACCGGCTGCTCCCAGTGCTGGGTGCAGTGCCCCGATGCCGCCATCCCCGGCGTCGTGAACAGCGTCGAGGACATCCTCGACGCCGCCATCCGGTACGCCTCCAAGAACGGGGGCATGGACCGGATGAAGCAGGTGTCGAACCACCTGGCCAAGGAGTCGCGCAAGATCATGAAGGGCGTGCCCTTCACGAGCTTCGGCGAGGTGCTCAAGACCGCCTACGCCAACGTGACGGACAAGCTGGGCTGGGACGCCGAGCGCAAGCACGCGCTGGACGAGGAGTTCGCGAAGGTCTTCCCCATCATCGACCGGTTCCCGCTGGCCAAGACCACGCCGTTCTACGACCTGCCCGAGGGCAAGGAGAAGGGCACCGGCGGGCTGCTCAGCATCACCATCAACCCCGAGGCCTGCAAGGGCTGCAACATCTGCGTGGATGTCTGCCCGGAAGATGCTCTGGTCACCGTCAAGCAGACGGACGAGGTGGTGGAGGAGCTGCGGGAGAACTGGGACTTCTGGCAGGAGCTCCCGGACACCGACGACCGCTACATCAACATCCGGGATCTCGACCAGGGGATCGGCACCCTCTCCTCGCTGCTGCTGAAGAAGGACAACTACCGGTCCATGGTCGGCGGCGACGGCGCCTGCATGGGCTGCGGCGAGAAGACCGTCGTGCACCTCATCACCTCGACCATCGAGGCGGTGATGCGGCCCCGGGTGGCGGACTTCGTCGAGAAGATGGACGGCCTCATCGAGACGCTGGACGCCCAGGCCCGCGAGCTGCTGGCCCAGGACGCCGACATCGACGTCGCCGCCCTGGCCGAGGACCACGTCGATCTCCCGCTGGACGAGGAGAAGAAGGAGCGGCTCCGGAAGATCAGCCGGGCGATCCGCGACCTGAAGGATCTGAAGTGGAAGTACGAGGAAGGTCCGAGCGGTCGCGGGCGTGCGCACCTGGGCATGACGAACAGCACGGGCTGCTCGTCGGTCTGGGGTAGCACGTATCCGTACAACCCGTACCCGTTCCCGTGGGTGAACCACCTCTTCCAGGATGCGCCCTCCATCGCCATCGGCATCTTCGAGGGCCACATGCGGAAGATGGCCGACGCCTTCATCGGGGTCCGTCGCGCGGAGAAGATCGCCGACGACAGCTACGACCCCGAGGCGGACGAGGCCTTCTTCACCACCTTCGACTGGAAGCAGTTCACCGACGAGGAGTTCAAGCTCTGCCCGCCGATCCTGGCCATGGGCGGCGACGGCGCCATGCTGGACATCGGCTTCCAGAACCTGTCGCGCCTCATGGCGTCCGGGAAGCCGATCCGGGTCATCGTGCTGGACACGCAGGTCTACTCCAACACGGGCGGCCAGGCCAGCACGGGCACGTACACCGGCCAGTCTGCGGACATGGCGCCGTACGGCAAGGCGATCCACGGCAAGACGGAGACCCGGAAGGAGCTGGGGCTCATCGCCCTGGCCCACCGTGGCACCTTCGTGCACCAGTCGTCCCAGGCCCTGGCCTCCCACCTCATCGGGGGCGTCATCCGGGCGCTCAACACGCGGCGGCCGGCCGTGGTGAATCTGCACACGCCGTGCCCGGTGGAGCACGGGCTGCCCGACGAGTGGGCGCCGGAAGCGGCCAAGCTCTCTCTGGAGAGCCGGGCCTTCCCCTTCATGATCTACGACCCGGACGCCGGCGACACGCTGGCCGACTGCATGGATCTGGCGGGGAACCCGGACACGGACGAGCCGTGGCCCACGTACGAGCTGACGTACGTGGACGAGGAGGGCGAGGAGCAGGTCATGGAGCTGCCCGTCACCATCCCGGACTGGGCCTTCACCGAAGGCCGCTTCAAGAAGCACTTCCGGAACGTGTCGAAGGACGACTGGTCCGACGACATGGTCGTCTTCCACGAGTTCCTCCAACTGCCGGAGGACGAGCGGCAGGGCAAGACCCCCTTCATCTGGGCGCTGAACGACGACCGCACGCTGAAGCGTGTCCAGGTCTCGTCCGAGATGGTCCAGCTCGCCGAGGAGCGGCTCAACTTCTGGGCGCAGCTCCAGGAGATCGCCGGCCTGAAGGTGCCCGACTGGGTCAAGGACCAGATCGCCGACGAGCTCGAGTCCGAGTTCGACAAGCGGGCCGAGGAGCTCCGCAAGGAGTACGAGGCCAAGCTCGCCGACCTCAAGGCGACCTATCCGCAGGTCGTGGCCCGCAAGCTGGCCGAGGGTCTGATCCGGGCCGACGGCGACCGCACGGTCCGCGAGCTCATCGACCAGGCGGAGACCACCGAGGGGCTCGAGCCCATCTCCTTCGACGCCGCCGGCCTCGCCGACCTCTTCGGCGGCGAAGGCGCCGGTGAGCCCGCGGCCGAGGCCGCGCCCGAGGCCGCGGAAGCCGCGACGGCCGTGGCGGAGCCCGAGGTCGAGGAAGAGGAGGAAGAAGAAGGGCTCCGCATGGAGCCCTACATCGAGACGGAGCGATGCACGACCTGCAACGAGTGCACGAACATCAACAGTCGGATGTTCGCGTACAACGAGAACAAGCAGGCGTACATCAAGGACCCGAAGGCCGGCACCTTCGCCGAGCTGGTCCAGGCGGCGGAGAAGTGCCCGGCGGCGATCATCCACCCCGGCGATCCGCTGAACCCGAAGGAGAGGGACCTGGACAAGTGGATCGAGCGGGCGAAGCCGTTCAACTGAGGGTGTGGAAGGGTCATGTGTGGTGGTGAGGTCACAGGTTACAGGTCACAGCGCCGGGGTTCGCGGTATGGAGGCTTGCCGGCTGCCGCGTCCCGCCTCACCGGCGGCGTTGCCGATGGGATCCGGCCTCCGGGCCGGGGACGAGGATCATGCATGGCCGGGGCCCAGGACCCGCGCAGCCCGCAGCCGGCACACGCCGCGAACCGGAGAGGCGTACGCGACGAAGGACGGCGCGGCAGCGATGAACCCGGATTACGAGACGAACGATGAGCTGTGACCTGTTGCCTGTAACCTGTTGCTCCAGGCGCGTGGAGAGCCGACCGATGGGCCAGACACGGCCAACCCGAGGCCCCCGATGGGCATACTGAGCTTCCGACACGGCGTCCATCCGCCGGACTCGAAGCACCTGACTGAGTCGGTGCCGATCCGCCGGATGCCGTACCCGGACGAGGTGGTGATCCCGCTCCGCCAGCACACGGGGGCGCCGTCCCGGCCCATCGTCCGGAAGGGCGACCGTGTGGAGCGAGGCGACGCCGTCGCGGAGGCGGACGGCTGGGTGTCCGTGCCGCAGCACGCCTCGGCCACGGGGATCGTGCAGGGTGTCGAGCTCTGGCCGCATCCGGACGGCAGCATGTCCGAGGCCGTGCGCATCAAGGTCGAGAAGTGGTCGCCGCAGCTGACGCGGCAGCGCATGGTGCCCGAATGGGAGGGGCTCTCGCCCCAGGAGGTGGTGGAGGCCGTCCGCGACGCCGGCATCGTGGGGCTCGGCGGCGCCGCCTTCCCGACCCATGTGAAGCTGTCGCCGCCCGCGGAGTACCCCATCGAGTTCCTGTTGGCCAACGGCGCCGAGTGCGAGCCGTACCTGACCACCGACCACCGCACCATGGTGGAGTACCCGGAGCGGGTCCACTTCGGCATCCGCATCATGATGCACACGCTGGGCGTGAAGAAGGCGGTGATCGGCGTGGAGATGAACAAGCCGGACGCCGTAGAGGCCCTGGAAGCGACGCTGCCCACCGACCTGGACGTGACCGTCCAGCCGCTCCGGGTGAAGTACCCGCAGGGCGCCGAGAAGATGCTCATCGAGGCGGTCACGGGCCGGGAGGTGCCCTCGGGCAAGTTGCCGATGCACGTGGGCGCCCTGGTCCAGAACGTGGGCTCCATCGGCACCATCGCCGAGGTCTTCGAGACGGGCCTGCCGCTGGTGGAGCGGATCGTCACCGTCACCGGCCCGGGCGTGAAGAAGCCGTCCAATCTCATCGTGCCCGTCGGCTCGAAGCTCCGCGACGTGCTGGCCTTCGCCGGGGGCGTCACGGACGACGTGGCCGAGATCGTGTTCGGCGGGCCCATGATGGGCAGCGCCCAGCCCGACCTGGACACGCCCATCCTGAAGGGGACCACGGGGGTCGTGGTGCTCACGGAGAAGGAGGTCAAGCCGAAGCGGACGTACCCCTGTATCGGCTGCGGACACTGCCTGGACGCCTGCCCCGTCTTCCTGAACCCGTCGCTGCTGGGCAAGCTGGCCCAGGCCGGGCGCTACGAGGAGATGGAGGAGGCCCATCTCATGGACTGCATGCTCTGCGGGTCCTGCTCGTACGTGTGCCCGTCCAACATCCCGCTGTCCCAGATGTTCGCCCTGGGCAAGACGATGCTCCGCCGGCACAAGGAAGCCGAGAAGGACAAGGCGGCATGACGGACCCCCGGGATGTCCACCTCGAGCTGACGGCCTCACCGCATCTGAAGGCGCCGGACTCCACGCCCCGCATCATGTGGTCGGTGGTGGGCAGCCTGGTGCCCGTCGTCGGCGCCGCGCTCTGGTACTTCGGTGCCAGCGCTCTCTTCGTCCTGGCCGGGTCCGTCCTTGGCGCGGTGGGCACCGAGGCGCTGTTCGGAACGAAGGACTCCCTGCGGGACGGCTCGGCCCTCATCACCGGGCTCCTCCTGGGCCTGACCCTGCCGCCGGGGTTCCCGGTCTGGATGGCGTTCGTGGGCGGCGTATTCGGCGTGGGGTTCGGCAAGCTGATCTTCGGCGGGCTCGGCCAGAACGTGTTCAACCCGGCGCTGCTGGGGCGAGCCTTCCTGCAGGCGGCGTTCCCGGCGGCCATCACGACATGGCCCGCCGTGGAAGGCGGCTTCGCGACGCTCCGCGGGGACAACCTGGCGCTGCCCCTCATGAGCCCCGGCCCCGACACGGTCACCGGCGCGACGCCCCTCGGCCTCATGAAATTCGAGAACATCGGCACGGAGCTGTGGGACCTGATGGTCGGCTCCGTCAGCGGCTCCCTCGGCGAGACGTCCGCTCTCCTGATCCTGCTGGGCGGTGCCTACCTGGCATGGAAGAACTATCTGAACTGGCGGATCCCGGTGAGCATCTTCCTGACCGTCGTCGTGCTCTCCGGGATCCTCTTCCTCATCAACCCGGCCGAGTACCCGGATCCCCTGTTCATGCTCTTCTCCGGCGGCCTCATGCTCGGCGCCGTCTACATGGCCACCGACATGGTCACCTCGCCGGTGACGCACCGGGGCGCCTGGATCTTCGGCGCCGGCATCGGCTTCCTGATCGTCGTCATCCGCATCTGGGGCGGCCTGCCGGAAGGGGTCATGTACGCCATCCTGCTCATGAACGCCGTGGTCCCCTTCATCAACGAGGCCACCCAGCCCAGCGTGTTCGGCACCGGCGAGGAGACGGGGAAGGAGGCGGCATGAGCGAGCAGAAGCTGCCTACGGTGCAGTCGGGCGCCCAGGACAACGGGCCCGACGCCGGGAACGGCGAGACGGCGCCGCCGGTGGAGCAGGTCCCGGCATGGCGCCTCTTCATGACGCTGGCGTTCGCCGGTGCGCTGGCCGGGCTGGTCATCGTCCTGGTCTACCAGTGGGCCCAGCCCCGCATCCAGGCTCACCAGCTCATGGTGCTGCGGGAAGCGATCCAGGAGGTGCTCAAGTCGCCGGCCCACTACGAGACGCTCTACGTGCGGGACGGCGCGCTGACGCCCGAGCCGCCCCCGGGCCAGGACTCCCTCACCGCGGAGCGGGTCTTCCTGGGCTACGACGAGGAGGGCAACCCTATCGGCTTCGCCGTGACCGGTGAGAAGCCCGGGTTCCAGGACATCATCCGGTTGATCTTCGGCTACGACCCCGCCACCGACCGGGTCCTGGGCATGACGGTGCTGGAGAGCAAGGAGACGCCGGGCCTGGGCGACAAGATCGAGAAGGACTCGTCGTTCGTGAACGAGTTCGAGGGCGTCCAGATCCCGCTGGTGGGGGTCAAGGATGGCGGTGACGGCCCCAACGAGGTGGACACGATCACGGGCGCCACCATCTCGTCGGAGGTCATCATCGAGATCATCAACCAACGCATCGAGACGTTGGAACCGATGCTGGAAGACTACATGAGCCGTGAAGTCGCCACGGCGACGTCGGGGGGAACGCAGGCGTGGACGGCGCGAGGGCCAGGGGCACTCCCCTCGGCGTCGGCGCGTCTGCGTGAACCCCGGCACCGCGGGGGAGGAGGGGGCTGATGCCGAGAGAGACAACGGCGACCCAGGACCTGGTCCGGGGTGTCTGGAAGGAGAACCCCGTCCTGATCCAGCTGCTGGGGCTTTGTCCCGCGCTGGCCGTGACGAACACGGTGGCCAACGCCATCGCCATGTCGGCGGCCACCTTCTTCGTCATTGTCGGGTCCAGCATCCTGGTGTCCCTCTTCAAGGACCTGATCCCGAAGGAAGTCCGGATCTCGGCCTACATCCTCATCATCGCCACGTTCGTCACCATCGTGGACCTGGTGCTGGCGGCGGTGGTGCCGGACATCCACAAGGCGCTGGGCGCGTTCATCGCCCTCATCGTGGTGAACTGCATGATCCTGGGCCGCCAGGAGGCCTTCGCCTCCAAGCGGCCGGTCCACCGGGCCATCCTGGACGCCGTGGGCACCGGCGTCGGCTTCGCCATCGCGCTGCTCATGATGGGCGCGCTGCGCGAGGTCCTGGGCAGCGGCAGCTTCCTGGGCGTGCCGATCTTCGGCAGCGGCTACGAGCCCTGGATCGTCTTCATCCTGCCACCGGGCGGCTTCTTCGCCATCGGCTTCTACCTGCTGTTCTTCGCCTGGTGGCGTGAGCGGCGAGCACCGTCGGCCCGGGTCCGCCAGTGGCCGCACGGCGTGGGCTCCCAGACCAGGAGGGCCGCATGAGCGATTTCGGAGGCCTGTTCTGGATCCTCATGTCGGCCATGGTGGTGAATAACTTCACCCTGTACTACTTCCTGGGCCTGTGCCCGTTCATGGGTGTCTCGGCACGGGTGGACACCGCCATCCGCATGGGCATGGCCGACATCTTCGTCATGACCATCGCCGCGCTGGCGGCCTGGTTCCTGAACACCTTCATCCTGCCGGCGGCGCCGTACCTGAGGATCATCTCCTTCATCGTGGTGATCGCCTCGCTGGTCCAGATCGTGGAGCTGGCCATCAAGAAGCTGAGCCCCACGCTCTTCCGCGAGCTGGGCATCTACCTGCCGCTGATCACCACGAACTGCGCGATCCTCGGCATGGCCATCTTTCAGACCAATCGGGGGTACAACCTGGCAGAGGGTCTGTTCTTCGCCCTGGGCGCCGGCCTGGGCCTCACGCTCTCGCTGGTCCTCATGGCCTCGATCCGGCAGCAGACCGAGGTGTCCGACGTGCCGTCGATGGCACGGAACATGGGCCTCGTCATGATCGTCGCCGGCTCTCTCTCCCTCGCCTTCATGGGCTTTGCGGGGTTGGGCTCGTGAGCACGATCCTGGGAGTCGCCGGCTTCGCGATCCTCTTCGCGCTCTTCGGCACGATGGTGAGCCCGCGCCGCGGCAGTTGCCACGGCGATGGCTGCGATACGTGCCAGGAGTCCTGTGACCTGGATAGTCGATGATGGAACGAACCGAAGACAGACGGCTACCGAGCCGCCGTGAATTCCTGGCCCTTGGCGCCGGCGCCTTCGTCGTCGCCGCCCTGCCCGGCACGCTTCGTCGCCGGCGACTGGTGCGCAGGACCGTCCCCGTCATGGGGACCGTCGCCGACATCGCCGTGGTCCACCGCGACCCGCGGTACGCCCAGCGCGCCATCGACGCCGCCATTGCGGACCTGTACGACGTCGACCGCACCATGAGCCGGTTCCGGGCCGACTCGGACATCGGTCGGGCCAACCGTGAGGCGGCGGCGGGGCCCGTGCCCGTCTCGTCGGAGACGGCCGACGTGGTACGGCAGGCACTGCGCTGGGCCGATGTCAGCGATGGCGCCTTCGATCCCGCCCTGGCCGGGGCTACGGCCCTGTGGGTCGTAGGCTCCCGCGCTCGTCCGCCGGCCACGCACGAGATCCGGCGCTGGGCCGGCCGCGGGCTCTACCGGTCCGTCGGCGTGGACCGGTTCCGGGACGGCGACGTCGTCGTCTTCGACACGGACGACGCCGGTCTCGACCTGGGCGGCATCGCCAAGGGCCACGCCGTGGACCGGGCCGTCGAGACACTGCGTGCCTGGGGCATCACCGACGGCCTCGTCAACGCGGGCGG
Source organism: uncultured Gemmatimonadaceae bacterium (assembly GCA_964416095.1). Lineage (GTDB taxonomy): Bacteria > Gemmatimonadota > Gemmatimonadetes > Longimicrobiales > RSA9 > CAYQCY01. Next base: position 23,056 of record CAYQCY010000036.1, read on the forward strand.
CGACCTCTACGCCCTGGGCCGCTCGGAAGACGGAGATGCCTGGGAAGTCGGCGTGCGGGACCCCCACGACCCCTCGGCCCTCATCACCACGCTTCGCACTGGTGACCGGGCCATCGCCACCTCCGGAGACTACATCCGGTATTTCGACCACGAGGGGCGCAGGTACCACCATCTGCTCGACCCAGCTTCCGGCGAGCCGCGGCGCACGCGTGCGCATTCCATCACCATCGCCGCTCACCGCTGCATCGACGCCGACGCGGCCGGAACCGCCGTCTTCGGCAAGCCGATGCGCGAGGCTCGCCACATTCTCGCCCGCGCCGACGCGGGCACCGAGGTCGTTCATACGGCCTGAATGCACAAGGAGGGACGCATGGAAATCCATTGGGCCTACTGCTCGGCTTGCGACCGGCAAGTGCGCGTCATGGTCAAGCCCGGGACCGCCCTCGACGGGCCGTTCGACCCCTCCTCCGTCGTCTGCCTCGAGTACGGCGACCGCTGCACCGGTGCACTGTGCCCGCTCTTCGCCGTGCCCTCCGAGCAGATGAAGAAGAACCTCGAGGAAAGCGGCCTCATCCCGCCCGATTCGGAGACCGAGCCCCGCTAGCCCCCGACGAGGAGGGCACCGTGGAGATCGAAGAGAAGGTCTGTCCCATCTGCAAGGAGCAGGTCCGCATCACCAGCACGCCCGTCCCCGTGCACGGCGGCCAGGCCACCCTTCCCGACCCCGGGCAGCTCGTGTGCCTCGACTTCGGCGAGGCGTGCAGGAACCACCCCGACTGCGCCATCACCGGCCTGCCTCGCACGGTCATGGCCGTCCGCCTCGCCAGGAGCGGCCTGCGCCCCGAGAGCGAGTGGAAAACCATCACCGGGCGCTGCAACGGATGCGGTGCCGTCACGGAAATGGAAATCCTGGACGACGACTACGCCTTCTGCACCCGGTGCGGCACGACCAACCGGCGTGTCACCATCCGTCTCGACGACGACACCTTCATCGCCATGGCCGGCACCGAGTAAGTCCCCGCCTCGCATTGACACGCGCGGTACAACTACCTAACGTGGTTTACAATTTTCCGGCGGGCGGAGGACGTTCCTGCCGGGATTCCAGCATTCGCGCGGGGATCCGGGGAGCCGGCTCTCCGCGTTGTCGGCTTCGCGCACCGGGCTTCCGGCGCGCGCGCCTTGCGCGGGGGGCGAAAAAAAACAAGGGCCCGCAACGTTCAGTCGGGCGGGGCAGAGGTCTTGCCCGAGGTCACAGAAGGAGTTGGCAGGATGCGCACCACCGGGACCGTGAAGTGGTTCAGTGACAGCAAGGGGTACGGCTTCATCACGCCCGCGGAGGGGGAAAGGGATTGCTTCGTGCACCACTCCTCCATCGAGGGTGAGGGGTTCAAGACCCTGGCGGAGGGGGAGAAGGTCGAGTTCGATCTCGTGGAAGGCGAGAAGGGTCCCGCTGCCGAGAATGTGGTTCGGCTGGGCGCCTGAATCCCGCCCGTTGAAAGGAACGAACCGGGCCGTCACGATCGTGACGGCCCGGTTCGCATCTGTGAGCACGGCCCGGCGGACCGAGCATTCGCGCCGGCAGCCGATGTCCGGTGCTCCTACTTGTGGCGGTACGTGATCCGGCCGCGAGACAGGTCGTAGGGGGAGAGCTCGAGGGTCACCCGGTCGCCCACCAGCACCCGGATCTTGTATTTCGACATCTTGCCCGAGGCGTAGGCGAGGACGGTATGCCCGTTCTCCAGCTCCACACGGAAGTTCTGGTCCGGCAGGACTTCCGTCACCACGCCTTCCATCTCGATCGCTTCCTGCTTCGCCATGCTTCTCCCGGCTCGTTGCGTGCCCGCTTCCAGCCCCGCCGCGGTCCGCGTGGCCGGCGGCGAGGTTCGCCAGATCAGGTCAACATAACAGGAAACGGGTGCCGTGGCGACATTCGTTTCCCTTCACGGGTCGGCGCCGGGCGGCTCCTGGGCCTGGCGCAGCTCCACCAGGGTGACGTCGTAGACGAGCCAGGACCCGCCGGGGATCCATTCACCGCCGATGCGGATGTCGGAATACCCGTACCCCAGCTCCGGCGGTATGACGAGGCGACGGCTGCCGCCGGGGCGCATGCCCGTGACCCCTTCGTCGAACCCGGGGATCACGTCGCCGCTTCCCAGGACGAACCGGAACGGGTTGTCGCCGGACTCGTCCAGGAGCACGGCGTTGACGTACCAGGCCGTGTAGTGCACGAAGGCCGTGTCCCCGGGCGCGGCCTCTTCCCCGGCACCGGTTGCCACGTCCTTGATGTAGAGGCCGGTCTCGGTCTTGCGGAACTCGGACAGGTCGATGTCGAGCTCGGGCGCGAAGACGAGGTCGTCGCCGCACGAGAGGGCGGCGGCCATCACCAGGAAAGCTGCAATGCGCTTCATGCTTCTCCACTGCGTCTGGATCGGCGGTCGGTCACGGAAACTAGCGCAACGTCGTTCGGTGGAAAAGATTGGAAGGACAAAGGAGGAACCGATGCATCGACACCGGCTGACCACGCTTGTCGTCGTTCTGGCGCTGGTGGGCGCCGCGGGCTGTGCCGCGTTCGGTGGCGGCCGGGGCGGCGCCCGACGGGACACGGTACGCCTGTACGTGGACAACCAGAACTTCAACGACGCCACGATCTACGCCCGCTACGGCGGCATGGCGCCCATGCGCCTCGGCCAGGTCGTGGGCAAGACCCAGGAGGTCTTCACGTTCCCGTACCGGAACGCGGACCTGCGACTGGAGATCCGCCTCCTCGCCGGCGACAGCCACATGACCCAGCCCATCCAGGTCTACCGGGGGGATGAACTGGACCTCATCATCCCCAGCAACCTGGACCGGCTCATCATACGGTGACCCGGGCCGGTCCGCCGAGTCCCGCTGCCCCACCGTTTGACACGGACGGGCGGGCCAGAGACATTCGAGGGCGAATGTCCGACCAGAACGCCATATCCAGGGCTACGCTCGAGCGCGCGGCCACCGTCATCAAATGTCTGGGCCACCCGCTCCGGCTGCTGCTGCTCCAGGCGCTGAACGGAGCGGAACGGACCGTTTCCGAGCTCCAGGACCTCAGCGGCGCCCAGCAGGCGTCCGTGTCTCGCCAGCTCGCCATCATGCGTGGCAAGGACATCGTGGACTGCCGGCGCGAAGGCCTCCACGTCTACTACTGGATCGTCGAGCCCCGGGTCAGCTCCATCCTCGACTGCATCGACATCCGCATCGACGGCGAGGACTGACCCTCCCGGGTCGACTTCGGCGATCGGGGGGATGATCGATTGGCCGCAACGGGGCTACGCGGCAGAGGAGGGAGGCTGATCCGGCGGCCCGGCGTCGGGGACGTCGTCGCGGGGATCAGCGTCGCCATCCTCCTGATCCCCCAGTCCCTCGCCTACGCCCGCCTCGCGGGCATGCCGGCGTACATCGGCCTCTATGCCGCCGCACTGCCACCGCTCGTCGCTGCCTTCTTCGCCTCTTCCCCCTACCTGCAGACGGGCCCCGTCGCCATCACCTCGATCCTGACGTACGGCGCCCTCTCCGCCGTCGCGGCGCCCGGGAGCCCGGAGTATGTCCAGCTCGGCGCCCTCCTGGCCCTCGTGGTCGGCATCACCCGCGTCCTCATCGGGATGCTCAAGGCGGGCAACATAGCGTTCCTCATGTCCGAGCCGGTGCTGCGCGGGTTCTCCACCGGAGCGGCGCTCCTCATCATAGTGTCGCAGCTCCCGTCGGCCCTTGGTGTGGAGCCGGGCGGGGCCGGTGTGGTGGGGCCGGCGATCCAGGCCGTCGCGGACCCGTCGAGGTGGAGCCCGGCGGCGCTGGGCCTCACCGGGGTCGCCCTGGTCCTCGTGCTGGGCGGACGCGCGATTCACCCCATGGTGCCGGGCGTGCCCCTCGCCGCGGCGGCCGGGTTGGTGGCCACGACGCTCCTGGGCCTGGAGACCCCCATCGTCGGCGAGGTGCCCGCCGGTCTGCCGCCCCTGTCCCTGGACCTGCCGTGGAGAGCCGTGCCGACGGTCCTGCTGGGAGGCGTCGTGATCGCGCTGGTGGGCTTCGCGGAGGCCGCCTCCGTCGCACGCATCTTCGCCACCCGGGAGCGGGAGCGGTGGAACCCGGACCGGGACTTCGTGAGCCAGGGCGTGGCGAACCTGGCTGCCGCCCTGTCCAGCGGCTTCCCCGTGGGAGGCTCCTTCTCCCGGAGCAGCCTGAACCACCTGTTGGGGGCCCGGAGCCCCTGGGGCGGGGCCGTGACCGGCCTCGCGGTGCTGGCCTTCCTGCCCTTCGCCTCCGTGCTGGCCCCGCTGCCCACCGCCGTCCTCTCCGCCATCGTCATCGCGGCCGTCCTGGGCATGGTCCAGGTCCGCCGCATTGTCGCCCTCTGGCCCCTCTCCCGGCCCCAGTTCGCCGTGGCGACCGTGACCTTCGGCCTGACCCTGGCCCTCGCCCCACGCATCGACCAGGCCGTGCTCCTGGGCATCCTCTTCGCCACCGTGGTCCACCTGTGGCGCGAGTTCCAGGTCGAGCTCACCAGTTGGGTCGAGGGCGAAACGCTCCACATCCGGCCCGAAGGGGTGCTCTGGTTCGGGTCCGCCGAGGTCCTTCGTACGTCGATCCTCGACCTCGTCGTGAGGCATCCGGACGTGGAGATGATCCGGGTCCACTTCGAGCGCCTCGGCCGCATCGACCTCACCGGCGCCCTCGCCCTGGAGCTCATGATCGAGGAGGCCCGCGCCGCAGGGCTGCGCGTCGTCGTGAAGGGGATCCACCCCGAAACGGCACGGGCGCTGGAAGCCGTGCTGGACCGGATCCGGGAGATCAAGGCCGCAGCAGGAACGGCCGGGCTGGCGGAGCCCGACCGTCCCGGGGAAACGCCGCCGGGGCGCCGACCCGAATAGCGTCCTGCGCGGCGGGCGCGCCGTAGCCGGCACGACTGAAACAGAAAGGCCGGCGAGGACGGGGAGGCGTACGCGGCGAATCCCGATCACACCGGCACAAATCGTACTTTTTTGTTGAAACAGCCTTGCTTACGCAGGGTCGCCGGCGGCAAACAGCCCTCCCCGTCCTCGCCGTCCTCCCTGTTGCTGCTGTTCTCCGCGTCCTCCGCCGTCCCTAGACGGA
>CAYQCY010000037.1:0-28151 GCA_964416095.1 uncultured Gemmatimonadaceae bacterium
CTGTCAACGTGGCGTCCTCATGCGGCGTCCTCATGCGCGTTCATCGCGGCGCGTCATCGCGGAACGGCATGTGGACCTTCCCCATTGTTTCGGTTCCTCGCATGCCAATGGGTCATTCGGGCCGCCGTCGGGCTCCCGCTCGCAGCACGGCGAGGATCCCGTCGATCCCCGGGCCCCGTGGCAGAGCCACCTTCGCGGTCGGGAAAACGCGGCAACGCGGAAGGAGGCGGCTGCGCGGAAGCCGTCGTCACGAACGGTCGCGCTTCACGTCGCCGTCCGACAGGAGATTTTGAAGGTCGGGCTGCGGCGCGTACGCAACGGCAGGCCGCGAGCGTCCCGCGTCTCCGCGCAACGATTCGGCGCTTCCGCGTTGAACGCCGTTTGCACCTTGCCCGCAGCCTGCCGAGGATCCGTTCCCGATCGACGCTACCTTTTGCACCACAATGAGTTACGGAGAAGCCCCAGCCGTTTCGGGGAAAAGTCCTGAGCGCGTTGCGGCGTGATCCCGGCGGCATTGGCGTCAACGCGGCGGCGTCATGCCCCGGAGCTTTCCAGCATCTCCGACTCGGAGAAGAAGAAGGGGATCTCCCGCGCCGCGGTGTCGGCGGCGTCGGAGGCGTGGATCGAGTTGCGTTCCTTCGACTCGGCCCAGCGTGCCCGCACGGTGCCCTCTTCGGCTTCGGCGGGGTCGGTGGCGCCGATGACCTCGCGCAGCCGTGCAATGGCGTTCTCACGCTCGAGGAGGACGGGCACCACGGGCCCGGAGGTCATGAAGGCGACGAGGGACTCGTAGAAGGGCCGTTCCCGGTGCACGGCATAGAAGGTCCGTGCCTGGATCTCGGACATGCGTGTCATGCGGATGGCGCGGATCCGGAAGCCGTCCTCTTCCAGCGAGGCGAGAATGCGGGCCGTGAGGTTCCTGCCCACGGCATCGGGCTTGATGATGGCGAGTGTCTGCTCCATGGAAGTCCTTGGTTGCTGTTCAGGGCCCGAAGAGCTTGCGCACGATCTCCGCACGTGTGACCACGCCGGTCATGGCGCCGTCCTTGACGACCGGCAGCAGCTCCAGGTCTTTGTTGAACATGGTGGTCACGACCTCGTCGATGCCGAGCTCCTCCGAGATGCAGAGGACGGAGCGGGCCATGATGTCGCGGACTGTGAGGTTCTGTGCGCCTTCCCCCTCTTCCGTCTCTCGCGGCAGCGGCAGGAGCGCCTGCATGACGTGGCGGTCCGTGACCAGGCCCAGCACCTCGCCCTTGTCTCCCACCACGGGGACGGCCCTGATGCGGTTCCGCACGAGGAGGCGGACCGCCTCGCGCACCGGCGTGCCCGGGGGCACGGCATCGACCCGTCTGGACATGATGTCGCGGGCCGCCAGCGATTCCTGGACCTCGAGCCGGGCCAGGGCGGGCACGGCGAGCACGTCGGCGGCGGTGGGCGCGGCCAGGATCTGGTCCACCACGTCGTCCTGGCGCAACAGGCGTTCCAGGGATGCCAGCACCTGGAGGAAGAGGGACGGCTCGTCCGGCGGCGAGACGGCGAGTACGACGACGCGGGGCCGGGCGTCGAGGCCGGCCTCCTTGGCGTTGAGCGGTTCGGGCGCCACGCCGAGAGCCAGCACCAGGCGGGGAACGGCCACGGTCCGGTAGCGGGGCATGACGACGCGGCTGGAGACGACCACGGCGTCTCGCATGGTCTCGCCGTCGATCCGGTCCTCGAGCGTTCCGGGTACCTGGACGACGCCTCGCTCCCCCAGGTCCGCCACCATGGTCTTGAGAGCCTGTCGCAGCGTCGGCCCCTCGAGGGGAACGTAGGTGTTCTCCCGGCGGAGCAGATCCGTGATGTGCACGGTGCCTCGTCCGCCTTCTACAGCGCGCTCTGGAGCAGGCCCACGAGGTCCGACGGCCGTTCGGCCACGCCGATGCCATGCTCGTCGAAGGCCTCCATCTTCTCCGCCGCCGTGCCGGCGGAGCCGCTGATGATGGCCCCGGCGTGGCCCATGCGCCGGCCCGGAGGCGCCGTCTGGCCGGCAATGAACCCCACCACCGGCTTGGACATGGTCTCCCTGACGAAGGCGGCGGCGTCCTGCTCGTCGGTGCCCCCGATCTCGCCGATCATGACCACGCCGTCGGTCTGGTCGTCCGCCTCGAAGGCCGAGAGGCAGTCGATGAAGTTGGTGCCGATGATCGGGTCCCCGCCGATGCCGACGCAGGTGCTCTGGCCGATGTCCGCCTGCGTCAGCTGGTACACCACCTCGTAGGTCAGCGTGCCGGACCGGGACACCACCCCCACCGTGCCCTGCCGCGTGATCTGGCCGGGCATGATCCCCACCTTCGACTTTCCGGGCGAGAGGAGTCCCGGGCAATTCGGGCCCACGAGACGCGCGCCGTGCTCCTGCACGAAGGGGTAGACGCGGGTCATGTCCAGGACGGGAATCCCCTCGGTGATGGCCACGACCAGGTCCACACCGGCGGCCACGGCCTCCATGACGGCATCGGCGGCGAACGCCGGCGGGACGTAGACCACGCTGGTGTTCGCGCCCGTGGCCTCCACCGCCTCTTCCATCTCGTCGAAGATGGGGACCGTGGCCCCGTCCGGCCCCTCGAAGAACTGACCGCCCTTCCCGGGGGTCACACCCCCGACCACCTTCGTCCCGTATTCCATCATCTGCCCGGTGTGGAACGAGCCGTCCCGGCCCGTAATGCCCTGCACCAGGAGCTTCGTGTTCTCATCGATGAAGATCGCCATGTCGTCAATCAGCCCGGCTGGAGTCGTTCTCAGCTTCGTGTCGCCTGCCCTGGCCCGCCGGATTCAGCCGGCGAGCTCCACCGCCTTCCGGACCACGTCGTCCATGGAGGTGGTGGCGCTGTAGTCGGCCTCCTCGAGGATGCGGACGCCCTCCTCCTCGTTCGTCCCCGTGAGGCGGATCACCAGCGGCACGTCGATGTCGATGCGCTTCGTGGCCTCCACGATGCCGTTGGCCACGTCGTCGCAGCGGGTGATGCCCCCGAAGATGTTGAACAGGATCACCTTCACGTTGGGATCGCTGGTGATGATGTTCAGCGCGCTCACCACCTTGTCCGGGCTCGAGGAGCCGCCGATGTCCAGGAAGTTCGCCGGCTCCCCGCCGTAGTACTTGATGAGGTCCATGGTGGCCATGGCCAGGCCCGCGCCGTTCACGCAGGCACCGATGTTGCCGTCCAGCTTGATGTAGGTCAGACCGGCCTCACGGGCCTCCGTCTCGGCGTCGGGCTCGGACGAGGTGTCCCGCATCCCCGCCACATCCCGCCGGCGGAACAGCTCGTTGTCATCGATGTTCATCTTGGCATCGATGGCCTTGACCTCGGCGTCCGCCGTGGTGATGAGCGGGTTGATCTCGGCCAGGGAGGCGCCCGCGTCGATGAAGCTGTCGTAGAGCTGGCGCAGGATCTTCGCGCACGCCCGCTGCTGCTTCACGTCGTCGTACAGGGCGCACGCCAGCCAGTACGCCTGGAAGGGGAGCAGCCCGAACCGGGGGTCCACCGTCAGCTTCTTGATGGCCTCGGGACTGCGCGCCGCGACCTCCTCGATGTCGACCCCGCCTTCCCGGCTCACCATGAGAACCGGACGCTTCGAAGCGCGGTCCACGATGACGCCCACGTACGCCTCCGTGGCGATGTCCTCCGTGGGCGTGACCAGCACCTTCTCCACCGTGAGACCCTTGATGTCCATGCCCAGGATGGCCTCGGCGTGGGCCGCAGCCTCGTCGGGGTCGGCGGCGAGCTTCACGCCGCCGGCCTTGCCGCGCCCCCCGGCGTGGACCTGGGCCTTCACCACGACTCCACGCCCGAAGTGTTCCGCTATGTCCCGCGCCGCGGCCGGCGTCGTGGCCACTTCCCCCGGCGGCACCGGAATGCCGTGGGATCGGAAGATCTCCTTCGCCTGGTACTCGTGGATGTTCATCGAATCGTCTTCGTTCGCGGGTTCGTCTCCGGACGGGGTCAGCCGTCCGCCTTCCGGGTGATCGTCGTCCCGGCCCTGCCCTGCACCGCCGCGAGCCCTTCGTCCAGACGCGCAATGTGCGCCGCCCGCCCGCCGGCCCGCACGAAGGACGCGGCGGCCTCGACCTTCGGCGCCATGCTGCCCCGACCGAACTCACCGGCCGCCAGCAGCGCCTCCGCCGCCTCGTCGTCCAGCACCTCCAGCAGCGTCTCCTGCTCCGTTCCGAAGTCCCGGTACACCCCGTCCACGTTCGTCAGGATGAGCAGGACGTCGGCCTCGATGTCCCGGGCCATCACTTCCGCCGCCCGGTCCTTGTCCACGACCGCATCCACACCTTCGAGCCCGAGCACCGGGTCCCGATAGACCGGCGTGCCGCCACCGCCCACCGTGATGACGATGGCGCCTGAATGGACCAGGCGCCGGATCTGCTCCCGCTCCACGATCTCCAGAGGGATCGGGGACGGAACCAGGCGGCGCCAGCCGACGTCCGTCTCACCCACCGTCCACCCCAGCTCCCGCTCCACCGACCGGGCCGTCTGCTCGTCCATGATGCGGCCAATGGGCTTGCTCGGATGCCTCGTGGTGGGCGCATCGGGGTCCACCACCACCTGCGAGATCAGCGTCCCCACGAGCCGGTCGATCCCGCTACGCTTCAGGGCGTTCTGCAGCGACTGCTGGATCATGTAGCCGATCCAGCCCGCGGTCCCGGCCACCAGCACGCCCAGGGGCAGCGGGGGCAGTGTGCCCCGGGCCAGCTCCTGGCGTCGCAGCTCGTCGCCCACCTGGGGTCCGTTGCCGTGAGCGATGGCGATGTTCCACCCCTCCAGCGCGAGCTCCACGATGGGCGCGAGGCTCTCCCGCGTGTGCGCGAACTGCTCGTAAATGTCGCCCCGCTCGCCGGGGGCCAGCAGGGCGTTTCCGCCGAGGGCGACGACGATGGTGCCCACGTCGTGTTCAGGGTCTGTCGATCGGGCAATCATAGCCTCGCATCACGGGGCCTGCAACCCGTGCTCCATTCGCTGTTTTTCGCATCCTGACGCGCAATTCTGCCACTTCCGCGCGTCCCGTCATCCGCCTCCCCGGAACCGCTCCAGCAGGGCCCGGAGCTCATCCATGCGGGCCCCGTATCCGGCCCAGTCGCCGGCCCGTAGCCGGGCCGCGGCCGCGTCCAGGATGTCCAGCGCCCGGGCCGGCCAGCCCGCGGTCCCGGGCACTTCGGGGCCGGGTTCCTCCACGGGGGCCGTCCGGCCCGCGCCGAGCCGGGCCAGCGCCTCGGCCAGCGTCTCGCCCCACGAGACGGTGGTGCCATCACTCAGCACGACGCGTCGCAGCTGGGGGATGGCGCTGTCCTCCGCGCTGAGGAAGAGCGGAACCACGTAGAGGAAGCTGCTTTCCAGGGGAACCACCCGCAGGTGGCCCATGTCCACGTCGCTCCCTGCCTGGCGCCAGAGGGAGAGCTGGGTGGAGATCACCGGGTCCTGCTCCATGATGGTCTGGATCTGCGTGGGCCCGGGGATCAGCTGGTCCCGGGGCAGCTCGTAGAGGTCCAGCTCTCCATAGCGCTCCGGGTCGTTCCGCGCCACCAGGAGCGCCGTCATGTTCTGCCGGTTGTCCGCGATGAAGGGCATCATGGTCAGGAACTCGAGGGCTTCACTGCCCGGCAGACGGATCATGGCGTAGGTCGGACGGTACGGCCGCGAGCCGCCGCCCGGAGCGGCTTCCTGAGGCCGTGCCCAGACATCGCGCTGGGCATAGAAGTCCTCCACCTCGGTCAGGTGGTAGCGGTGCAGGATCTCCACCTGGGCCAGGAAGGACAGGGCCGGGACCCGGAGGTGACGGCGCAACTGCCGCGGCATCTCCTGGATGGGTCGGACCAGGCCAGGGAACAGGTTGCGGAACGTTTCCAGCACGGGCTCGTCGTCCCGGACGGCGTAGAACGTCACGGCTCCCGTAACGGCGTCCACGGTCGCCTTCACGCTGTTGCGGAGGTAGCGCACGGTGCGCATGCCCGGCAGGCTCACGGCGCGGGCCATGGGGAAGGACGTGGACGCCGTGTACCCGTCCATCATCCAGACCAGGCGGCCCTGGTGGATCACGGCGTAGGGATCGGGATCCCAGAGCAGGAACGGCACCAGCTCGCTCACCCGCCCCTGCAGCGGGCGCCGGAAGACGAACCGGCTGTCCCGGGTCACCTCGCCGGAGAAGAGCAGGTTCTTGTCCCCGAACCGCCAGGCGAAGGCCAGGACCCGGGTGAACGAGCTCAGGGCGACGCCCGCCGGGTAATCCGTCCCCGGCTCACCGGTGAAGGCGCCTTCGCGTCCGGGGATGAGAATGGCGTACTCGCCCATCTGCTCGCCGAAGAAGACCGAGGGCTCGTCCAGGACGAGCTCGCCGGGGGCGGCCGGATCCCGGACCACGGGATCGATGTCCTGGATCCAGCGCACGGGCTCCGACGATGCGACGGCCGCCGGCGACACCACCGCGCCGACGCCCCGCACGTACCGGGGGTTCAGCCGCACCGACTGCCACGTCCTCGCCTCGCTGGGCAGACCGTTCACCTCGAACTCCCGTACGGCGATGGCCGTCTGCCGCTCCTCGCCGACCGGACCGTACCGGTCGTAGTCCACGTCGTGGAACCGGTAGTAATTGAACAGGGCCTGGACCTGGTTGTACGCCGTCCGCAGCGGCTCCGGGTCCCAGAGCGCCAGCCGGTCCAGGTCGCGGCTCGCCCGGTCCCAGTCCGGCGCCGCGGCCCGGTCGAACGGGAAGCGCGTGCTCTCCAGCTCGCCGAGCCCGAACGCCCGGAGCGTGAAGTCCATGTTCCACCGGATGTAGGGCGCCTCCCGGGCCAGCTCCGTGGGCTCGACCCTGAACTTCTGCACCACCGACGGATAGGCCTGTCCCACGAGGAGCGCACCGGCCAGGAGCGCGCCGAGCCCCACGAAAGGCAAGATCCGCCTGCGCTGCGCCACGCCGTAGACCAGGGTCCCCGCCGCCAGGAGTGAGAGGCCGGTCAAGATCCAGTGGGCCGGCAAGCGCGCGTGGACGTCCGTGTATCCCACGCCGCCGCCGACGCCGTTGCCGTCCAGCACAAGGGAGTAGCGCCCCAGCCAGTACCGGATCCCGATGAACACGATCATCACCGCCGCCAGGATCGTCAGGTGGAGACGCGCCCCGTCCCCCACGACGAGCCGGTTTTCGTCCCAGCGGATGCCGCCCACGAGCACGTGGCCCAGGGCGACCAACGCAAGGCTCCACAGCACCACCAGGAGCAGGTAATCCACGACCTGGTAGTAGACCGGGAGGGTGAAGATGTAGAATCCGATGTCCCTGCCCAGGAGCGGGTCCTGGACGCCCCACGGCTGCTGCACGAGCCACGCCGCCACTCTGAGCGCCGCGCCATCGGCGAAGAGGAGCCCCGAGAGCCACCAACCCGCCAGGACGGCAATAGCCACCACCGCCCAGGTGATGTAGCGACGGGGGATCTGCTCGGCGATCTCGATGTTGCCGTACCGGCGGCGCACCCGCACGGGGCCCAGGAGACGCGCCACGAGCCAGCCGTTCAGCAGGACGATGGCCGCACCCACCACCGCGGCGACCGTCCGAACGCTCAGCCCGATCCCGAAGCGTCGCCAGAAGGTGGAGCCGTAGCCACGGCCCTCGTACCAGAGCAATTCCGTATACAGCCCCACCAGCCCCCGCGCCGCCAGCACCACGACGACCAGGGCGACAGCGGCGACGACCAGCAGGCGGCGCGCGCGACGGGACATCTCAGACGTCGATCCCCTGACCCCGCATCCAGTCCTCGAACATCGTCCGGATCGCGTTCAGCGCCTCCCGGTTCCTGGCCTCGAACCGGAGCACGAGCACGGGCTGCGTGTTGGACGCCCGCAGGAGCCCCCAGCCTTCATCGAAGAGGACCCGGGCGCCGTCCACGTCCACCACCTCGTGGGTCTCCTTGAAATGGCGCACGGCGCGCTCCACGATCTCGAACTTTTCCTCTTCCGGCACCTCCACCCGGATCTCCGGCGTCGACACGTACTCCGGGAAGGAGGCCAGTCGCGCCGACAGGGGCTCGTCCGCCCGTGCCACCAGGTCCGTGAGCCGGCACGCCGCGTACAGGGCATCGTCGAAGCCGTAGAAGTCGTCCGAGAAGCAGATGTGCCCCGACAGCTCGCCGGCCACCGGCGCCCCCGTCTCCTTCATCTTCTCCTTGATGAGCGAGTGCCCGGTCTTCCACATGACCGGATCGCCGCCGGCCGCCTCGAACACCTCCGGAACGGCCTGCGAGCATTTCACGTCGAAGACGAGCTTCTGGCCGGGGCCCGCCCGCTCGAGGACGTCGAGCCCCAGGAGCAGCAGGAGCAGGTCGCCCCGGATGATGGCGCCCTGCTCGTCCACCACGCCGATCCGGTCCGCGTCCCCGTCGAAGGCAACACCCAGCTCGGCGCCCTCCGCCTTCACCCGCGCAATCAGGTCCGCCAGGTTCTCATCCACCACGGGGTCCGGATGGTGGTTCGGGAAGGTGCCGTCCGACTCGCAGTAGAGCGGCACCACGTTCGCCCCCAGAGCTTCGAGCAGATCCACCGCCACCAGGCTCCCGGTCCCGTTCCCGCAGTCCGCCACGACCTTCACGGGACGGGCGAGCTGGAACCGGCCGGTCACGTCGGCGATGTAGTCGGGAATGATCTCACGCCGCTCCATCGCGCCGGAGCCTGCGGCGAGGGTGTCGGTCTCGATGCGCTCCCGCAGCCGCTGGATCGCCTCCCCGTAGATGGCCCGGCTCTTCGCCACCATCTTGAAGCCGTTGTACTCCGGCGGGTTGTGGGAGCCCGTGATCTGGATGCCGCCGTCGGTGCCGAACCGCTCCACGGCGTAATAGAGGACGGGCGTGGGCACGGTGCCCACCGCGATCACGTCCACGCCGGCGGCCCGCACGCCCTCGATGAGCTTCCCGGCCAGCTCCGGCGAGCTGGGCCGGTTGTCCTGGCCCACGGCGATGGTCAACCCGTCCCCGTGGTCGGCCCGGAGCTCGCTGGCGAAGGCGCGACCGATCTGCCCGGGCACGTCTCCCGCGAAGTCCTGCTCCACCACGCCCCGGATGTCGTATTCCCTGAAGATGTGCCGGTTCATCGTTCGTCCGTCGTTGTGCCCGTGTTCGAACAAAAAGGGTCCCGAACCCCTCTGACGGGAAGCCCGGGACCCGGTCCACCGTCTCGGCCGGTCTACATCCCGCCCAGCCCCGCGAAGGTGCTGGAGACCTGCGTCAGGGCCGCGGCGCCCTGCTCCGCCCAGTCCACGAGGCGTCCGGGGAAGAGCCCGAACGCCATGGTCCCCACCGCCGTCACCACCAGCGCGACCCGGACGCCCACCGGCACGGACAGGCCCTCGCCCTCGCCGGTGGCCGGCCTGAACCACATGTACCATGCCACGCGGAGATAGTACCAGTACGAGACGAGGGAGGCCAGCACCAGCACCACGGCCAGAGTCACGAGCCCGCGCTGCACGGCGGCCGAGAGGATGAACAGCTTGCCGATGAACCCGGCCGTGGAGGGCAGCCCTGCCAGCGACAGCAGGAAGATCGTCATGGTCACGCCCAGGAGCGGCCGCTCCCAGGCGAGGCCGCTGTACGACTCGATCCCGTGGGCCAGCTCACCCTCCCGCCCCACCACCAGCACCACGGCGAACGCGCCCACCGTCATGAGGGTGTACGCCACCAGGTAGAAGAGGAAGGACCCCACCCCGGCCAGGTTGGCCGCCGTCAGGGCCACGAGCAGGTAGCCCGCGTGCGCCACGCTGGAGTATGCCAGCATCCGCTTCACGTTGTCCTCGGCCAGGGCGATGAGGTTCGCCACCACCATGGTCGCGATGGCAAGGCCGAACAGGAGCGCGCCCCAGGTGGCGTACAGCCCGCTGAACGCCGTGAGGAACACGCGGATGAAGGCGGCGAACGCCGCCGCTTTCACCGCCGCGGCCATGAAGGCCGTGATGGGCGACGGCGCGCCTTCGTAGGCGTCCGGCGTCCACATGTGGAACGGGACCGCCGCCACCTTGAAGCCGAAGCCCACCGCCAACATGCTCATCCCGGCCAGGACCAGCCCGTTCACCCCGTCGCCCGTGGGGCCGACGGCCTCACCGATGGCCGTAATGTTCACCGAGCCCGTGCCCCCGTAGACCAGCGCGATGCCGAACAGGAAGAAGGCGCTGGAGAATGCCCCCAACAGGAAGTACTTGAGGGCACCTTCCGCCGAGCGTCGATCCCGCCGGTTGATCCCCGTGAGCACGTAGACGCCGATGGACATGAGCTCCAGGCCGAGGAACACCACGATGAGGTCTCGCGCCCCGGCGAAGAACATCATGCCCACGGTTGCCAGCAAGACGAGCACGTACAGCTCGCCGTGGCGCAGCGCTTCCCGCTCCAGGTACCGGCCGGACATGAGCACGAAGAGAGCCGCGCCCAGCAGGAACAGGTAGTTCGAGAAGACGCGGAACGAGTCCACCGCGATCATGCCCGCCGTGCCCACTTCGTCCACGGACAGGAGCGCGTAGTTCGCGATGCCGGCCAGCAGGATGCCGAACACCGTGAGCCACGCCATCCCGGAACCGACCTGCGTCCGTTCCTCGGACCGGAAGACGTCCACCATCAGGAGCACCATGGCCCAGACCGAGAGCACGATCTCCGGCAGGAGCGCCCAGAGGTAATCCGTGAAAGTGCTGTAATCGATCACCATAGGTCGTCTATTGCTCCACCACGGCGAGGTGGTCGTCGTCTTCCGCGGGTGCCGGAGCCGGCTCGGCCTCCGAGAAGCGCGGCGGGCGGGCGGTGGCCCGGCTCTCCACCCGCTCCACCAGCTCGGTCACGGCCGGCTCCGTCCGCTCCAGGAACGGCTTCGGGTAGACACCCATCCAGATCATCACGAAGACCAGCGGCAGCAGCACGCCGAGCTCCCGGCGCGAGAGGTCGGGCAGGTTCTCGTTCTCCGGCTTGTCCAGTGGGTTGTACCAGATCTTCTGGACCATGGGCAGCATGTAGTACGCGGCGAAGATCACGCCGGTCGCCGCGATGACCGCCACCCACGGATGGGTCTGGAAGGTCCCCAGCAGCGCCAGGAACTCGCCCACGAAGCCGCTCGTCCCCGGCAGCCCGATGCTCGCCAGCGCCGTGATGACGAAGATCGTCCCGAAGGCCGGCATGACGGCCGCGAGCCCGCCGAAATCCGCGATGGTCCGCGTGTGGCGCCGCTCGTACAGCATGCCGAGCAACAGGAACATGGCGCCCGTGGACGCGCCGTGGGACAGCATGACGATCATGGCGCCCTGAAGCCCCTGGACCGTGAGGGCGAAGATCCCCAGCACCACGAAGCCCATGTGGGCCACCGACGTGTACGCGATCAGCTTCTTCGCGTCGGGTTGCACCGCGGCGACCCAGGCCGTGTAGGTGATCCCCAGGATCCCCAGTACCAGCATGGCCGTCACGATGGTCGGATGCGTGGCGGCCGCCGGGAAGAACGGGAGCAGGAACCGGAGAAAGCCGTAGGCCCCCAGCTTCAACAGGACGGCGGCCAGGATCACGGACCCGGGTGTCGGCGCCTCCACGTGGGCGTCCGGCAACCATGTGTGGAACGGCACCATGGGCACCTTGATGGCGAAGGCCAGGGCGAACGCGCCGAACAGCCAGACCTGCTCGCGGAACGCCAGGGGGCTCCGGCCCATGGCATGGATGATCTCCGCGTAGCCGAAGGTCAGGCCACCGGTCAGGTCCCCGTACTTCAGCACCAGGTACAGGATGCCCACCAGCATGAGCAGCGAGCCGAAGGCGGTGTACAGGAAGAACTT
Source organism: uncultured Gemmatimonadaceae bacterium (assembly GCA_964416095.1). Lineage (GTDB taxonomy): Bacteria > Gemmatimonadota > Gemmatimonadetes > Longimicrobiales > RSA9 > CAYQCY01. Next base: position 11,818 of record CAYQCY010000037.1, read on the forward strand.
GATGGCCGCGTAGATCCGACGCTCGCCGCCCCAGATGCCGATGATGAAGTACATCGGCACCAGCATGATCTCCCAGAACAGGAAGAAGAGGAACAGGTCCAGCGCCATGAAGACGCCCACCACGCCCGTCTCCAGCAGGAGCATCATGGCGTAGAAGGTCGGCTCACGGCCACGCTCCTGGATGTACTTGAACGAGCCCAGCACCGTGACGGGCGTGAGCAGCGTGGTGAGCAGGATCAGCAGCACGCTGATCCCGTCGATCCCGACCCGGTACTGGATGCCCCACGCCTCGATCCACGGGACCGAGCTCGTGAGCTGGAACCCCGTCAACGAGGGATTGAAGACGGTCCACAGGGGCGCCGAGACCAGGAACTCGATCAGGGCGAACCAGAACGCCACGTGCTTCGCCCGTGCCTCTCCCGCGAACAGGGTGGCAAACATCCCCACCAGCGGGAAGAAGATCAGGAAGTGGAGCACCCAGCTCGAATAGCCGATCGCGTCGAACATGCCCGTCATCGTCTAGAGTGCCACGATGCCCAGGAGGATGAGCACTCCCACCACCAGGGCGAAGGCGTACGTGTTCAGCTGGCCCGTCTGGAACCGCGATCCGATCCCTCCCAGGCCCCGGGCGACCAGGCCCAGCAGGTTCACCGCGCCGTCGATCATGCCGTCGTCCACGATCCGCCAGAATGCGCGCGAGGCACGCAGCACCGGCTGCACGACGATGGCGTCGTACAGCTCGTCGACGTACCACTTGTGGACCAGGATCCGCTTGAAGCCGCTGGGCTCCACGTCTTCCGTGGCCGACACGTAGCGGCGGCTCCGGAGCCAGGCCGAGGACGCCAGGATCACCGCCACCGCCAGCCCGAAGGAGACGAGCGCCCACAACACCTCGCCGCCCCCGAGGGGCGACCCGTGGGCGAACTCGCCCACGTTCGCCGCGATGACGCCGTCGGCGTGCTCCGTAAGCGGATGCAACCATTCGTGCACCCATTCCGAGTGCGGGATCCACCCCAGGATCGGCGCGTGCCCGATGGCCTCGGGCACGTTCACCCAACCGCCTACCACGGAGAGGAAGGCCAGGACCACGAGGGGGATCCACATGACCCGCGGCGTCTCGTGGAGGTGTCGCGCCTCTTCCCTGCCCGTCCGGTTCTCACCGTGAAAGGTCATGATCATGAGGCGCGTCATGTAGAAGGCCGTGAGGATGGCCGCGGCCAACGCCAGCGCCCAGAACAGCGTGAACCACCCTTCGAAGGGGCCGACGGCCCGGGCGCCCACCTGCCAGATGATCTCGTCCTTGGAGAAGAACCCGGCGAAGGGCCACACGCCCGTGATGGCCAGCGTCGCGATCCACATGGTCACGAAGGTGATGGGCATGTGCTTGCGCAGCCCGCCCATGTTGCGCATGTCCTGCGCGTCCCAGTCCTTGTGGGTGTGGTGGAAGGCCTCGTGCATGGCGTGGATCACCGCGCCGGCCCCCAGGAACAGGAGCGCCTTGAAGAAGGCGTGGGTCATGAGGTGGAAGATCCCGGCGGCGTACGCACCCACGCCCACCCCCACGAACATGTAGCCCAACTGTGAGACCGTGGAGTAGGCCAGCACCTTCTTGATGTCCGTCTGCACCAGGCCGATCGTGGCGGCGAAGAGGGCCGTGAGCGCACCGATGCCGGCGACGGTGATCATGGAGACGGGCGCCATGGCGAAGAGCGCGCTCGTACGCGCCACCATGTAGACGCCCGCCGTGACCATGGTCGCCGCGTGGATCAGAGCGCTGACGGGCGTCGGGCCGGCCATGGCGTCGGGCAGCCACACGTAGAGCGGGATCTGGGCGCTCTTCCCCGTCGCGCCCAGGAAGAGGAAGAGGGTGATCGTCGTCACCACGACGCCGCCGTACGTGAACATCTCGGGCGCCGCCTCGAAGACCTCCACGAAGTCCAGCGTGCCCACGTTCGCGAAGATCATGAGCATGGCCACGACGAAGCCGAAGTCGCCGATCCGGTTCACGATGAACGCCTTCTTCCCGGCGTCCGCCTTCTCCCGGTCCTTGAACCAGAACCCGATGAGCAGGTAGCTGCAAAGGCCCACGCCCTCCCAACCCACGAACATGACCAGGAAGTTGGCGCCCAGCACCAGCGTGGTCATGAAGAAGACGAACAGGTTCAGGAACGAGAAGTAGCGGGCATAGCCCGGGTCGTCCCCCATGTAGCCGATGCTGAAGACGTGGATCACGAAGCTGACCCCCGTCACGACCACCGCCATGAGCATGGACAGTTGGTCCACCTGCAGCGCCGCATCCACCTGGAAGGCGCCGGCGAACATCCAGCTGAAGTAGTGCTCCACGATGGGCGCGTGCAGCTCCGCGCCCAGCATGGACACGAGGTTGATCAAGCTGACCAGGAACGCCAGGCCGATGGCCGAGGGGCCCACCCAGGTCGGGATCGCCTTCCGGTCCGGTGCGAAGAAGGCCGCCGCGCCGTTGACGAGGAAGCCGACGAGCGGCAGCAGGACGATCGCCCAGACCAGGACCGGTTCGAATTCGCCGTGCATTATCGAATGTCCCGCGTAGTGGTGGTCATGTCACCACCGCAGCAGGTTGAAGTGCTTGATGTCCACCGTCTCGAGATGGCGGAAGATGGAGATGATGATGGCCAGCCCCACGGCGGCTTCCGCCGCCGCCACGACCATGACGAAGAAGACGTAGACCTGACCCTCGATGCCGATCTGCTCCGACAGGGCCACGAAGGCCAGGTTCACCGCGTTGAGCATGAGCTCCACGCACATGAACAGGATGATGGCGTTGCGGCGCACCACCACGCCGACCACACCGATGGCGAAGAGGAGCGCCGACAGGACCAGCGATTCGGTCAGCATGGCTCACCTCCTCCGCTTCGCCAGGAGCACCGCGCCCACGATGGCCGCGAGCAGCAGGATCGCCGTCAGCTCGAAGGCGACCACGTAGTCCGTCATGAGGGGCATGGCGATGGCCCCCACCACGCCGTGCGCCTCGGCCGCCTCCAACGGCAGCAGGCCCGTCGCCGCCGCCACCTCCACCTCGCCCACGAAGGTCCGGATGAGGAGGAACGCCAGGAAGCCGGCCGCGGCGAGGCCCGTGACGATCCATGCGCCGGCACGCAGATCCGGCACCGCGTCGTGGCCCAGGTTCAGCAGCATGATCACGAAGAGGAAGAGCACCATGATGGCGCCCGCGTACACGATCACCTGCACGGCCGCGATGAAGTAGGCGTGCAGCAGCAGGAACTCCACGGCCAGGCTGAACAGCGTCAGCACCAGGAAGAGCAGGCTGGCCACCGGGTTCTTCGCAATGACCATCCCGAAGGCGCCTCCCAACGCCAAAGCCGCGAAGACGTAGAACAGCGCCTGTACGACGGTCGTCGGTTCGCTCATTCTGACAACGGGTCGCTGGGGTCCCAGAGGTTCGTGACCGGGTGGTCCTGCGCCATGAGCCGGTCCAGGTCGTAGACGAACCGCTCGCGGGTGTACTCGGCGTTCTCGAAGTCCTGTCCCACGTGGATCGCCTCCACCGGGCAGACCTCCTGGCACATCCCGCAGAAGATGCACCGGAACTCGTCGATCTCGTACACGATCGGGTAGCGGTTCCCCTGATCGTCCTCGCCGGGCACCAGTCGGATGCAGTTGGCGGGACAGATCGTGGGACAGAGCCCGCACGCCACACACTTCGGCCGCCCGTCCGCATGGACCTCCATGCGGTGCGTGCCCCGCCAGCGCGGCGACAGCGACGGCTTCTCGTCCGGGTACTCCAGCGCCACCTTCCGCGGACTGACGAGGTGTCGGAACGTCAGGGCCATGCCCTTCAGCGTCGCCCTCAGGTACGACGTGCTCGCTTCCGGCCGCCGGATCGTCTTCACCTGTATCGCCATACGCCTCCTCCCCTCACCTAATCACCCGCTTCCACCGCCGCCTGTCGCCCGGCCTCGGCCTGCCGGACCCGGTCCTGCCGCGCGGCGGACCCGCCGAACAGGACCCGGTCGTTGTCCAGCACCCAGAGGAACACCGCCGTGGCCACCAGGCTCACCCCGGTCAGGATCGCACCGTAGACGAAGCCGTACTCCAGGCCGAAGCCGTCCAGGGCGAGAATCGCCACGGCGATGATCACGATGTACGCCAGCGACGTGGGCAGCATCACCTTCCAGCCCAGGTCCATGATCTGATCGTAGCGGAACCGCGGCACCGTCCACCGCACCCAGATGAAGACCAGGATGAAGAACGCGGTCTTCACGAAGAACGACAGGAAGGTGAGCAGCGTCTTCCACAGGGCCGGCGCGGCGCCCTCCACCACGCCCGGCGCCGCGACCACCATGTCGTCGAACTCGAAGAACGGGATGTCCCAGCCGCCCAGGAACAGGGTGGCCATGAGAGCCGAGGCCGTGATCACGTGGGTGTACTCGCCCATGAAGAACATGGCGAACTTCATGGAGGAGTACTCGGCGTGGTACCCCGCCACCAGCTCGGACTCCGCCTCCGGCATGTCGAAGGGCAGCCGGTTCGTCTCGGCGAACGCCGAGATGACGAACAGGAAGAAGGCGAGGCCGAGGGGGAAGGCGAACCACCAGCCCAGGGCCTCCTGCTGGACCCACACCGCCTCGGTGAGGGTCACGTTCCCGATGAGCATGAAGATGGGCACGAGGCTCAGCCCGAGGGCGACCTCGTAGCTGATCATCTGCGCGCTGGCCCGCACGCCGCCCAGGAACGAGTACTTGTTGTTCGACGACCACCCCGCCATGACCAGCCCGTACACGCCCAGGCTCGAGAAAGCCAGGATGAACAGCACGCCGATGGGCACGTCGGCCACGATCATGTCCACGAGGCCCCACGGCGTGGGCAGCGGGGCGGCAATGGGCACGACCGCGAAGGTGATGAGCGCCGGGATCAGGGTGAGCATGGGCGCGAGCACGAAGTAGATCCGCGACGACTCCACCGGCATGGTCTCTTCCTTGAAAAAGTTCTTGAGCCCGTCCGCAACGGGCTGGAAGAGACCCTCGGGCCCCACCCGGTTCGGGCCCAGGCGATCCTGGATGAACCCCGCGATGCGCCGCTCGCCGAGAGTGACCAGTGCCATGGTGGTGAGCCAGAAGGCGAAGATGGCCACCACCTTGAGCGGCATGATGAGGAGGTACGCGCCCCCTGTCAGGGCCCCGACCTCGTGTGTCATTCCGCCTCCCCGGGCGTCACGCCCGCCGAGAGCTGGACCGGCTCGTTCAACCGCGCGCCCCGCGTGCCGAGAGCCGGGTAGGTGAGTCCGCTGAACGCATCGAAGTGCTCGCCGAGGCGGAGGAAGGCGTCGCCGGCGCTGGCCGGGGCCGTCCCGTCCTCCAGGCCTGCCAGCACCACGCCCAGCACCTGCCAGGCCGGTCGGGCCGTGGGCGGCGCCTGGACGGCGGGCCAGAACCGTTGGACCCTGGATTCGAAGTTGGTGAAGGTGCCCTCCTGCTCGGCGAAGGTCGTCACCGGAAGCACGAAGTCCGCCTCGGCCGCCGCCGGGCTCTCCACCGTGCCCAGGTAGACGAAGAGGTCCGCCTTCGCGGCGAAGTCACCGGGCACATCGGCCAGATCGTCACCCAGGACCAGCAGGACGCCGCCGGCCGCCTCTTCCAGGCCGCCCGTGGCGTCGTCCTCGCCGACGCGCCGGAAGCCGAACACCTCGTCCAGCGCCGCCCGGTTCGCCGACAGGTCCGAGCGGCGCCTGAGCTTCGGGAAGCCAGGCAGCTCGTCCTCGTCTTCCCGCATCGGCGACCGGTACACGCTCTCGCCACCACCCAGCACGTCCCGGAGCCGGGCGAACAGCCCGCTGTCCTCGTTGGCGTGGTACGGCGAAGCGACGGCCAGCACCGGCTGCCCCTTCAGCTCGCCCAGGCGATCCACCAGGGTCCGGATGGCTTCCTGCCAGCTTGCCGGCTCCAGCGTGCCGTTCTTCCGGACCATGGGCTGCTGCACCCGGTCCGAGCGGTTCATCCACTCGTAGCTCAGCCGCCCGTAGTCGCACATCCAGTAGGAGTTGACCTCGGGGTTGTGCCGCGGCTTGAGCCGCATGACCAGGTTGTCCCGGGTGTCCAGGGTGATGTTGCAGCCCTGGGAGCAGTGCGGACAGACGGACGGGGTCCGGTCCAGGTCCCAGGCCCGGGCCTTGTGCAGGAAGTCCTTGGACAGGAGCGCGCCCACGGGGCAGATGTCGGTGATGTTGTCCGCGAACGGCGAGCCATCCAGGCCGTGGTCGAAAAAGGTGTCGATGACGGAGCGGTTCCCCCGCTGGACCACGCACAGCCGCTCGTCTCCGGCGATCTCCTTCATGAAACGCGTGCAGCGGGTGCACATGATGCAGCGGTCCCCGTCGTAGATGACGTCGCCGCCGAAGTCGTGCTGGCCCAACACCCGCTTGGGCTCCAGGGAGCGGCCGTGCTTGGGGCCCTCCTGGTGCACGTAGTCCTGCAACTTGCACTCCCCGGCCGCGTCGCAGATGGGGCAATCCAGGGGGTGGTTCACCAGGTAGAACTCCAGCACGCCTTTCCGGGCCTCCTTCGCCGCGTCCACGTCCGTGCTGATGACCTGGCCATCCGCCACCGGCGTGGTGCAGGCCGGCTGGAGCTTGGGCGCGCCCTCCACCTCCACCAGGCACATGCGGCACATGGCCGGAGCCGACAGCGCCGGGTGGTAGCAGTAGTGCACGATCCCGATGCCGAGCTGCTCCGCGGCCTCGATGATCCGTGTGCCCTTCGGTACGGTGATCTCCCGTCCGTCGATCGTGCAGGTGACCGTCTCCATCGCCTCGCTACCCATCACATCCTCTTCGGCGCCGCAGCGCTCGACTGAGTCCTCTGCTCCATGGCGCTCACGCGCCCACCGGCACGGCGCTCGGCTTCCTGCCGATCACCGCCTCCACGTCATCCGGGAACTTGTCCAGCCAGCTCAGGACCGGCGCGGCGACGGAGTCGCTCAGCACACAGATCGTCGTGCCCGTCATGTTCGCGCACGCGGCCCGCAGCGCGTCGATGTCCTCCGGCTGCCCCCGCCCGGTCTCCATGCGCCGGAGAATCTTCGCCACCCAGGCCGAGCCTTCCCGGCACGGCGTGCACTGGCCGCACGACTCGTGGGCGTAGAAGTCCACCATGCGCCGGACCGCCTTCACCATGTTCGTGCGGTCGTCCAGGACGATGACGGACGCCGTGCCGAGCTGGCTCCCGCCCGCGGCGACGTTCTCGTAGTCCATGGCCACCGCCTCGGCCTCCTCGGCCGTGAGGATCGGCACCGAGCTGCCACCCGGGATCACCGCCTTGAGCTTCGCGCCGTCCCGGATGCCGCCGCAGACGTCGTAGATCAGGTCCTTGAGGGGGAAGCCCAGCGGCAGCTCGAAGTTGCCGCGCCGCACCACGTGGCCCGAAACGTTGAACAGCTTCGTGCCCGGGCTCTTCTCCGTACCGAAGCCCCGATACCATTCCGCCCCGTTCGTGATGATGTGGGGCACCGACGTGATCGTCTCCACGTTGTTGATCGTGCTCGGCATGCCGAGGAACCCGGCCGCCGCCGGGAAGGGCGGCTTCACCCGCGGCTGGCCTCGCCGGCCTTCCAGCGAGTTCATGAGCCCCGTCTCCTCGCCGCAGATGTACGCCCCCGCCCCCAGGTGCATCGTCACGTCGATGTCCACGCCACGGCCCAGGATGTCCTTCCCCGCCAGCCCGGCGGCGTACGCCTCCTCCACCGCCCGTCCCAGGATCTGGGCCACCTCGAAGAACTCGCCCCGGATGTAGATGTAGACCTGCTTCGCCCGGATGGCGTATGCCGAGATCAGGGAGCCTTCCAGCACCTGGTGCGGCGTCCACCGCATGAGCTCCCGGTCCTTGAAGGCGCCGGGCTCCGACTCGTCGGCGTTGATGAGCATGTAGTGCGGCTTGTCCGGCTGCGGATCCTTCGGCATGAAGGACCACTTCACGCCCGTGGGGAAGCCGGCGCCGCCCCGGCCCCGGAGGCCGCTCGCCTTGACCTCCTCCGTCACGTCATCCGGCGATACGTCCAGCGCCTTCTCCAGCGCCGCATAGCCGCCCAGGGCACGCCAGCCGTCCAGGGTCCGGGACTTCGGGTCGCCGAAGCCCCGGCTCATCACCACCGTCTCCCGCTCGTGCCGGTACGGATAGGCCATGCCGCTACCCCTCCCCTTCCGTCGAATTCGAATTCGAATTCGAGTCCGAGTCGGGCGCGGCAGCCTCACCGCCTCTTTCCTCCGTCCGGGCGGGGCGACCTCCGTTCCCGCTGACGGGATCGACGCCGTGCTTCTTCAGGCGCTCGAGGATGGCGGGCACGTCCTTCGCCTCCACGCTCTCGAAGTAGCGGTTGTTGATCTGGACCGCGGTGGGAAAGCCACACGCCCCGAGGCACTCCACCTCCAGCACGGTGAAGTTGCCGTCCTCGGAGATCTCGCCGACATCGGTTCCGGTGTGCTCCAGGAACGCCTCCAGCACCTCGTCGCCGCCGCAGACCCCGCACCCGATGTTCGTGCAGACCTGAATCAGGTAGCGGCCCACGGGCGCCTTGTTGTACATGGTGTAGAAGGTCGCGACGCCGCGCACCGCCGCCGGCGACACCTCCAGCAGCCGGGCCACCTGCTCCATGGCCTCCGGCGAGATGTGACCGCGGATCTCGTGCACCAGGTTGAGCACGGGCAGCAGGGCCGCCCGCTTCTCCGGGTACCGGGCCAGGATCCGGTCCAGTCGGGTCCGGTAGTCGCCCTCGAAGAGGGGCGCTTCCGGGTCCCGCTCGGCGAGCTGGTACGGGTACGCGGTGACCCCGCCAGCCTCCCATCCGGCCCTCGGCTGCGACCCGACGTAGTCGATGCCCCGGACCTCCGCCTCCGTCAGGTCGAACTCGCCGGTCTCACCCGCCCAGCCGGGATTGTTCCCCTGCCCCTGCCCTTTCGCTTGCCCTTCGCTCACCGGTCGATCTCCCCCAGCACGATGTCCAGGCTCGCGTTCACCGCGATCACGTCCGCCACCAGATGGCCCTCCACCATCTTCGGGATCGCCGAGATGTTCACGAAGCTCGGACCCCGAACCCGCCAGCGCACGGGCTTCGAGCCTCCGTCGCTCACCACGTACATCCCCAGCTCGCCCTTGGAGCTCTCCACGCCGAACCAGCTCTCCCCGGGCGGTGCCGGCACGCCCTCCATCACCACCTTGAAGTGGTGGATCATGGATTCCATGTCCGCCATGCCGTCCGTCTTGGACGGCAGGATCACCCGCGGGTCGTCCACGTTCATGGGCCCATCGGGCAGCCGGTCGATGGCCTGCCGCATGATACGCAGGCTCTGGCGCATCTCCTCCATGCGGCACAGGTACCGGTCGTAGCAGTCGCCGTGCTCGCCCACCGGCACGTCGAAATCGTAGGTCTCGTAGTCGTAGTACGGCTTGTCCTTGCGGACATCGTAGGGCACGCCCGACGCCCGCAGGTTCGCACCGGTCAATCCGTAGTCCACGGCGTCCTCGGCGCTCATGATGCCGATGTCCCGGTTCCGGCCCACCCACAGGTTGTTCCGCGTCAGCAGCGCGTCCACCTCGTCCAACGTCTTCGGGAAGGTGTCGATGAAGTGCTCCACCGCCTCGATAAAGCCCGGCGGCAGGTCCGCCATCATCCCGCCGATGCGCGTGGCCGACGTCGTGATGCGCGCGCCCGTGAACGCCTCGTGCAGGTTGTGGATCCGCTCCCGCTCCTCGAAGGTGTAGAGGAAAACGGTGAACGCGCCGATGTCCAGCGCCGTCGTGCCGATCCACAACAGGTGGCTGAAGATCCGGTCCAGCTCCATCAGCAGCACCCGGGTCACCTTGCAGCGCTCGGTCACCTCGATCCCCATGAGCTTCTCCACGGCGGCCGCGTACGCGATGTTGTAGATGAGCGGCGCCAGGTAGTCCATCCGGTCCGTCAGCGGGATGATCTGGTTCCAGCAGCGGTACTCGCCGAGCTTCTCGAAGCTCGAATGCAGGTAGCCGATGTGGGGCGTGCACTTCACGATCGTCTCGCCGTCCAGCTCCAGCACCAGGCGCAGGACCCCGTGGGTCGCCGGATGCTGAGGACCGATGTTGATGAGCATGTGCTCGCCCTGGAGCTCCGGCTCCATCCCCACCGGCAGCACCGGCGACGCCGCAGGGTGCCCGTCCATGCCCATCTCGGGGTTCCGCCCCACCGTGTATTCCACGGTCCGCCTGCTCATGCCTCGTCCTCCCCTTCCCCTTCGAACTCCGACCCCGGCGGAGGCTCCTCCGCCAGCGGCCGCTCCGGTGCCTCGATGGCCCGCCGCGTGCCCGACGGATCCGGCTCCCGGACCACGCCGAGCTCCTGCTCCGTGTAGTAGTCCTCCAGCTTCATCGCCAGCGCCCGTCGCGTCTGCTCCGCCCGGCTGAAGCGGCCCCGCAGCGGGAAATCCTTCCGCAGCGGATGGCCTTCCTCGTAGTTGTCCGGCATCATGATCCGCCGCAGGTCCGGGTGGTCCGCGAAGTGCACCCCGAACAGGTCGTAGACCTCCCGCTCCAGCCAGTTCGCCGTCTGCCAGATCGGGACCACGCTGCCGATCTCCAGCGCGTCGAGCGGCAGTTCCGTCTTCACGCGGAGCTGCCGCTTGTTCGCCATGGACCACAGCTCGTAGACGACCTGGATCGGCCGCCCGCTCCCGTAGTCCACGGCCGTGACATCCTTCAGGAAGTCGTAGTCCTGGTCCTCCTTCAGCCAGCGCATGATGTCCGCGTGGCGCTCCGGCGCCACGAAGACCACGTGCTCGTCACCGGCGTGCAGCTCGTGCCGCAACACCGCATCGCCGAACCGCTCCCGCATCGCCTCCACCGAGGGATGCGCCTCGTCCGTCTCGTGGCGCGCCGCCGGCTCCCGCGCCGCCTTGGCGCCCGTGCCCGTCGCCAGGTCCTCGACCGCCCGGTCGAACTCGTTCTCGCTCCCCATCACGGCCGCCGATCGCTGGGCCGCAGCACCGCCTGGTCCACTTCCAGACCGCTCGGCCGGTTCTGAGTCGTAGAATTCCCGAACGGCTGCGCCACCTCTTCGATCACCTCCGCCGGCAACGCCGCACGGCCCACCCGGGCCGGGTCCTCGGCCCGCAGTCGCTCGTGCGCCTCGCCGAAGGCCGATTCGCCCTTGATCTTCTCATGCAGCATCAGGAGGCCGTAGATCAGTCCCTCGGGCCGCGGCGGACAGCCCGGCACGTACACATCCACCGGGATGATCGTGTCGATCCCCTGGACCATGGAGTACACGTCGAACACCCCGCCCGTAGACGCGCACGCGCCCATGGACACCGCCCACTTCGGCTGCGGCATCTGGTCCCAGATGCGCCGGATCACCGACGCCATCTTGTACGGCAGACGACCCGCACAGATCAGCACGTCCGACTGCCGCGGCGAGAACGCCATGCGCTCCATGCCGAAGCGCGCCACGTCGAAGCGCGACGCGTACGACGCCATCATCTCGATGGCGCAGCACGCCGTCCCGAACGGCATGGGCCACAACGAGTTGCGACGCGACCAGTTGACAATGAAATCCAGCTTGGTAGTCAGGAACGACGGGCTGCCGTCCTTCCCCGCTTCCCCACCCAGCACCGGCAGATCTCTGCGCCCCTCTAATCCCATTGGAGCGCCCCCTTCCTCCATTCGTAGACGAGTCCCACGGTCAGAATGACGATGAAGATGAACGCGGCCCAGAAGCCGCTCCAACCCAGCGGGCGCATCGCCACCGCCCACGGGATCAGGAAGATCGTCTCCAGATCGAAGACGATGAACAGGATGGCGACCAGGTAGAACTTGACGGAAAACCGTTCCCGCGTGCCGCCCACCGGCGTGATCCCCGACTCGTACGGCAGTTGCTTCGCCGGCGTCGGCCGATACGGGTTCAGGATATGCGAAGCCGCAACGATTCCCACCGCCGTGACGAGGGCCAGTCCCATGAGGATGAGGACGGGCGTAAAGGATTCGAGCATCGCGCCGCCGCTTGTGAAATCGTTCACTTTTCAGGCCGCGGCAACATACCCACAGCGCGGTCGGCGGTCAAGCGCTCGACAGGTTGCCGTGCGGGCGTGCCGGACTCTATGTTTCGCCGCCGTTTCGAGCCCTCGCAGAACCGGACCAGGAGGCCCTTCCGCATGACGATCAAGAGCGACCGCTGGATCCGTCGGATGGCGGAGGATCACGGCATGATCGACCCGTTCGAGCCGGGCCAGGTGCGGGAGGGCGTGATCAGCTACGGCGTCTCGTCGTACGGGTACGATGTCCGGGTGGCGGACGAGTACAAGGTGTTCACGGACGTGCACAGCGTGGTGGTGGACCCGAAGGCGTTCGACGAGCGGTCGTTCGTGGACATCAAGGGCGACCACTGCATCATCCCGCCCAACTCCTTCGCCCTGGCCCGGACGCTGGAGCATTTCGACATCCCCCGGGACGTGCTGGTGGTGTGTGTCGGGAAGAGCACGTACGCCCGGTGCGGGATCATCGTGAACGTGACGCCGCTGGAGCCCGAGTGGCGGGGGCACCTGACGCTGGAGATCTCCAACACGACGCCGCTGCCGGCGAAGATCTACAGCGACGAGGGCCTGGCGCAGCTCCTCTTCTTCCAGGGCGACGAGGTCCCGGAGGTCACCTACGCCATGAAGAAGGGCAAATACCAGGACCAGGAGGGCGTGACGCCGCCGAAGCTCTGAGGGAAGCGCGCGGCGCCGCGCCCGGCAGGCTGACCACAACGACGACGCCCCGCCGGATCCGATCCCGGCGGGGCGTTCGCGCCACTGGCTTGCCCGGCCTCAGGCGACCCTGCCCGGCTTGAACCGGGCCCGGTACAGGTTCCGGTTCAGCCGCGCGATCATGTCCACGCTGATGCCAGCGGGGCAAGCATTCTGGCATGCCCCGTGGTTGGTGCAGTGCCCGAAGGCCTCCTCGTTCATCTGCGCCACCATGTCCCGGACCCGGACGTCCCGTTCCGGCTCGCCCTGGGGCAGGACGTTCAGGTGGGAGACCTTGGCCGCCGTGAAGAGCATGGCGGACGCGTTGGGGCACGCGGCGACGCAGGCGCCACAGCCGATGCAGGCGGCGGCGTCGAAGGCCAAGTCGGCGGCGTCCTTCCGCACCGGGATGGCGTTGGCGTCGGGCGCGCTGCCGGTGCGAGCCGAGATGTAGCCGCCGGCGGCGACGATGCGGTCCAGCGCCGAGCGGTCCACAATAAGGTCTTTGATGACCGGGAAAGCCGTGGCCCGCCACGGCTCGACCCAGATCTCATCGCCGTCGTTGAAGTGGCGCATATGGAGCTGGCACGCCGTGACCTCCTTCAGGGGGCCGTGGGCGATGCCGTTGATCATGAGGCTGCACGTCCCGCAGATACCCTCGCGGCAGTCGTGGTCGAAGGCCACCGGCTCCTCGCCCCGCTCCGTGAGACGCTCGTTCAACACGTCGAGCATCTCGAGGAACGACATGTCGGGTGAGATATCCGGCACCTCGTAGCGTACGAAGCGGCCCCGAGCGTCTCGCGACTCCTGCCGCCACATCTGTAGTGTGAGATCCATGCCGCCTCCTACTTGTAGCTGCGCTGCGAGGGCGTGACGTACTCGAACTCCAGCTCCTCCTTGTGGAGCACCGGCTTCTCGCCCACGCCCGCGAACTCCCACGCCGCCACGTAGCTGTAGTTCTCGTCGTCCCGCTTCGCCTCGCCTTCTTCCGTCACGTGCTCCACCCGGTAGTGGGCTCCGCACGACTCGTCCCGGTCCAGGGCGTCGTACGCCATGAGCTCGGCGAACTCCAGGAAGTCCGCCACGCGGCCCGCCTTCTCCAGCGACTGGTTCAAGGTCTCGGCGGCGCCCGGGACCCGGACATCCCGCCAGTACTCCTCACGCAGCGCCCCGATGAGCTTGATGGCCTTCTTCAGTCCCTCCTCGCTGCGGGACATGCCGACGTACTCGCGCATGATCTCGCCGAGCTCCCGGTGGAAGTCGTCCACGGTGCGGGAGCCGTCCACGGCCAGGAGGCGCCCCATCCGGTCCTCCACCTCCTGGACCACCTCCCGCACGGCGGGCGCGTCCTCCCCGCTCTCTTCCTGGCCCGCCCGGGCCAGGAAGTCGCTGACCGTGGCCGGAATCACGAAATAGCCGTCCGCCAGGCCCTGCATGAGGGCGCTGGCCCCGAGCCGGTTCGCGCCATGGTCCGAGAAATTGGCCTCACCGGCCACGAAGAGCCCCGGGATCGTGCTTTCCAGGTTGTAGTCTACCCAGAGCCCGCCCATGGTGTAGTGGGGCGCTGGATAGATGCGCATGGGCGTCTGGTAGCCGTTCTCGCCGGTGATGAGCTCGTACATGTCGAAGAGGTTGCCGTAGCGCGCCTCGACGACACTCTTGCCCAGCCGGTCGATGGCGTCCTTGAAGTCCAGGTAGACCCCGTTCTTGAGAGGCCCGATACCCTTCCCCTCATCCACCACCTCCTTGGCCCGCCGCGACGCGATGTCCCGGGGCGTCAGGTTGCCGAAGCTGGGGTAGAGCCTCTCGAGGTAGTAGTCGCGGTCCTCCTCGGGGATCTGGTTCGGCGATCGGTCATCGTTCGGATCCTTTGGCACCCAGATGCGCCCGTCGTTGCGGAGCGACTCGCTCATGAGGTTGAGCTTCGACTGATAGTGCCCGCTCGGCGGGATGCAGGTGGGGTGGATCTGGGCGAAGCACGGGTTCGCGAACGCCGCGCCTCGCTTGTAGGCCCGCCAGATCGCGGTGACGTTGCAGCCTTTGGCGTTCGTGGACAGGTAGTAAACGTTGCTGTAGCCGCCCGTGGCCAGCACCACCACATCCGCCAGGTACGGTCGGACCTCGCCGGTGACCATGTCCCGCGCCACGATGCCCCGGGCACGGCCGTCCACCACGATGAGGTCCAGCATCTCGTGGCGGTTGAACATCTCGACGGTCCCCTCGTCGATCTGCCGCTCCAGCGCCTGGTAGGCGCCCAGCAGGAGCTGCTGCCCCGTCTGGCCCCGGGCGTAGAAGGTCCGGGCCACCTGGGCGCCGCCGAAGGACCGGTTGTCCAGCAGCCCGCCGTACTCCCGGGCGAAGGGCACGCCCTGGGCCACGGCCTGGTCGATGATGTTCAGGCTCAGCTCGGCCAGCCGGTACACGTTGGCCTCGCGGGAGCGGAAGTCACCGCCCTTCACCGTGTCGAAGAAGAGCCGGTGGATGCTGTCGCCGTCGTTCCGGTAGTTCTTCGCGGCGTTGATGCCGCCCTGGGCCCCGACGCTGTGGGCCCGGCGCGGGCTGTCCTGGTAGCAGAAGCACTGGACGTGGTACCCCATCTCGCCCAGCGTCGCGGCCCCGGCGCCTCCAGCCAGCCCGGAGCCGACCATGATCACCTTGTATTTCCGTCGGTTGGCGGGGTTCACCAGCTTCATGTTGAAGCGGTGCTCGTCCCACAGGTCCTCGATGGGTCCCGACGGGATCTTCGCGTTGAGCTCCATATCGATCTCCGTCTAACTCACGAAACCGGTGACCACCGCGATGGGCACCGTGGCGAAGCCGAGGCAGACGACCAGCGCCACCACCAGCGCCGCCGGGCGACGCCACTGGTTCAGCTGCGGGTTCGACAGCCCCATGGTCTGGAACCAGCTCCAGACGCCGTGATACAGGTGCAACCCCACCGCCAGCAGCGCGCCCAGGTAGATCAGCACCAGGGGCCATGACTGAAAGCCGACCACCACGTTGTGGTACGCGTCGCCCGGAATGAAGTCCGGGTGTCGGTTGCCCCAGGTGAAGTGCATGAGGTGGTAGAGCACGAACAGGAAGATCGCGATCCCGCCCCATATCATGGCCCGTGATGCGAAGCTGAAGACCTGCGGGTCGTAGCGCCGGTACTTGTGCTTGCGCGCCCGGTAGCTTTGCAGCCAGAGCTCCGCGTACGCGTAGACGTGCACGGCGAGAGCGGCCAGCAGGACGACCCGGAAGATCCACAGCACCTGCTTCGGTCCGAACACCGGCTCGCCCACCACCCGCAGCCACTCGGCGTAGTGATTGAACTTCTCCGGGCCGAAGAAGATCTTCAGGTTGCCCCACATGTGTAGGACGAGGTACAGCAACAGGAAGATGGCCGACAAGGCCATCGCGAACTTCTTCCCGATCGACGTGCCGTATAGCGAGGTCACACGTCGCATGTCCGCTCCATTGCGTCGGTTCAGTGTCGTCGCGTTGCTACACGACGGCCCCTAGAGGGCGGCCAGCGCCTCCATCGTCTCCTTCACCGCTGCCGCCGAGCTGGCCAGCGCTTCCCGCTCTTCCTCCGACAGGTCCAGCTCGATGA
>CAYQCY010000038.1:0-28036 GCA_964416095.1 uncultured Gemmatimonadaceae bacterium
CCTAGTACCAACGCGTCAGGTCCATGCCCTCGTACAGGTGCGCCACCTGGTCGGTGTACCCGTTGAACATGAGGGTGGGCCGCCGACGGAACTCGCCGATCCTGCGCTCCCGCGCCTGGCTCCAACGCGGATGGTCCACTTCCGGGTTCACGTTGGCGTAGAACCCGTATTCGTGGGGCGCCGATCGGTTCCAGGTCGTGGGCGGCATGCGCTCCACCAGGCTGATCCTCACGATGGACTTGATGCTCTTGAAGCCGTACTTCCACGGCACCACCAGGCGGAGCGGCGCCCCGTTCTGGTTCGGTAGCTGCCGCCCGTACAGGCCGTCCGACAGGATCGTCAGCGGATGCATCGCCTCGTCCAGCCGCAGGCCCTCCACGTACGGCCAGTCCAGGATGGGTCGCCGCTGTCCCGGCATCTGCTCCGGATCGTACAGCGTCTGGAACGCCACGAACTTCGCGTTGCCCGTCGGCTCCACGCGGTTCAGCAGGTCACGGAGCGGGAACCCGCGCCACGGGATCACCATGGACCAGGCCTCGACGCACCGGAGACGGTAGATGCGGTCCTCCACCGTGTGAGGCGCCAGGAACTCGTCCAGGTCGAACGTTCCCGGTCGGTTCACCTCCCCGTCCACCTCGATGGTCCACGGACGGGTCCGGAAGTCGCGGGCGTTGCGCGCAGGGTCGCCCTTGCCCGTGCCGAACTCGTAGAAATTGTTGTACGTCGTCACGTCCTCGTACGAGGTCGGCTCCTCGCCGCGCTCGGACTCCATGTCCTCGAACCGGGCCGGGACCTGCTGCGGCGCCCGGGCCGCGCCCGCCAGGATGGACGGCGCCACGCCCACCGCCAGCGCCGTCTTCGCCGCCCTGCCCATGAACGCACGACGGTTCAGATACGCCTCGTACGGCGTGATCTCGGAAGACGGAATGTCGTCGGGCTTCCTGATCAGCATGACCTTCTCCCTTCGGTGGCGTGACGTGCGGCGTCATGGACCCGCCCCACGGCGTGTCGCACAAGCGGCGCCAGGCGCAGTGAAAGGCCGCCGGACCGCGCCACCACGCATCCGACGGCCGATCCGCCCTCACCAGGGCGCGTTGCATGAAACACCCCTTCACGTTCCAGGATCCGTAACACCCGGCGGAAGGCCTGCCACCACCTCGCCTCACCCAACTCGCCTCACCCAACTCGCTTCACCCAGCTCGCTTCACCCACTCACACGTCCGACGTCATGATGAAGAGCGGCTGCCGGTTGAAGCTGTGGTAGATGGGTCGCAGTCGTTCGGTGTTGTAGTGCCGGTGCACGTCCACGACCTTCTTGCGGCCGACGATGACATCGATGGGGACGTTGTCGTACGCGCCGTTGCGCAGGCTCACCAGGCGTCCGGACCGCCCGGCCAGGATCAGGTCGAGGGCGAGGTTGCCGAAGGCCATGGGCACGATGGAGTCCACGGCGTCGGGGTCGCCGGAGCGGACCAGGTAGCCCAGGCGCTGGTTCACCACGTTCACGCGCTGACCGTTGTTGAAGCGGGTGGAGCGTTCCTTGAGGAGTGCAGCGACCCGGTCGCCGACGCCGCCCAGCTTCTTGTGTCCGTACTGGTCCGGCTCCCCGCCTTCGAAGTGCATGGCCTCGTCCGCCTTGAGCCGTGCGCCTTCGGAGACGAGCACGACGGAGTAGCGGCTCGGGTGCCGGTTCCGGTCGTACACGAGCAGCTCGGTCAGGTGGTCGATCGCGAAGGGGTGCTCGGGGATCACGCACCGGTTCGCCGCGCCGGCCATGGTGGGCAGGAGGGCGGTGTAGCCGGCGTAGCGGCCGAAGACCTCGATGACGAGGAATCGCTCGTGGGACCCGGCGGTGGTGCGGAGCCGGTGGGTCAGCTCGATGGTGCGCGTGACACAGGTGCTGAACCCGATGCAGTAGTCGGTGCCGGGGACGTCGTTGTCCATGGTCTTGGGGATGGCCACGACGTCGAACCCTTCCTGGTGGAGACGGTGCCCGTAGCTGAGCGTGTCGTCGCCGCCGATGGCGATGAGGACGTCGAGGTCCAGGAACGCGAGGTTCTCCAGGACGGACGGCGTGACGTCGTTGACCTCGTCCGTGTACCGGTCGGCGAGGTGCTCCGGGACCACCGGCCGCGGGAGATGGCTCGGTCGGGTCCGGGACGTGTGCAGGAAGGTCCCGCCGGTCCGGCCCGCCCGATTCACGATGTTCTCGGTGAGCTCCTGCACGCAGTGCTCGTTGGGCGCTTCGTGGTCCGGCACCAGGTCCACCAGCCCGGCCCAGCCACGGCGGATCCCCAGGACCCGGTATCCTTCCCGGAGCGCTCGGATCGTGATGGCGCGGATCGCCGGGTTGAGGCCGGGAACGTCGCCGCCACCCGTGAGGATCCCGATGGTGCCTTTGTGGTTCGTCAACTCGCTCCTCCCGTCTTCTGAACTCTGTACGAGCATCACAACGCCGGCGTCGGGGCGCAACCCGGCCGGCGCGCTCAATCCGGGGTGAGGCCGCCGGGTTTCCGCCTGCCCAGGCGCCGGCTCCGCTCACGGGCCGCGATGACCCCCAGCGTGATGAGGGTGAGGGGCGCGACGAACAGGAGGATCACGTCTTCGAGCATCTCTGCGGCGTCGTGCCGCGTCGCCTGGAGGAAGAGGATCAGCGTGTACGCGACGTAGTACCCCAGAAAGACCGCACCTTCCCACCGGGCGATGACGAACCCGGTGAAGAAGATGGGCAGGCACGCCACGGACACCGTGAGCATGACGGGGATGTCGAAGGTCAGGGCGCCGGGGGAAACGGTGACGCCGTCGGGCACGGACGCCGCCGCGGCGCCCAGCACCAGGAGCAGGTTGAAGATGTTGCTCCCCACCACGTTGCCGACGGCGATGTCCCGCTCGCCTCTGAGCCCTGCCGCCACCGAGGTCGCCACCTCGGGGAGCGAGGTCCCCACGGCCACGATGGTGAGGCCGATGACCAGCTCGCTCACGCCCAGGACACCGGCCAGGGCGACAGCCCCGTGGAGGAGCCATCGCGCACCCAGCACCAGCAGGCCGAGTCCCAGCACGACGAGACCGGTGTCGACGACGATGCCGCGGGCCCCGACCCGACGTTCCGACGCATGGCCCTGTGTCGCGCCCTGGCCCCGGCTCATACGGATCAGCAGCACCGTGTAGACGACGACGGCCACGACCAGGGCGACCCCCTCGAACCGACCGATCCGGCCGTTCAGCCCCAGGAGCAGCACGACCACCGAGACGCCGATCATCACCGGAACGTCGATCCGCACCAGGTGCGCCTGGACCACCAGCGGCGAGACGAAGGACGCCAGCCCCAGCACGAACAGGACGTTGAAGATGTTGCTGCCGACCACGTTGCCCAGGGCGACACTCCCGGATCCCGCAAGGGTGGACTGGATACCCACCGCGAACTCGGGCGCGCTCGTGCCGAAGGCGACCACCGTCAGGCCGATGACCAGGGACGAGACACCGACGGCCGCCGCCAGCCGGGCCGCACCTCTGACCAGCGTGTCCGCTCCGACGATGAGCATGACCAGGCCCGCGACGAAGCGCAGTAGCACGAGTTCCAACCGACAACTCCAGGTCGAAGGGGCTGTTGAGGATAGGTCACGGGAACGGCGGTGGAAAGGCGTGGGGCGGTGACCGTTCCGCGGTCTGCGGTCGTCCATGGCAGCCGCGCCACCCCCCCGATGCCGAGCGGGGCGCCCCGGGTCCCGGGGCGCCCCGCAAAGGGCTGGAATTGCGAGGAGCTTACGTGGCCGGTATCTCCACGTCGGCGCCTTCCCGATCCCCGGTGCCCTGGTACGCCCTCTTCTCGTACCCGGTGTAGACCTGCCGCGGACGCGAGATCGCCTGCTCGCTGTCCATGAGCAGCTCCTGCCACTGGGCCAGCCAACCGACCGTACGGCCGATGGCGAACAGGACGGGGAACATCTCGATGGGGAACCCGAGAGCCTTGTACAGGATGCCGGAGTAGAAGTCCACGTTGGGGTAGAGACCCCGGGACACGAAGTACTCGTCCTCCAGCGCGATCTTCTCCAGCTCCACGGCCAGCTCGAGGAGCGGGTCCTTCCCCGTCACCTCGAAGACCTCGGGCGCCATCTCACGCAGGATCTTCGCCCGCGGGTCGTAGCTCTTGTACACCCGGTGGCCGAAGCCCATGAGGCGGAACTCGCCGGCCTTCGCCTGCTTCACGTACTCGCCGACCCGGTCCTTCGTGCCGATCTCGTTCAGCATGTGGAGCACGCGGGCGTTCGCGCCGCCGTGCAGCGGGCCGTACAGCGCCGCTGCCGCCGCCGAAAGGGCCACATACGGATCGGCGTGGGAGCTGCCCACCGTCCGCATCGTCGTCGTGCTGCAGTTCTGCTCGTGGTCGATGTGCAGGATGAACAGCACATCCATGACCTTCTCGAGGACGGGGTTCGGCTCGTACGTCCGCTCGGACATCTTGTACATCATGTTCAGGAAGTTGCCCGCGAAGCTCAGCTCGTTGTCCGGGTAGGCGTACGGGAGACCCGTGCTGTGGCGATAGGCGAAAGCCGCGATCGTCGGGACCTTCGCGATGAGGCGCACGATCTGCTTCAGACGGATGTCGGGATCCTGGATGCTGCGCGCCTCGGGGTAGAACGTGGACAGCGCCGCCACCGTGCTCACGAACATGCCCATGGGGTGGGCGTCGTGATGGAAGCCGTCCATGAACTTCTTGATGTTCTCGTGGATCATGGTGTGGTGCGTGATGTGCCACGCCCAATCCTCGTACTGCTCCTTCGTGGGGAGCTCACCGAAGAGGGAGAGGTACGCTGCCTCCAGGAAGTTGCTCTTCTCGGCGACCTCCTCGATCGGGATGCCCCGGTAGTGGAGGATGCCCTTCTCGCCATCGATGAAGGTGATGGCGCTCTTGCAGGACGCAGTGTTCTTGAACCCCGGATCATACGACAACAGCCCGAAGTCGTCGTCGTCGACCTTGATCTGGCGCAGGTCCTTCGCACTCAACGACGCTCCGTACTTCGGGTACGTGCCATACAGGATCGGGAGCTCGTACTGCTTGCCGGTCCTGTTGTCCGTGATGGTCAGGGTGTCCGACATGGTGCCTCCTATTCGGGCTCATCGTCGATGCAGTGTTGTAGGCTACGGGTCGCACAACGGAAAATCTGTAGGGAAACGGTGGAAAATCCTGCATCCACCTAGTGGGGGATGCCCCCACAAGGAACGGTCGGCGCGACGGGCGCTGTAGCGGTTGCCCCGGGCCGCGAGGCGCCTAATTTGTCTGTTGGAGGGTGCGGAGACCTTCCCTGAACGATGGAGGTTAGCATGCGCGGGATCGGGCTGTCCCTCGCCGTGTTGGTCGGGGTGGCGGCGTGCGGTGGCGGCGGAGGAGACGCGGACCAGGAGGTGGTCCAGCGGGTGGATTCGCTGGCACTGGCCGCCGAGGCGTACGATTCCGCCGCCTTCGACACCATCACGTGGGAGAGCGAGGCGAAGGCCGCCGAGCGCGGGGGCGTGGTGTGGGCGTACAGCTGCCAGAAGTGTCACGGGGAGCGTGGTCGCGGCGACGCCGGCTTCGTGATGCACGGTAACACGCTGGAGCCACCTTCCTTCCAGGCCATGGATTGGCAATACGCGTCGGATCCGGAGGGCATCCGGCAGGCGATCTTCACGGGCAACCGCGAGGGCATGCCCCACTGGGGGCTGGTGGGCCTCAAGCCGAAGGACATCGAGGCGGTCACGATCTACATCCTGCGCGACCTCCGGGGCGGCGACTGAGCCGATCCGTCCGGATCGATGGAAGGCCCCCGGCGCCGGTCCGGCGCCGGGGGCCTTCGCGTGAGGACCGGGCCCGCCGCTAGCCCAGCACGGGTCCGAGCACGTCCTTGAGCTCGGGCCGACCGAGGACCTGCAGCTCGTAGCGGACCCGGGTGTGGGGCAGCGGGATGTCCACCAGCCGGGCCAGGTCGATGGGCGTGCCGATGGCGACCGCCTCGACGCCCTCGGCGGCGGCGTTCCGGATCGTCTCGGCCAGATCCCGGATCTGGGTCTCTCCGTAGCCCATGGCGGGCAGGAGTGGCCCGATCTCGGGGTACGTCTCGAAGGTCTCGGCGATCTCGCCCACGGCGAAGGGCCGCGGGTCCACCACCGTGGCGCCGAGCTTCCGGGAGGCGAGGACGGCGGCACCGTACCGCATATCACCGTGCGTGAGCGTCGGACCGTCCTCGATGGCCAGCACCGTCCGGCCCTGTAGCGCGGCCGGGTCGTCCACGAAGAGCGGCGAAGCCGCTTCCAGGATCGTGACGCCGGGGTTCACCGAGAGGACGTTCTCCCGGACCTCGAGCACGTCGTCGAATAGAGCAGTGCCGATCTTGTTGATGACGATGGCGTCCGCGAGGCGGACATTCGTCTCGCCGGGGTAGTACAACAGCTCGTGCCCCGCACGGTGCGGATCCACGACGGTGATCTGCACGTCGGCCCGGTAGAACCCCACGTCGTTGTTGCCGCCGTCCCAGAGAATCACGTCCGCTTCCTTCTCGGCCTCCCGCAGGATCGCCTCGTAGTCCACCCCGGCGAACACGACGGACCCGGCCGCCAGGTGCGGCTCGTATTCCTCACGCTCCTCGATGGTGACCTCGTGCTCGACCAGGTCGTCATCCGTCTCGAAACGCTGGACGCTCTGCTTCACCAGATCGCCGTACGGCATGGGATGCCGGATGACGGCCACCTTCTTGCCCGCCTCCCGTAGCAGTCGCACCACGGCCCGGCTCGTCTGGCTCTTGCCCGCCCCCGTGCGGGAGGCGCAGACCGCGACCACCGGCTTCGTCGAGGCCAACTGCGTCCGGCGGACCGCCGTCACCTCGAAATCCGCCCCCGCCACGTTGGCCCGGCTGGCAAGGTGCATGACGTACTCGTACGAGACATCCGAGTAGGCCATGACGCAGCGGTCCACCTCGAGCTCGCCGATGAGCTCCTCCAGCCGATCCTCCGCGTAGATGGGGATCCCGTCCGGGTAGTGCTCCCCCGCCAGCTCCGGCGGATAGCGTCGGTCGTCGATGTGGGGAATCTGTTGAGCCGTGAAGCCCACCACCTCGTACCGCGTGTCGTTCCGGTACACCGTGTTGAAGTTGTGAAAGTCCCGTCCGGCGGCGCCCAGGATCAGGACGCGGATACGGTCGCTCATAGGGTCTCCAGCGTTGTTTGATGACGAACCGGCCCGTTGAAGGTACGGGTCCCGGTGCCGGGACGCTGTCGGGGAATGACGGATTTCCTGTAGGGGGATCGACGGCGCGGGGAACCGGCGCCGCCGGCCACCCGGCATCCGGAATGCATACCCATCCATTGTAGGGCAAACCCTGACGGACCGTGCCGTGCGGGATTGGTCGTATTCCCCACAGGCGTGCCAGCCCGCAGGCCATTATGTTGAATGATAACGGTTTCCGATCTGGAGACCGGCACACGAAGGTCGTTCACCCCGGAGGGTCTCATGGAAGAGCAGGTGGCGACGGAGGCGATGCACGCCCTGCCCCGGATCGGCGAGCCCGCCCCGGATTTCGAAGCGGTGACCACGCACGGAACGTTGCGGCTGGAAGACTTCCGCGGGAGCTGGCTCATCCTGTTCTCGCACCCTGCCGACTTCACCCCGGTGTGTACCACGGAGTTCGTGGGCTTCGCCGAGATCAACGACGAGCTGCAGAAGCGGAATGTGCAGCTCCTGGGTCTCAGCATCGACAGCGTGTACTCGCACATCGCGTGGATGCTGAACATCGAGAAGCACCTGGACGTCAAGATCCCGTTCCCCATCATCGCGGATCTGGACATGAACGTGTCGAGGAAGTACGGCATGATCATGCCCGGCGAGAGCAAGACCGAGACCTCCCGCTGCGTGTTCGTCATCGACCCCGAGGGCATGATGCGGTCCATGATCTACTACCCGCTCACCACGGGCAGGAACATGGACGAGATCCTGCGCCTCATCGACGCGCTGCAGACGACGGACGAGCACGGCGTGGCCACTCCCGCCAACTGGAGGCCCGGCGAGAAGGTGATCCGGCCACCGCCCAAGACCCACGAGCTGGCCCAGGAACGCCTCTCGAGCGGGGACGCGGAGTGTGTGGACTGGTACCTCTGCAAGACGGATCTCTGAACCATGGCATGCATCAGCGCGGACGGCGTCCTGAGCACGTCGGGGCGTCGGATGCTCCAGGCAGTGACGGAACCACGCACGGCCGAAGAGGTGGCCGAAGAGTCCGGCCTCGTCCTGTTCCGGGTCCGCAGCGGACTCCGGGACCTGGTCGGGGCCGGCCTGGTGACCGAATCCGAGGGGAGCTACCGGCTGACCGAGGCCGGTGCGGCCCGGCTGGAAGAGCGGTAGCGGCCTACGCATGGACGTGACCGGCCCGTGATGCCACCTTTCGACCGGTGACTCGCCGAGGCATCGGCGGATGGCGCACAATCAACGGGTCGGGAGGACACCATGTCGTTCATCAACGAGGCCGGCTGGGACCGCGTGCTCAGGGTCATCCTGGGCGTGGTGCTGCTCTGGCTCGGGTTCGGAGGCGTCGTCGCGGGAACGCTGGCACTCGTCTTCGAGATCCTGGGCTTCATTCTCCTCATCACCGGCCTCGTCGGCTGGTGCCCGCTGTACTCGCTGCTCCGCATCCGCACGAAAAAGGCCCCGGACGCCGGATGAGCCTTGCCTGACGGCGACGACGCGGCCAGGCCGCGCATCGTGGAGGTCTGGGCGCCCTGGTGCGCCCGTGCCGGGCCATGGCGGCCCACCTGGAGGCCCTCGCCCGCGAACACGTAGACGTCGTCGTGGAACGGGTGAACGCCGACGAGGACCCCGAGCGGGTCCAGGCCCTCGGCGTGCGGGCCGTCCCCACCGTCATCGTCTTCGCCGGCGACCAAGAGCTCGGCCGCCGGACCGGTGCCCAGTCGCGTCACGGCCTGGCCGACATGTTCGACGCGGCCAGGGCCGGCCGTACACCGGCACCCGCCCGCGTCGCCCCGGCAGACCGCCTCCTTCGCCTGGGCGCCGGCGCCGTCCTCGTCGCCCTCGGCTGGGGCATCCACCAGTGGATCCTCGTCGCCGCCGGACTCGTGGCCCTGTTCGCAGGCGTTCACGACCGGTGCCCCCTCTGGAACCACGTCGTGCGTCCACTGGCTCGGCGCCTCCGTGGGCGCGGCGTGCCCTAGCCGGCGCGGCCCCGCACGCCGCTGTTGGCTCCATCGCGGCGTTGTATTACTTTGTGGTCACCTAGTTGAGAAGGAGCGGGACGCGGCGCGATCGGGTCGAGGGTGAGGACGGGTCTGGAGGAGCGATGACAGGAGCGAAGCGGGGGAAGGGCGGGCCGACGCGGCAGGATCGGCGACACGGGCGGTCGGGTGGTGGGCTGGCGTGGTTGAAGTCGAAGCTGACGCTGGGCGCCGTGGGATGGGTGCTGGTGCTGGGCTATGTGGGGTACCAGCTCTGGCCGCAGGCGGAGGCGTTGTTCGGTGTGGAGGGGGTGGTGGGTCCGGCGCCGGCGTACCGTTTGACGACGCTGACGGGAGAGGAGGTGTCGTCGGGGTCGCTGGAGGGGAAGGTGGTGCTGGTGAATTTCTGGGCGACGTGGTGTCCGCCGTGCCGGCTGGAGATGCCGGGCTTCCAGGATGTGTACGAAGCCCGGAAGGAGGACGGGTTCCGGATCGTGGGTGTTTCGATGGACCGGACGGGAACGGAGCCGGTGGAGCGTTTTCTGAGGGAGCGTGGCATCACGTACCCGGTGGGCATGGCGAACTCGGAGGTGTTCCGGGCGTTCGACATGCCGCGGACGTTGCCGGCGTCGTACCTGCTGGACCGGCAGGGCCGGATCCGGCACACGGTGGTGGGGGTGTTCACGGAGGTGGCGCTGGCGCGTGCGGTGGACCGGCTTCTGGCGGAGGACTGAGGTGAAGGCGGGGAGTGGTTGATGGAGGGGTCGTCGGTGGGTCTCGGTCTTGCGTTCGTCGCGGGCCTGGTCTCGTTCCTGTCGCCGTGCGTGCTGCCCATCGTGCCGGGGTACGTGACGTTCATCACGGGTCTGACGCTGGACGAGCTGCAGGAGACGGACGGGGCGGCGGCGCGTCGGCAGGCGGCGGTGCATTCGGCGTTGTTCGTGCTGGGTTTCTCGGCGGTGTTCGTGACGCTGGGCGCGACGGCGACGGCGCTGGGCAGCGTCATCAACCGCTCGATGCCTCTCCTGCAGCAGATCGGTGGGGTGGTGATCGTGTTGTTCGGCCTCTACATGCTCGGCTTGCTGCGACTGCCGTTCCTGATGCGGGAGCGGCGGGTGCATCTGGCGTCGAAGCCGGTGGGGAAGGCGGGCTCGGTGGTGGCGGGGTTGGCGTTCGGCGCGGGCTGGACGCCGTGTGTCGGTCCGATCCTGGCGACGATCCTGCTCTATGCGGGGATGGAGGGGAGCGTGGGGTGGGGCATGCTGCTGCTGGCGGTGTACGCCCTGGGCCTGGGGCTGCCCTTCTTCCTGGCCGCGGTGGGGCTCAACTGGTACCTTGCCAGCGCCCGGTACCTGCGTCGCTGGCTCGTGCCCATCGAGCGGGCGGCGGGGGCGTTCCTCGTCGTGGTGGGGGTCATGCTGTTCACGGGGAAGGTCGCCGCCCTGAGCGGCTTTCTCGCCCGCTTCGGTCAGCTCATCAATCTGGAGTCGTAGATGGTGCGTTCAAGATTGGCCTCGGTGCTCGTCGTCGTGCTCGGGCTCTGCGTGCTGGGCTGTGGAAGTGCGGCGGACGGTGCCGAGCGGTCCGGCGACGGAGGCGACGCCGCGGCGGCGGAGGCGGCGGCGATACCGGATGGGCAGGGCCAGCGACGCCCGATCGACGTGAACGACCTGGGCTACGACCGGGGCAGCCCGGATGCTCCGGTGCTGGTCCTGGAGTTCAGCGATTTCGGCTGTCCGTACTGTAGCCGGTTCGCCCTGTCGAGCCTGCCGCAGATCGAGGAGGAGTTCATCCACGACGGGGTGGTGCGGTGGAAGTACGTTCCGTTCGTCATGGGCATGTTCCGCAACGGCGCCGAGGCGGCCAGGGCGTCGGAGTGCGCGGCGGAGCAGGGCGAGGCCGGGTTCTGGGCCATGCACGACCGGCTGTACCGGAACCAGTCGGCGTGGAAGGCGACGAGCGGTCCCCGGGAGCTGTTCCTGAGCTACGCCCGGGCGCTGGAGCTGGACGACGACGCCTTCGCCGACTGCTACGACTCGTCGGACGCCGTGCTGGAGCGGATCAACGTGAACAACGCGCTGGCGGCCCGGCTCGGTGTCCGTGCGACCCCCACCTTCTTCGTGAACGGCGTGCGGGTGCAGGGCGCCCTGCCCATGGAGCATTTCCGGCTCCTCCTGAGGGGGGCGGCCGCTCCATAGGGCGCGGAGAGGTCACAGGTCACAGGTTCCAGCGCCGGGCTTGCCGGTGTGAGACGGCAGCCGGTTGAGCATCAACCTCGCCGGTGGGCGCCCTTTACCTCACTACCTCACGATTCGATCCGGCTCTTCCGCGGCTTCCTCGAGCCCCCGTGCCCCGCTTCCGGAGAGCCTCCGTGGGGGCCCCTCCCGCGTATGCTTCCTCCGCTGCCAGAGGAGTGCGCCCAGAAGGTAGGCTGCCGGTACGACGAAGGTGTAGGTGAAGGGCACGAGCTCCAGGGAGCCCGAATCGCGCCATTGCGGAATGGCCATGTAGTAGAGGCCCAGGCCGGCAACGGCCAGCGCCACCGCGACGGCTGAACCCTCGACCCGGTGGGGAAAGGCGATCCCGGTGGCCATCCCCCCGAAACCGGCCGCGACGCCCACGAAGAGGACGACGTAGAAGGCCCGTTCGACGCTCAGTTGCGGCAATTCCGCGCCGTGGCCTGGGAGAGCCGTGAACGCGAAGGTGAAGGGGCCAGCCATGATGAAGAGGGGCACGGCGACCGCGCCGATCAGCCGGATCCACTTCGACGTTCGGGGGAACCGCTCCTCGAATCCCTTGGTCGCCTCCCTCGTGCAGAGATGTGGGTCGGAACCCCCGGGGGTCGGGGCCGCATCTTACGGGGGCGGTCTCTCACTCCCGGGACGGGGCGCCGATTCGGTCCAGCTCTTCCGCGGCCTCCTCGACCCGCTCCGCGTACCGTTCGATGGCCTCGGCCACGCGGGCGGCTTCCCTCTGAGCCCTCTCCGGGTCGGGCATGTCGTCGACGGCCTCCCGGATTCCGGCCATGGTCTTCACGCCGTAGCCGGTGTAGTAGCCCGGCGCGTAGATGAGGTGTCGGTACCAGGGACGGAGGGGGAGCCCGTCGTCGCTGGTGAGCGCCTGCTCGGTGCGAGCCAGGATCCGGTTGACCCGGTCCAGGGCATCCCGGTTCGCCTCGACATCGGCCGGTGTGAGAGCTTCGAAGGACGCGGCCGCCTCCTCGTAGGCGCTGGCGGCCTGCTCCAGCCGGTCGAGGGCGGATCGCACGCCGGCGAGGTCGAGGGGCGACGTCGTGCCGTCCCGGTCCGCCAGCGCCCGGATCTCGTCCACGTAGGAGCGGTACGTCCGCGCGGCGCGGGTGAACTCGAAGGGGAGGAGGGGCGCATCGGCCAGCCGCATGAGGGCGGTGGCCATGGTCCGGGCCTCGGTGACGCCGTAGCGGAATCCCGGGTCCAGGAAGCGGCGGTAGAAGGTGAAGGAGTCGTAGACGGAGTGGTAGACGCCGGCCCGGGTGGCGCCGCCGTAGCTGAGGTGTGCCGCGGCCATGCCCACGTGGTCCAGGAACGCGGTGAAGTCGGTGCCGGCGCCCAGGGCCAGGAGCTGGAAGCGGGCGCTGTCGGTCTGCGGCAGGGTCTCCCGTTGTCGGTCGAGGCGAGCCTCGAGCACGCTGCGGCCGGTGTCGGGATCCCGCACGTCCCGGACCACCTGCTCCGCGAAGGCTTCCAGGGAGTGGACGCCGGCGGCGTAGAGGGGGCCCCGGGCGTTGATGTCGCTGTTCAGGTACGCCACCCCCTTTTCGCGCAGCTCATCCCTGTGTTTCTCGGCCCACTCGGTGGAGCCCAGGAGGCCCCACTCCTCGCCGTCCCAGACCGTGAACAGGATGGTCCGGCGGGGCCGCCAGCCGGTCCGGTACAGCTCGGCCAGGGACCGGGCCGTCTCCTCCAGCGCGGCGAGGCCCGAGATGGGGTCGTGGGCGCCGTTCACCCAGGCGTCGTGGTGGTTGCCGTACAGGACCCAGGCGTCGTCGTCGCGGCCGGGGATGCGCGCGATGACGTCGTAGAGCGGCCTGTTGCGCCACTCGAACCGCAGCGCCAGCCGCACGGTGGCCGGGCCGGGCCCCACGTGGTACGTGATGGGCAGGGCGCCGCGCCAGGCCTCGGGCGCCACCGGGCCCGCCAGGTTCCGGAGCAGGGGCAGCGCATCGCCGTAGGAGATGGGCAGCACCGGGATCGTCATGATGGTGCGGGCCTCCTCGACAGGCAGCTTCCGCCCGCCCGCCTCCGAGGCCCAGCCCGGCGTCAGCGGGTCACCCGGATAGACGGGCAGGTCCATGACGCTACCGCGCTGCACCCCGAAGGACGGCCGCATCGTGCTGTCCGGGTAGGTGTCGCCGTGCCAGTAGCCGTCGTTGCGCGGGTCGCTGAAGATGATGCAGCCGACGGCGCCCCGCTCCGCCGCGACCTTCGGCTTGATGCCGCGCCACGACACGCCGTAGCGGGCGATGACGATCCTGCCTTCCACGCTGATGCCCAGGCTGTCCAGGACCTCGTAGTCCTCCGGGACGCCGTAGTTCACGTAGACCAGCTCCGCCGTGACGTCGCCGTCCGCCGCGTAGGCGTTGAAGGTGGGAAGCTGATGGGCGTCGTAGCTGTCCTCGTCCTCCGGCAGCGGCGGCTCCGCGAGGCGGGCCGCGTAGCCTTCCGGCGCCACCAGCTCCAGCTCGCGGGAGACCGGGACCGGCATGTACGCCTCGAACTCCTCGATCCACGCCTCCAGGCCCATGCCGCGGAACCGCTCCAGGATGCGCTCCGCCACGCGCCGGCTCCGCTCCGTGCCCGCCTCGTGGGGCTCCGCGCTGAGCAGCCGGATGCGGTCCCGGATCGAGTCCGGCGACGGGACCCGATGCGCCAGGGCTTCCCGCTCGTGCTGGTCCGCCACCATGGCGTCGGGGAAGCCCCGGATGGGGGCGGCCTCCTGGGCGCCGGCGGCGTCGGCGACCGGGAGCATGGACAGGACGGCGAGGGTCCAGGCGGTGCGCATGGCAGTCCGGTGGTTCGGGAGAGGTTTCTGGGAAAAGAGAAGAATGGGCCGTGCCGGTGGGAAGCGTCAAGAAACGGGGGGAGGCCGTGCGGGATTCCCCCACACGAGAATCGGCCTGCGCCCCACGTCGATTTCAACCTTCCCCTGACTTTGCCGGGCTCGACATCCGTTTATGCTGTCGTCAGCAGAATTCCCCGGTGTGGTGTGGAGGCAGGATTGGGACACCCGAAAGGCGCTCACCCCGGCGCCAACCGTGACTTCGAGAAAGCCCCGTTCCTGGTCATCTGGGAAACGACGCAGGCGTGCGATCTGGCGTGCAAGCATTGCCGGGCGGAGGCGCAGCCGGACCGGCACCCGGACGAGCTGACGACGGAGGAGGCGAAACGCCTGCTGGACTCGGTGCGCGAGTTCGGCAAGCTGATCTTCGTGTTCAGCGGTGGTGACGCGCTCAAGCGGCCGGACATCGTGGAGCTGGTGGAGTACGGCGCGAAGCTGGGCCTGCGGATGGCCATCACGCCGGCCACGACGTCGTTGACGTCGCGGGAGACGATGCAGGAGCTGAAGGATGCCGGGCTGGCGCGGCTGGCGGTGAGCCTGGACGGGTCCACGCCGGCGATCCACGACGAGTTCCGGCAGGTCCACGGCTCCTTCGAGCACGGGTTGCGGATCCTGCGGGAGGCCCAGGAGATCGGGCTGTCGACGCAGGTGAACACGGTGATCCGGAAGCACAACCTGGACGACGTGGATGCCCTGTGCGAGCTCATGGAAGAGCTGGGGATCGTGTTCTGGGAGGTCTTCTTCCTGGTACCCGTGGGCCGTGCGAAGCCGGAAGACGTGGCGAGCGCGGAGGGGTTCGAGGAGGTCTTCCACAAGCTCTACGACCTGTCGAAGACCGCGTCGTTCGACATCAAGGCCACGGCCGCTCCGCAGTACACGCGGGTCGTGCTCCAGCGCCAGAAGGCGGAGCGTCGGGCCGACGGCAACGGACGTGTGGACGGCATGACCGACGGCGTCGCCTACTCGCTCTCGGACGGCATCGGCCGGGCCCGGGGCGTGAACGACGGCGACGGCTTCATGTTCGTCAGCCACACCGGCGAGATCTTCCCGTCCGGCTTCCTGCCCATCAGCGCGGGGAACGTTCGGACGCACGATCTCGTAGAGACGTACAGGAACGCGCCGCTGTTCCGGCAGCTCCGCGACAAGCCCCTGTTGAAGGGCAAATGCGGAGTGTGTGAGTATCGGCTGGTCTGCGGCGGTAGCCGAGCCCGCGCCTACGCCATGACGGGCGACTACCTGGAATCGGAGCCCTTCTGTGCTCACGTGCCCGGGAAGTATCAACGCATGGTGGAAGCGGGCGAGGCAGAGCCCGAGGATGCGTATTTCGCGTCCCGGTTGAAGCACCTGGCTTTGCCAGTGCACACCTGACACTGGCACCAGCAGGCCTGTGGATGTGTTGGGGAGCGCGTCCCTGGCCGATGACATAAAACTGGTGCAATCACACCAACACCAAGGGCGCGTGCCGGCTTGCCGGTGCGCGCCTCCTTCCTTGGTGGGGGGCCTCCGGTCCTGACGGGCCGTCGGCCCCGGGGCAGGCCCAGGCCCAGGCCCAGGGGGTGGATCCGGGCGGGGCTGGATTCGCCGGCGACGGGGGCTGCCTTCGGAGTGGGGCCGCCTTCAGGGCCGGGGGGCTTGCGGGCGGGGTCGTATCCCGGGCGAAACCGGGCCGGCGCGGTGGCCGGGGACGGCCGGCACGGAGCCGCCCCCGGTGTGGACCACGGTCGTCCAGCGGAGCGCGCGCTACATGCCTCCGTCGACCTGTTCGAGCAGCACGTTCACGGCCGCCCGGAGCTGCTCGTCCTCGCCGTCGGCCCGGTCGTCCGGCCGGGCGGGCACGATGACGTCCGGCACGGCCGGCCCGTTCTCCATGTTGCGGTCGGTGGCCTTCACGTACCAGCCGCGGAAGGGCAGGCGCACGAACGAGCCGTCCATGAGGCCCGCGCCGCCCGTGGAGATCACGGCGCCGAAGGTGGGCGTGCCCACCAGCGGACCCAGCCCCAGGTGCTTGAAGGCGTGGGAGAAGATCTCGGCGTTGGAGAAGCTGTTCTGGTTGCAGAGTGCCGCCACGGGCCGGGTCCACGCGGCCAGCGGCAGCCGCTCCCCGAAGGGGTAGTGGTCCCGGAACTCGGTGTGTTCCTCGTCCAGGTCCTCGGCGGCGCCCCGGGGCACGGTGTAGGCGTGCTGCCGCACGGTGAGGACGGCCATGAGGTAGTCGGTGGTCCAGCCGCCGCCGTTGTAACGCACGTCCACGATGATGCCGTCCTTGCCCTGGCCGCTGGCCACCAGCTCCCGCTCGAAGCGCTCGAAGCTCGGCCAGTTCATCCCCTGGATGTGGATGTAGCCGAGGCGCCCGTCGGAGTAGTCCTCGGTCAGGCGCTGCCGGTCCTGGACCCACTCGTCGTAGAGCTGGCGTCGGAGGCTGTCCGTGGGCCGGATCACGACCTCCCGCTCGTCCCCGCCGCTGCGCACGGTCAGGATCGTCTTCTCGCCGGACCGGTCGGCCAGCAGGGCGTAGAAGTTGGCGTCGGGCGTCACCGGCGTGCCGTCCATGGCGGTGACGACGTCGCCGGGCGCGAGCTTCGAGGCTTCCCGGTCGGCAGGTGAGCCGGGCACGACGCGTCGGACCACGACGCCGTCGTCCACCGGGTCGATCTCGATGCCCAGCAGCCCGGTCCGCTCGGTCTGGGTCTCGGCCCGGTCGGAGCCGTACAGGCCCAGGTGCGAGGCGTTCAGCTCACCGAGCATGATGTCGAAGACATCCCGGAAGTCGCGCTTCGTGGAGGCCCGGAGTGCCCACGGCCTGTACTTGTCGCGGAGCGCGTTCCAGTCCCGGCCGTGGAAGCCGGGGTCGTAGAAGCCCAGACCGAGGATGCGCCACGCCTCGTCGAAGACCTGGGCCCGCTCCGCCGGGTGGTCGATGGTCATGCGGGCCGAGTAGGGCAGGCTCTCCAGGCGGCCGTTGCTCTCCGGCGCCAGCCGGGCCAGGCGACCACCGG
The DNA here is from genome assembly GCA_964416095.1 of uncultured Gemmatimonadaceae bacterium. Lineage (GTDB taxonomy): Bacteria > Gemmatimonadota > Gemmatimonadetes > Longimicrobiales > RSA9 > CAYQCY01. Next base: position 17,289 of record CAYQCY010000038.1, read on the forward strand.
GCCGGACCATGTAGAGGTGCTTCCCCTCGGGGCCCATGGTGACGCCGGAGGGGCGGGTGCCGCCCGTGGTGAGAGCTTTCATGTCCGTGCCGTCCCACTTGACCGAGTAGAGGTCCTGGTCGGCGTCGTAGGACTGGCGGCCGCCGCGGAAGGCGACGAAGTAGAAGGTCTCGCCGTCGTGACTCACGGCCAGGTCCGTCTCGTTGCCGGGCAGCGAGGTGACCTGCTCGAGACGCTCGTGGATGTCCTCCAGGTCGATCTCGATGGGCGCGACCTGGTCTTCCTCGCCCGTCTCCTCCTCCTCGGGCTCCTCCATCTGCTCCCAGTCCTGCCGTGTCTTTTCCCAGTCCTCCTGCCGGAGCCAGGCGAACCAGACGTCGGCGTCGCCGTTGTTGCGCTGGGAGATGAAGCCGAGCTTGGAGCCGTCCTTGGACCAGACCGGGGCGCCGTCGCCCTTGGGGTGCATGGTCACGTTGACGGGGTCGACGGACCCGTCGGCGGCGTGGATGTAGACCTCCGTGTTGAAGTCCAGGTCGTCGAGGCCGTAGGCGAGCCAGCGGCTGTCGGGGCTCCAGGCGACGCCTTCCGGCGTGGCCCAGCCGTCCAGCAGCACGCGCTCGTCGCGCAGCTCCCCGTCCCGCAGCTCCGCAACGACGAGGGTGCCCCGGTCCCGGACGAAGGCGAGGTGCGCGCCGTCGGGCACCATGACGACGTCGTGCTCCTCTGCCTCCGTCTCCGTCAGGCGCACGATACGCCGCTTCAGGCTCCGGAACAGGTCCGGCCGCTCCGGGTCCGCCGACTCGATCCGGTACAGGTCGTACTGTCCGGCCCGGTCCGAGGCGAAGATGAGCGTCTCGTCGTCGGCCCAGACCACGTCCCGGTCACGGTACGGGCTGGAGGTCAGGCGCACGGCCCGGCTCTCGTCCGGGTCGTTCTCCGTGACGAACACCTCGCCGCGCACGACGAAGGCGATGCGCTCGCCGTTCGGCGAGACGGCGTACTCGTCGGCGTCGTCCGTGTAGGTACGGCGCTCCAGGTCGTCGAAGCGGTCGTCGGCGGGAACGAGGATGTCCAGCCGCTCCGGCTCGCCGGTGCCCCGCAGCACGTGGATGTCCGTCGCCACCTCCATGACGACGGTGCCGCCGTCGGCGCTCACGTCGAAGAAGCGGACGCCATCCTCCGTGTAGCGCGTGAGCTGCTCGGGTGGGGAGCCGGTGCCGTCCTCGGCGACGGTCGTCCGGTAGAGGTTGTAGGTGCCGTCGCGCTCGCTCACGAAGAAGAGGGTCCGGGCGCCGCCCCAGACGGGCTCGATGTCGTTCCCGTCGAAGTCGCCCGTCAGCTCCGCATAGGTCTGCCGCTCCGTGTCGTAGAGCCAGACGTCCTTGTCGGCGGGGCCGCGGTAGCGGATCCGGTCGGCGCCGTTGGAGCCGAAGGTGAAGGCCAGGAACCGGCCGTCGGGGGACAGGCGCGGCGTGTAGCCCACGGCGTCCAGCAGCCGGTCCGGCGTGCCGCCGTCGGCGGACACCCGGTAGATCTCCGATTCCCGCTCCACCTGGACCCAGGTCCGGTCCGTCTCGAAGAGGAGCCGGCCGTCGGCGGTCCAGCCGCCGAGCACGTCGCCGGACGAATGGAAGGTCAGGCGCGTGGGTGCGCTACCGTCGGCGTCCATGACGTACAGGTCGTCGTTGCCCCACCGGTCGCTGGTGAAGGCGATGCGGGCGCCGTCCGGGCTGAACCGGGGCCGGGCTTCGTACGCCTCGTGCAGCGTCAGGCGCACGGCCCGCCCGCCGTCCACCGGGACGGTCCAGATGTCGCCCTGATACGAGAAGGCGACGGTCCGGCCATCGGGCGAGATGGCCGGGTAGCGCACGAACGGTCGGTCGACCTGGGCGGTGGTCGGGGCCGCGAGGACGGCCGCCGCCACGGCGCCGAGGGCGGAACGGATCAGCGATTGCCTCGTCATGTGCTTCTCCTGCTGCGCGGTCATTGTCCCGGCATCGTCGGGGCAATGTGACCGGGCCCGCGGCGACGGGCAACGCCGGGGCCGCGTCGCGTCACGGGACGACGTCCGCGAGTCTGCCCGGACTGCGTCGGGATACGCGTCGGCTTTGCACGGCGGGCCCGCGCCGGGCATCTTGCCCGTCATGGATGTGCAATCCCGGCCTGACGTCGGCGGCCTGCTGCTGGACCTGGATGGCACCCTCTATCTGGGCGACGAGGCCATCCCGGGCGCCGTGGAGACCGTGCGGACGCTGCGGGCAGACGGCATCCCGTGCCGCTTCCTCACCAACACGACCCGTCGTTCCCGGGCGGATCTGGCCGCATGGCTCGGGAACCTGGGCTTCCCCATCGCCGGGGACGACGTCTTCACCGCCGCCGTCTCGGCGGCCCGCTGGCTCGTCTCGGAAGGCTTGGAACGGGTGGCGCTGTACCTGTCCGAATCGACCTACGCGGACTTCGCCGACTTCGAGATCACCGACGACAGCCCGGACGCGGTGGTGGTGGGCGCCCGCTCGCTGGGAGTGGAGCCGGAGCGGATCGTCGTGGTGGGCGACGACGCGGAGACGGACGTGGCCGGTGCCATGGACGCCGGCATGACGGGAGTCCTGGTGCGGACCGGCAAGCACACGGAGGAGCGGCTCGAGGCGAGCGGCGTACGGCCGCACGCCGTTCTGGATTCCATCGCGGATCTACCCCGATTCCTGGAGGGACGGCAATGAGGCGACGACGGTTCGTGAAGGCTGCGGCAGTGGCGACGGGCGCGGCGGCGCTCGCGCCGGACAGCGTGTTGGGCTGGCGGGCCCGGCCGGTGGACCGGGTATTCCGCAACGGCGTCGTGTACGACGGGACGGGCGCCCCGCCGCGCCGCGTGGACGTTGCGGTGACCGGTGACCGCATCGCCGAGGTGGGCGAGAACGTGCGGGCGGCCGGTGCCGAGACGGTGGAGCTGGGCGGCCTGGCCCTGGCGCCGGGCTTCGTCGACGTCCACTCCCACACCGACCTGGAGCTGCTCATCGACCCCCGCGCCGAGAGCAAGGTGCGCCAGGGCGTGACCACGGAGGTCGCGGGCCAGGACGGGAGCTCCATCCTCTGGGACGACGAGGCGTTCCGCCGGGCCCGGGACCGGTACCGCGAGGAGGCGGGCGTCGACATCGGGTTCCGGGACGCGCCGGGCTACATGGACCACATCGACACCCACGGCGCCGCGGTGAACTGGGCCAGCATGGTGGGCCAGGGATCGGTGCGCGGGGCCGTCGTCGGCGAGGACGACCGCCCGGCCACGGAGGACGAGGTGGCCCGCATGCAGGAGCTGGTGGCCGGGCAGGTGCGCCGCGGCTGCTGCGGCCTGTCCTCGGGGCTCGAGTACACGCCCGGCGGCTTCGCCGACACGGAGGAGATCGGGGCGCTGGCGTCGGCGATCCGGGGGACGGGCCTGCCCTACGCCACGCACATGCGCAACGAGGACGACCGGCTCCTGGGCGCCATCGAGGAGGCGCTCACCATCGGGCGGCTGGGCGGGGTGCCCGTCCAGATCTCGCACCTCAAGGCCCAGGGCCGGCGCAACTGGTGGAAGGCGCCCCAGGTGCTGGAGCTGCTGGAGGCGGCCCGGGCCGACTACATGGACGTGACCTACGACCGCTACCCGTACGTGGCGTACAGCACCGGCCTGACCAACCTCTTCCCCATCTGGTCGCGGGACGGCGGCACCGAGGCGTTCCTGGCGCGCCTCCGGGACCCGGAGGTCGAGCCGCGCATCCGGCAGGCGGTCCTCGCCAAGATCGACCAGCTCGGGAGCTGGGACGCCGTGCAGATCACCTCGACCGGCGAAGATTCGCTGGCATGGGCCCGGGGCCACAGACTCGGCGCGCTGGCGGAGGAGCGGGGCGAGGCGCCGTACGACCTGCTGCTCCACCTCATCTTCACCGACAGGGCCCGGACCGGGATGGTCGGGTTCGGCATGGGTGAGGAGAACACGGCGGCGTTCCTGGCGCATCCGCTGGGCATGATCTGCTCCGACGGCGGTTCCTACGCCACCGACGGTCCTCGACACATCGGCTCGCCGCACCCGCGGAACTACGGCACCTTCCCCCGGGTCCTGGGCCACTACGTCCGGGAGCGGGGCGACATGCCGCTGGAGGTGGCGATCCACAAGATGACGGACATGCCCGCGCGGCGGCTGCGGTTCCGGGACCGGGGCCGGATCGCCGCGGGCATGGCGGCGGACCTCGTCGTGTTCGATCCGGCCACCGTGGCGGACCGGGCGACCTTCGAGCACCCGCACCAGTACCCGGTGGGCATCCCGCACGTGGTCGTGAACGGGACGTTCGTGATCCGGGACGGCGAGAACACGGGGGCGCGGCCGGGACGGAGCGTGCGGCCCGACTGAGGCGCTCGCGAGCTTCTTGCATCTCCTGGTCCCGGCGCCGCCCGGAGTCGTAGATGGGGTCCGGCGGGGTCCGCGGCGCGCCCCGCCGGCGCACGGAGCCCGGAGACCATGGAGCACATCGAGATACCGGACACCGGCATCGTGGCGTCGCGCATCGGTCTGGGCACCTGGGCCATCGGCGGCTGGCTGTGGGGCGGCACGGACGAGGCCCGGTCCATCGACACGATCCACGCGGCCCTGGACCGGGGGGTCCGCTTCATCGACACGGCGCCGGCCTACGGCCAGGGCCGGTCGGAGGAGATCGTCGGCAAGGCCCTCGACGGCCGCCGCGATGATGTGGTGCTGGCCACCAAGGTCGGCATCGAGTGGGACGACGATGGCAACGTCCGGCGCAACGCCACGCCGGAGCGGGTCCGCCGGGAGATCGAGGACTCGCTCCGCCGGCTGCGCACGGACTACATCGACCTGTACCAGGTCCACTGGCCGGACCCGCTCGTGCCCGTCGAGGAGACGGCGGCGGAGCTGGAGGCGCTGCGCCGGGAAGGGAAGGTCCGGGCCATCGGCGTGAGCAACTTCTCGCCGGAGCAGTTGAACCGGTTCCGGGAGCGGGCAGCCCTGTCCACCGACCAGCCGCCGTACAACATCTTCGAGCGCGGCATCGAGGATGACGTGCTGCCGTACTGCCGGGAGCACGACATCGTGACGGTGACGTACGGGGCGCTCTGCCGCGGCCTGCTCACCGGCAAGATGCAGCCCGACACGCAGTTCGAAGGCGATGACCTGCGGAACGACGACCCCAAGTTCCAGCGGCCCCGGTACCGTCAGTACCTGAACGCCGTGGACGCTCTCGACCGCCTCGCCCGGGAACGGTACGACACCGACGTCCTCCACCTGGCCGTGCGCTGGCTGTTGGACCGGCCCGGCGCGGGCATCGTGCTGTGGGGCGCCCGCCGGCCCGAGCAGGTGGAGCCCATGCCTGAGGTCATGGGCTGGTCCCTCGATGCCGGCGGCATGGCCGCCGTGGACGAGATCCTGGACGAGCACATCGTGGACCCGGTGGGGCCGGAGTTCATGGCGCCGCCGGCCCGGGACTGAGCCGGAAGCCGTCAGCCCGCGGCGCCGGCGCGCCGCGCTGAATGCTGACCGCCGACGGCTTGTCAGCATTGTGCAAGGACCGGCGCGGACGCCTTGACCGTGGAACCGCCCTCGGAGACCTTCCGTACGGACAGCAGGGCAGCGAACGGTCGAACACGAATGCGCGGACGAGCTCACATCATCGGCTTGGCGACGCTGGCCGGCCTCGTGACCGGGTGCGCCGGGGCGCGGGAGGCGGTCCACGAGCGGTTCCGCGACGCCACCCCCCACGAGGTGTACCTGTATTCGCTGGAGACGGCAGGGCTGGCGGAGACCGCGGTGGGCCGTGACTGGGTCCGGGCCGGGGAATGGACGCTCCGGGAGGCGCTCGCCGTGGCCTCGCCGTTCCAGGAACACGGCTACCTGTCGCCGCAGGAGCCGGATGCGCTGGGGTATCGGTTCGACGCCTTGCGGGGGCAGCAGCTTCTCATCGAGGCCCGGCTCGAGCCGGACAGCACCGCCCTCCTGTTCCTGGACGTGTATCGCATGGTGGACGGGGACACGGTCCGGTTCCGCCACGCGGTGAGCGCGGACAGCGGTGCCCGCCGGGTCATCTTCGAGCCGATCCGGGACGGCACGTACGTCTTGCGCGTGCAGCCCGAGCTGCTCCGGGGCGGGAGGTACACGGTCCGGATCATCGCCGGTGCGTCCCTGGCGTTCCCCGTAGAGGGTGGCTCGGTCCGTGACATCCTGAGCGTCTTCGGGGACCCGCGGGATGGCGGGCGCCGCGAACACCACGGCGTGGACATCTTCGCTCCACGCAACACGCCCGTGCTGGCAGCGGCGGCCGGGACCGTGCGCTCGGTGCGGACGACGCGGCTGGGCGGCAGGGTGGTATGGCTCAGGGATCACAGACGGGGCAACTCGCTCTACTACGCGCACCTGGAACGGCAGCTCGTGTCCCGGGGCCAGGAGGTGCAGGTCGGGGATACGCTGGGCCTCGTGGGGAACAGCGGCAACGCCCGCACCACGCCTCCGCACCTCCACTTCGGCATCTACCGCAGGGGCGTCGGCCCCATGGATCCCATGCCCTTCGTGGAGCGGCTGCCCGGGGATCCGCCGGCGCTGCTCGGCGACACGACCATCCTGGGCGGCTGGGCCAGGGCGGCGTCCGGTGTCCGGCTCCGGGACGCGCCCGGCACGGATGGGACCGTCCTCGGTGAGCTGGCACGGAACACGCCGGTCCGGGTCCTGGGCGCCACCGGCGACTGGTACAGGGTCCGCCTGCCCGACGGCAGGACGGGGTTCGTGACCGCACGGCTTGCCGAGCCCGTGGACGCGCCGCTGCGACGTCACACGCTGGCCGCCGCATCCCCGGTACGTGACGGGCCACACCCCCTCGCCGCGCCCGTCGAGATGGCCGAAGCCGGTCAGCGCGTGGACGTGCTCGGCGAGTTCGGCGCGTTCCTCTACGTCCGCGGCCGCACGGGCCGTCCCGGCTGGCTCGCCGCCGAGGTCGCCGCGAACTGAGCGCACACCGGGAGCCGACCGAGCCCCTGCGAACCGGGCGGACGCGAAAAGGGCGGCCGCAGGGCCGCCCCTCGCCGCACCGCCGTTCGTTCCGCCTTCCGCCTCCCGCCTTTCGCCTGCCGCCTGCTGTTCAGGACATGGGGATCTGGGGCATGAGCCGGTCGCCGACGCGCTCGATGATCTCGTCCAGCGAGTGGCCGGTGATGGTGAGGCCGTGGTTGCGCTGGCCGACGACGGCGCGGGACGGATCGGACGACTCGTCGATGAGCTGGGCCACCGCCTTGCCCAGCTCGTAGGTGCCACAGGGGTAGTTCATCTCGGTGGATGGGATGTCCTCCATCCAGGCGTGGACGTGAAGGATCGCACCCACGTTGGGGTGCGACGTGTAGATCATCCAGTGCTCGATGGCGTCCACGGAGACACGCCGCGGCTCGACATGCGGCGGGACGCTGAGGCGGATCGCGTTCTTCTCCTGGTCGTAGCCTTTCACCATGAGAATGTCGCGGCCGATCTCCCGCAGGTTCGACTTGTCCACGCCGCTGGCGCTCATCCAGAACCGGTCCCGGTCCTTGCGCGCGCTGACGTTGCCGTAGCTGAGCCCGCCGATGCCGTAGAGCCGCTTCACGTGCCGGAAGTCCCGGTCGGACAGGATCTCCTGGATGGGGAAGGGCGCCGGCAGCAGGTCCAGCTCGTCCATGGCCTGGCCGGCCCGGTAGATGGAATCGGTGATCTCATCGCCGTTCCAGAGCTCTTCCTCCAGGTCGGGCTCGAAGATGTTGTCGATGACCAGGCGCGAGGTGGCCAGCGGCGCCACCCGGTCGTAGACGTGGTCGAAGTAGGCCTCCCCATCATGGTGTGCCGCGACGGTGTAGTGGCCCTGCTCCAGGGTGAGCATGTGCGCCTCGGGGTTGCCGCCGTCGCCGTCCCCGGGCAGGAGCACGACCATCAGGTTGGACAGCGACCGCACCAGAAGCGGGTAGCCGCTGCGGATGGGGTCCTGGAACTCGCCGTGCACCGCAGCGATGCCCACGACGAAGACGGCCTGCGCCCGTCTGCGGAAGGAGCGCGGTCGGTCCTCCGGGAAGAAGTTCAGGACGAGGCCCGCGTCTTCCGGGTCCTCCGCGTATGTGTGACCGCGTCGCTGGAGCACGTCCTGCATGCCCTCGGCGAACCAGTCGTAGAGCGGATCCTGGTCGGCTCCCACGATCGAGAAGACCATTGATTCCTTCTTCGGGTGAGGTGTGCGGGCGGCGAAAGCCCCAATCTGGCCCGAAAGCACGCCGGCTGGCAAGGCGCGCCGCCCCGCCGGGGTGTAACGAGGACGGGCGGTGCCAGCGCCCGATGCGGAACCCGGAGCGCGCCGCCACGAGTTCCCTGGTGCGGATCCGGGGCTACGGCCCGACGGGGACGCCCCCGGCGGGGGTTGCGGCTCGCGTGCCGCGTGTGCACACGTTAACCCGTTCGTCCACTCCCCTCACACCGTGCGCATTCGCATCATGGCAACATCCGCAGACGCCGCATCCCGCACCGCGCCTGACGCCGTCACCTGGAAGCGCGGCATCTGCGGCATCTGTCCGGCGGGCTGTTGGGTCGAGGTGGGCCTGGACGGGCAGCAGCGCCTGGTGGACATCAAGCCGGAGCGGGACCACCCGCTGGGCATGATCTGTCGTCGGGGGATCCACGCGCCGGAGATCGTCTACTCGGAGCACCGGCTGCGCCGGCCCATGCGGCGGGCGGGTCCGAAGGGCACCCACGCCTTCGAGGAGATCGGCTGGGACGAGGCGTACGACGTCATCGTCGGGGAGCTGGAGCGGATCAAGGCCGAGTCGGGACCGGAGGCCGTCGCCATCTACACGGGACGCGGCGCCTTCGAGCTGAGCCTGTGCGACATGTACCAGCCGAAGGGCGTGGCCGTCTCGTCGGCCTCCAACGTCCTCTTCCCCTTCGGGTCGCCCAACACCATGGGCGTCGGCGCCCTCTGTTACGTATCCTTCGCCATGATGGCGCCCCACGTCACCATGGGCCGGATGCTCGTGGACATGTTCGTGGACGTGGAGCACGCCGAAACGCTGGTGGTATGGGGCGCGAACCCCGCCACCGATTCGCCGCCCCTGGACATGCACCGCCTGGAGGCGGCGGCGAAGCGCGGCGCGGACATCGTCGTCATCGACCCGCGGCGCACCGAGACGGTGAAACGGACCGGGGCCCAGTGGGTCCCCGTCCGGCCGGGCACCGACGGGGCGCTGGCCCTCGGCATGATCCACGTCCTCATCGAGGAGGAGCTCTACGACGCCGACTTCGCCGAGGACTGGTGCCACGGCTTCGACGAGCTGGCCCGCTACGTCCAGCACTTCCGGCCCGAGGTGGTGGAGCGGATCACCGGCGTGCCCGCGGAGACGGTGGAGGACCTGGCCCGGCGCATCGTCACCGCGACGGGCGCATGTCCCATCATGTACACGGGCCTCGAATACTCGAACAGCGGAATCCAGGCCATCCGGGCGGTCCAGATCCTCTTCGCCCTCGCCGGCCAGCTCGACGTGCCGGGCGGCATCGGGCTGGCCATGCTGGGCAGCCACTTCCCCATCAACCGGTCGTCGAACATCGAGAACCCGGACCCGGACCGTGCCGTGGCCCGGGACCGGCAGCCCCTCTACACCCGCTACCGGGGCGAGGGCCACGCCGCGGGGCTCATCGATGCCGTGCTGCACGAGGATCCGTACCGGATCCGGGGGCTCATCGTCCACGGGGCGTCCATCCTGACCTCCTGGCCCCAGACACCCGTCTGGCGCGAGACGCTCTCGAAGCTGGATTTCCTGGTCACCATCGACCGGCAGCTCACCGCGGACGCGGCGTACGCCGACGTCGTGCTGCCGGCGACGACCATGTTCGAGATCACGTCGTACATGACGTACGGACCCATCTTCCGGATCCGGGAACCGATGATCGAGCCGGTCGGCGAGGCCCGGAACGACTACCTGATCATGGCGGAGCTGGCGGCACGGCTGGGGTACGGCGACGCCTTCCCCCAGACCGAGGAGGACATGATCCGCCAGGCGCTGGAGGGCTCCGGCTACACCCTCGAAGAGGTCCGGGCCGCTGGGGGCCAGGTCAAGAGCGACACCCCGATGATGGAGTACCGGAAGTGGGAGAAAGGGCGCCTCCGGCCCGACGGGAAGCCCGGCTTCGACACGCCCACCGGCAAGTTCGAGATCTGGTCCACGACGCTGGAGGACTACGGCTACGAGCCGCTGCCAAAGTACACGGAGCCCATCGAGGGACCGCTGGGCGACCCGCGACTCGCCCGGGAATACCCCCTCGTCTTCAACTCCGGGGCACGGCCCCAGACCGATTTCCGCTCCCAGCATCACGGCATCGCGGGGCTCGTCAAGGACCACCCGGAGCCCACCGTGGAGATCAGCGAGCACGACGCCGTCGAGCGGGGCATCGCCCACGGCGACCTCGTGGAGGTGCGCACGCCCCGGGGCGCCGTGCCCTTCCGGGCCGTGGTCCACGACGACATCGCCCCCGGCTCCATCGAGTGCAGCATGGGCGGCGGCACACCGGTCGGGCCGAAGGCCTGGCGGGAGTGGAACGTGAACGAGCTCACCGACCTCTCCAACTACGACGAGATCTCGGGCTTCCCCGTCTACAAGGCGCTGCTCTGCGAGGTCGTGAAGGTGGAGGATGGGAAGGCCTCGGACCGGGCCGCTGGCGCGCGCCGGGAGCGCGAGGGGGGGACGGGGGGACGGGGGGACGT
>CAYQCY010000039.1:0-27632 GCA_964416095.1 uncultured Gemmatimonadaceae bacterium
ATCTGATCGCCGTATCTGATCGCCGTATCTGATCGCCTCATCTGATCGCCGTATCTGATCGCCTCATCAGCAGTTCCGCGGCTTCGGCGAAGGAGCGGACGGTGTGGAAGTCGTCGCTGATGGGGGTGACGACGTCGTGGTGCCACGGGTCGTCGACCTCGACGAGGATGGCGTTGGCGCCGGCGGAGAGGGCGGGATTGACGTCGCTGCGGATGCTGTTGCCCACCATCCAGGCGGTGTGGGGGTCGTGGATACCGAAGGCGGCGAGGGTCTCCCGGAAGGCGGTCTCGGTCTTGTTCGGCACGATGCGGATGCGGTCGCGAGTGACCACGTCCAGGACGCCGGCGCCACGGAGACAGCCGATCTGGTACTCCCGTTCCGCGGCCTGGGTGTAGACGACCACGGGGAGGGACGCCGCGAGCCGCTCGAGCGCTTCCACGGCGCCGTCGATGGTCGGCGGGGTGCCGACGACGGCGCGGCCCAGGGCGCCGGCCCGGTCCATCATCTCCGGGTCCGCCTCCCGTCCATCGCGCTCGCAGAGGGCCAGGTAGGTGAGCCGGAAGGCCTCCTCCAGGCGGTGGGGCCCGAACCCGTGCTTGTCCCGGAGGCCGGGGTCGACCTCGTGGTGGTGGACGCGGTACGCCTCGTCGCGATCGAATCCCTCGGACACCATGAGCTCGAAGAGGCGGCGCCGGGCGTTGTCGAAGCGCGGCGCCGTCTCCACCAGGGTGTCGTCGAAGTCGACGAGGACGAGGGTGATGTCCCTGTTCATGGCGCGGCATCCTACACCCCACCCGGTCAGGAGGTCAATGTCGCCGGCCGCCCCGTGGGGGATCCCGCCTTGTCCGCCTCCGTGGCGGGCTCCACATTCCGGCGAAGCAGTCCACCGACGACCCGGGCCGTTCCACGCCATGACCGCATTCGCCACGCTCCGACGCAGGATCCTCCGCCCTTCGTTCACGCTCGTCCTCGCCGCGGGCGTATTCGGGATCACGACGCCCCCGACTCACGCCCAGGGGTTCGAGGTCGTGGAGTCGACGATCGCGGACATCCACACCGCCATGCTGGACGGACGGCTCACGGCGGTGGAGCTGGTGGACGCGTACCTGGCCCGGATCGAGGCGTACGACCGGCGCGGGCCGGCGCTGAACGCGCTGATCGTGGTGAACCCGCGGGCCCGTGAGCGGGCGGCGGAGCTGGACGCGGCGCTGGCGCGGACGGGCGAGCCGGTGGGCCCGCTGCACGGCATCCCGGTCATCGTGAAGGACAACTACGACACCCGCGACCTGCCGACCACGGCGGGCTCGGCGTCGCTGGCGGGCTCGGTCCCGCCGGACGACGCGTACCAGGTCCGGGCGATCCGGGAGGCGGGCGCCATCGTGCTGGCCAAGTCGAACATGGCGGAGTTCGCCTTCAGCCCGTACGAGACGGTGGGCTCGGCGCTGCCGGGCTACACCCGGAACCCGTACGCGACGAACCGGGTCACGGCGGGCTCCTCCGGCGGCACGGCGGCGGCGGTCGCCGCGAGCATGGGCGCCGTGGGACTGGGCACGGACACGGGCAACAGCATCCGTGGCCCGTCATCGCACCAGGCGCTGGTGGGGATCCGGTCGACGCTCGGGCTGACGAGCCGGGACGGTATCATCCCGCTGTACCTGGACCGGGACGTGGGCGGTCCCATGGCCCGGACGGTGGCGGACGCCGTCGTCGTGCTGGACGTCATCGCCGGCACGGACCCGGCGGACCCGTGGACGGCGGAGGCGGACGCTCATCTGCCGGAAGGCGGGTACGGCCGGTTCCTGGACCCCGACGGACTGGAGGGCGCCCGCATCGGGGTGCTCCGGGCGCTGTCGGACACGGAGACAGCGGACCCGGAGGTGCACCGCCGCTTCGAGGAGGCGCTGCGCGACCTGGCGGCCGGCGGCGCCACGATCGTGGACCCGGCTCTCATCCCGGGCTACGACTCCATCGCGGGGTCCCCCCTCTTCTGCCGGCGGTTCCGGCCGGACATCAACGCGTACCTGGCGTCGCTTGGCCCGGACGCGCCCGTGAAGACCCTCGAGGAGATCATCGAGGGCGGGGACTACCACCCCACCATCGAGCAGCGGTTGGAGTACATGGCCTCGTTCCCGGCCACGGTGGAGGAGAACGAGGGCTGTGCCGAGGTGGCGGAGAACGCCGCCGTGCTCCGGGCCGCGGTCCGACGGATGTTCGAGGAGCAGGAGCTTGACGCCGTCGTCTACCCGACCTGGAACAATCCGCTCCGGCTCATCGGCGACCTGACGACGCCCCACGGCAACAACTCGTGGCAGATTTCGCCGCCCACCGGCTTCCCGGCGCTCACGGTGCCCATGGGCTGGGTGCGCGACGGGCTGCCGGCGGGGCTCCAGATCCTGGGCCCGGCCTGGTCGGAGCCGACGCTGATCCGGATCGCGTACGCGTACGAGCAGCGGACCATGCACCGGCGGCCGCCGCCCACGACGCCGCCGCTGTGACCGGTGGCCGATGGCCGGTGGCCGGTGACGGGTGATGCGGCAAGACTGTCAGGACAGGCGAACCCCTCCCCGTCCTCTCCGTCCTTCCTGTTCCATGGCCCCTCGGACCTCTCCGCGCCCTCAACCGGGCGGGGCGTGCCTCCGCAGCGCGGGGTGCAGCGCGAAAAGCGTCGCGCCGAGGATGGCCGGCATGGAGACCAGGGCCGCCGCGCTCCATGGTGAGGAACGCCCGCTGGACGAAGGCCTGGAGCGCGCTCACGCCGAAGACCAGGCCGAGGGGCCCGCGCAGGTGCCTCAGCACGACGCGGGGGCTGGGCGACGCCTCGGCTCATCCCCTGGCCCGTGCCTGTGCCGTCGCAAGTGTCGATCTGGACCGCGGATCAATAATCGCGTGGACCGCCCGGCGTCAACGGCCCGCTTGACGTGGGATCGTCCGCCATGGAACAATGGGAAGCTCCCGCGCACGCGCCTGGTCCCGAGCCCCCGATGCCATGACCGCCAAGCCCCTCGCCCAGCCGGCCTCCCACCTCGAGCGCGTCCTGCGCGTCCGCGACGGCCTCGCCGTGTCGGTGGGCCTCGTCGTCGGAGCGGGCATCCTGCGCACGCCGGGCCTCATTGCCGGCTACCTGGGCAGCCCGGCGCTGATCATCGGCGTCTGGGTCCTCGGCGGCGTGATGGCGGCGTTCGCCACCCTCATGCTGGCCGAGATGGCCGCCGCCCTGCCGCAGGCCGGCGGCAAGTACGTGTACGCCCGGGCGGCGTACGGGCCGGGCGCCGGGTTCGTGGCGGGCTGGGGCGAGCTGGTCTTCTCCAGGGCCTTCACCGGTGCGGCCAAGGCGGTGGTCATCGCGGAGTACATCGTGATCCTGGCCGGTCGGGGCTCGGTCCCGATCCTTGCGGTGGGCGTGGTGCTGGCCTTCTCCTTCATCCACCTGCGCGGACTGCGCATGGGCATGGGGTTCCAGCACGCCACCACGATCCTGAAGGTGTTGGTGCTGGTGGGGATCGGCGTGGCGGGCATCCTCGGCGGCGGCGCCGAGACCACGAGCATCATCGCCGGAAGGCCGGAAGCGGCCGGGCTGCTGGGCTTCGCCCTGGCCTACCAGTCCATCGCCTTCTCCTACTACGGCTGGGAGGAGGCGGCGAAGATGGCGGAGGAGGTCAAGGACCCGGGCCGGTCCATGCCACGGATCCTGCTGGGCGGCGCGCTGCTGGTGGCCGGCCTCTACCTGCTCATGAACCTGGCCTTCTTCGGCGCCCTCTCCGTGGAGGAGATGGCCGGCTCACCCCTCGTGGCCCAGGACGCCATCGCCGGCGTGTTCGGCGAGACGGCGGGCCACGTCGTCGTGGTGGCCAGCATCCTGATCCTGCTCAGCAGCCTGAACGTCAACTTCCTGGTCATGCCGCGGGTGGCGTTCGCCCTTGCCCGGGACAGGATCGCGCCGGGCATGTTCACCCGCGTCGGGCCGCGCGGCACGCCCGTCGCCGGCCTGCTCTTCGCCTCCGGCGTCATCCTCCTGCTCTCCGTCTCCGGCACCTTCGAGACGCTCATCCGGTTCATGATGCTCGTGGCGCTGAGCATCGACATGATGGTCCTCTCGGGCTTCTTCCGCCTGCGCCGGCGCCAGGAGCTCGTGAAGCCGTTCCGCATGCCCGGACACCCCTGGATCCCCGTCCTCACCATCGTCCTGTACGTCCTCGTGATCGTCATCATCGTGGCCACCCAGCCCGGCCTGGCCATCGGCGGCGGCGCCGTGCTGGCCGCGCTGATCGTCGGCGGAATCATCGCACAAAAACAGGCGGAAGGCAGGAGGCGAGAGGCGGAAGGCGGAAGGTGAACAGCGAGCGGCACGGGCCGACGTCGGCGCGTCGGTGGGGCAAGGCCCGACGAACGCAGGCCCCCGCCGGTCGCCCGGCCGGGGGCCCTCCGCCTTCCACCTGCAGTCCCTACCCGAGGTAGTCGGCGAGCCAGCGGTACACCTCCTCCCACCACACCATGGCGTTGGCCGGTTTCAGCACCCAGTGCCCCTCGTCGGGGAAGTAGAGGAGGCGCGCCCGGACCGCGTTGCGGCGCAGTGCTGTGAAGATCTCGAGGCCCTGGGTCAGGGGCACGCGGAAGTCCTGGGCCCCGTGGATGACGAGCATGGGTGTCTCGAAGTCCTCCACGAACTCGGCCGGGTTCCAGCGCTCGTAGAGGCCCGGGTTCGTCCAGGGCGTGCCCCGGAACTCCCACTCCGGGAACCAGAGCTCCTCGGTGGCGCCGTACATGCTGACCGTGTTGTAGACGCCGTCGTGGTTGATGAGAGCATCGAACCGGGTGGTGTGGCCCTCGAACCAGTTCATCATGTACCCGCCGTACGACGCGCCGGCCGCCACCATCCGGGCCTGGTCCAGGAACGGGAAGCTGCGCAGCGCGTGGTCCAGGCCCCGCATGAGGTCGTCGTAGACCAGGCCGCCCCAGTCGCCGGTGATCTCGTCGGTGAGCTGCTGGCCGTAGCCGGTGCTGCCCCGAGGGTTGATGAGGACGGACACGTAGCCGGGCGCCGAGAACATGTTGGCGTTCCAGCGGTAGTGGAAGTTGTCGCTCCAGGCGCCCTGCGGCCCGCCGTGGACCAGGAAGACGACGGGGTAGCGCCGGCTCTCGTCGAAGCCGGGCGGCTTCACGAGGAAGCCCTGGATGTCCGTGCCCCGGGCGCCCTCGAACCAGAAGGGCTCCGCCGGCTGGAGCGCCAGCTCGCCCACCAGCTCGTCGTTGGTCTGGGTCAGGCGCAGCGCCGGCGAGCCGGGGCGGAAGGCGAACAGCTCGGTGGGCATGTCGATGGCCTGCCGCGCCGCGACGATCATGCGACCGTCGGGGGTCAGGTCGAAGCCGGAGTGGTAGACGCGTTCCGTGAGCTGCTCCACCTCGCCGCCCGTCGCCGGCACCCGGTAGATGCTGCGCCAGATCTCGTCCTGGGCATTCAAGTAGAGGTACCGGGAGTCCGGCGACCAGACGAAGGAGCCCACCGAGCGGTCGAGCCGCTCCGTGACCCAGTTGAAGGACCCGTTCCGGCGGTCGTACACCACGAGGCGCGTCCGGTCCGCCTCGAACCCGGGCCGCCGCATGCCCAGGTAGGCGATGTAGCGACCGTCCGGCGAGTACTGGGGCGAGGCGTCGTTCGCGTCGGAGTCCGTAAGGAGCCGGGGCTCGCCGCTGGACGCCGGGACCAGCCAGATGTCGTTGCCGGTGCCCACCGCCACCTGCTCGTCCGTGTTGCGGACGAAGGCGACCTCGCGGCCGTCGGGGCTGATGTCGTAGTCCTGGAACCCGCCGAGGGAGATGGGCGGCGTGTCGTACGGGCCGGGCGTCACATCCCTCGCTTCGCCGGTCGCCACGTCCACCACGAAGACATGGCTCCGCTTCCCGTCCTCCCACTCGTCCCAGTGGCGGTACATGAGCTCGTCGTAGACCTTCGCGTCCGAGGGGCCCTCGGCCAGCTCGCGGAGCCGCGCGGCGCTCCGGTCGCCCTCGGGCCAGACCTCGCTCACCACGAGGAGCTTGGAGCCGTCCGCCGACCAGACCGGGCCCGTCGCGCCGCCGGGCAGGTCCGTCAGCGGCCTGGCCTCACCGCCCGACGTGGGCAGCAGGTAGACCTGGGGGCCGTTCCCACCCCGTGTGGAGACGAACGCCAGCCAGCGGCCGTCCGGCGACCAGGCAGGCTGGGAGCTCGACCCCACCGGCGTCGTGAGCTGGCGGGCCTCGCCGCCGCGGATGGGTACGGTCCAGATCTGCGTGTTGCCCCGGTTCGCGTCGACGTCGTAGCGGGTGACCGTGTAGGCCACCGTCTCGCCGTCGGGGCTGATGGCCGGCGCGCCCACCCGCCCCATGGCCCACAGGTCCTCCGGCGTCATGGGCCGCTGGGCGACGGCGTCCGCGGCGAAGGCAAGGACGAGGGCGAGAGCGGTGTAGATCGGGATGCGGAGTCTCGTATGCATGGGGTCTCCGGGGTTGCTGGTTGTCACGATGCTCGCGTCGAGGGAGGGGCGGTCGCGTCGTCGATGTCGGTCCCGAGCTGCGCCAGCATGGACCGGAAGGCCGGCCGCTCCAGTGGATAGCTGATCCGGTACACCCGGCGCCAGACCGCGTACAGGATGCGGCGGACCAGCTCCGGAGGCAGGTCGAGGCGCTCGTCGCCCACCGGCTGCCGGTACAGGACGAGCTGCTCGTCCCGGGCCGCGCCCGGAGGGGCCGGGTGGTAGTAGGTCAGATCGAAGGGAATGGCGCCTTCCCGCAGCAGGCGTTCGAGCCAGGGGCTCTCGGGCCGGACCTCGCCGAGCACCCACCCGAGCTCGTCCCGTCCGGCACGGCGGGCGTCCTCGCGGAGGGCGTTCACGAGCGTGTCGCGCAGGAGCGGCGCCAGGCCCCGGCGGCGATGGCCCGGCGCCACGACCAGGTAGTTGATGAAGCCGGCGTTGACGCCCTCCAGGTAGATGCCGGTCACCGCCGCAAGCACTTCGTCCTCGGGCCCCACGGCGGCCAGGAGGTGGTAGTCGTACGCGGCCAGCAGCCCCAACCGCTTCTCCGCGATCTCCGAGACCAGCTCTTCCACCGGCTGACGCTCCGGCGCCGGGAAATGACCGACGATGAGATCCAACGCCGCGCGGGTGACAGGGTCCCGCTCGTCGTCGAGCTCCACGACGCGCGGCTTCTTCCGCCGGGCCGTCACGCCACCTCCCCGCCGGCGTCGATGCCGAACAGCTCGGCGGCGTTGCGCCAGAAGATGCGGTCCAGCTCCTCGTCCGTCAGGTCCAGCTGCCGCACGAAGCGGATGTAGCTGCCCATGTCGCAGATGGGCCAGTCGGTCCCGTACAGCATCTTGCGGGGGTCGCCGCTGTAGGTGATCGCCGTGCGCACCTGCTGCAGCATGTGCCGTTCGAAGCGTTCCTCGAAGTGGCCGAGGGTCAGACCCGAGATATCGGCCAGGACGTTCTCGTTCTTGTAGACGACCTCCATGGCGTCGGTGACCCACGGGTTGCCGAGATGGCAGAGGACGAAGGTCACATCCCGGTAGTCCACGGCCACGTCGTCCACCTCGATGGGGTGGGAGTAGCGGACCTTGCCCCGGGGGTCGTACGTGTCACCGGTGTGGATCATGACCGGGACGCCGAACTCGCCGGCCAGCTCGTAGACGACCCTGAGCCGGGCATCGTGCACGTAGAAGGGCTCGTAGCCGGGGTAGAGCTTGAGCCCCCGGATCCGGCCGTCCCGGAGCAGGCCGCGGAGGTCGGCCAGGTCGTGGGCCGTGTAGCGGAGGTAGCTGACCCCGGCGACCACGCTGATGCGCGGGTCGTCCTCCACCACGTCCAGGATGTCGAAGACGCCGGGCCGCCGCTCGTTCACCGTGTAGCTGGACAGGACGACGGCGTGGTCGACGCCGTGCCGGTCCAGCTCCGCCGTGAGCCGCCGGTACCGCTCCGTGAGCTGCGCCGGCTCGTCGTCCACGTACCGGTTCAGGTGCGTATGGCAGTCGATGATCACCGCGGCTCCCCCCGCGAGGCATGACGCTGCAACAAGGTGCGCGGGACCGGTCGCCGGCCACAAGTCCGGGGTCGGGGCGACGGGCGCCCGTCGCCCGGGTCCGGCACGCCGGGCGCGACGGATCCTGGCTCAGTGGCCGATCCTCTGGTGGAGCAGCCTCACGTCGGGGTCGACCCTGACCTCCCGTGGCGGACCGTCCAGGAGGAACCGGAGCTCGACCTGTCGCTCCGCGATCCGGACCGTGCGCCGGACCGTCCCGCCCTCCGTCCGGATCTCCAGCGTGAGGGGGAACCGGAAGGTGGGCCAGCTCCCCGGCTGGGTCTGCTCCACCTTCACCAACGCGGCGGAAGCCCCGGGGCTCCATTCATGCTCGATCCTCAGGACGGGCAGGCCCGGGGCGTGGATCCACTGGTCGAAGAACCAGGCCAGCTCCTGCCCCGACGCCTCCTCCATGGCCCGGCGCAGATCCGCCGTCAGGGCCGTGCCGTGCAGGTGGGCCCGGTAGTAGCGCCGGATGCCGTCGAAGAACGCGTCGTCGCCCACCTCGGCCCGGAGCATGTGCAGCACCCAGGCGCCCTTGTCGTAGCTGTTGGCGTTGAGCAGGTCGAAGAGGGAAGGCGGGTAGGATGGGTCCACCACGGGCCGGTCCAGCACAGCCGACTCCGCCACACCGTCGCGCATGTCGGCCATGCGTCGGCGGAACGCCGCGGGTCCTTCGACGTGCTCCAGGTAGAGGGGCCCGAGATACGAGGCGAAGCCTTCCGACAGCCAGAGGTGCCGCCAGTCGGCCGGAGTGACCGCATCGCCGAACCACTGGTGGGCCGTCTCGTGGGCGATGAGGCCGTCCACCTCACCACGTCGCATGACACCGCGCGCGTAGAAGATGGCGCCCGCGTTCTCCATGCCGCCGAACCGGGTGGAGGACTGGACGTGGGCCAGCTTCTCGTACGGGTACGGCGCGATGAGTCCGGCGTAGAACTCCAGGATGTCCGCGGCCCGGGCGAAGGTCCGTGCCGCGGCGGCGCTGTCGCCCGTGGCCGACCAGACGCTCACCGCGACGCACCCGTCCGGACGGAGTCGCGTCGTGCCGCCCGGGGCGCAACCGTCCAGCTCGGTGACGGCGAAGTCGGCGGCGCCGATGACCATGGTGTAGGTCGGGATGGGCACGTCCATGCGCCAGCGCCATACACCGTCCTCCGGCGGCGCATCCTCCGGCAGATCCTCCCCCCGGGCGCCCACCCGCCGGCCCCCCGCCACCACCTCCCATCCCTCCGGCACCCGGACCGTCCACGCCACGGTGGCCTTGTCCGACGGGTGGTCCACCGTGGGGATCCAGAACCGGGCCCGGTTCGGCCAGTTGTCCGCGAAGGCGCCGGACGCGTCCCGGGCCGAGCCCGGGACCAGGCCGTCGTCCGTCACGCCGCCGTACGCCACCACGATGTCCAGGGTGTCGCCGGGCGGGACGGGAATGCGCAGCGTGCCATCCCGCTGGACGAAGGGCACCGGCGCCGGCCGGTGCGGGCTCCCCGCCGCGACGGTCACCCGGTCCACACCGAGTCCGCTCAGGTCCAGGACCAGGGTGTCCCGGAACGGGGGCACGCGCGCCACACGGATCGCCGCCCGCCCCCGCAGCGCCGGCCCCGTGAGGTCCAGGTCGAAGTCGTAATGCAGGACGTCCACATCGTCGTGGTACCGCCCCGGCCGGGGCGGCAGGCCCGCCGGGACGGGCGCCGGCTCCGCGACCTGGGGGCCGGCCAGGTCCGTGGCCGCGGCGGCCTTCGCTGGCACCACCCAGGCCGCCCATCCCAAGGTCAGCAGCACGAACGCCCGGCCGCGGACGCTCCGGGGAGACTGGGACCCCATCACGCCTCCACGCACGCCGAACCGGATCAAGCCTCCGCCACCGGAAGCGTGAAGTAGAAGGTCGTTCCCTGGCCCGGGTGGCTGGCGAGTCCGATCCGGCCGCCGTGGGCCTCGACGATCCGCTTGGCGATGGCCAGGCCGAGCCCGGCGCCCCGGCGATCCGTCGCATCGCCCTGCCAGAACCGGTCGAAGACGGCCTCCGTGTCTTCCGCCGCGATACCCGGGCCGTTGTCCTCCACCTCGAGGCGGACCCCGTCATCCGCATCCGCACGCGCACGCACGGCGACGCGGCCCCCGTCCGGTGTGAACTTGATGGCGTTGCCCACGAGGTTGGACAGCACCTGGACGAACCGGCCCCGGTCCACCAGAGCCCGGGCCAGCGCGTCGGGGACGTCCACCTCCAGCGTCAGCTCCCGGTCCCGGGCCAGCGGCCGCAGCATGCCCATGGCCTCCTCCACCAGCTCCGGTACCGCCTCGGGGCGCGGGTCGATGCGGATACCGCCCTCGTCCAGCCGGGCCATGTCCAGCAGATCCTGGATGTAGTGGCTCATCCACCGCCCGGCCAGCCGGATGCCGTCCAGGTACCGCACGGCGGGGCCTTCGTCCTCCGGTGCGTGCTGCGTCAGCAGGTCGGTGTACGAAAGGATGGCGTTGAGGGCGTTGCGCAGGTCGTGGGACACGACCGCCAACAGCTCCTCCCTGGCCCGGGTCGCCCGGGCCAGCTCCTCGGCCCGCAGCCGGAGCTCGTTCATGAGGCGGGCCCGGTCCAGGGTGATGGCGATCTGGTCCGCGACGGTCTGCATGAGGGACAGCTCGTCGGGCTCGAAGCCCGGCCGCTTCCGGGTGCCGAAGCCCAGGGTGCCCACCAGCCGGCCGTGGGCCAGGAGCGGGTGGCACGCATAGGCCGTCACGCCCATCTCCCTGAGGTCCGCCACGAGGGGGTCATCGCTCGCATCGATCTCCTCGGACACGATGCGCCGGCGGCGCTCCGCGACCCGGCCCGAGACGGCCTCGCCGAAGGCCAACCGCTCCCAGGCCCGGGCCTGTTCGTCCGCCACGCCGGCCCACGAGTCCAGCCGGAGCCAGCTTCCATCCTCGACCACCAGGTAATTGAAGTAGACCTCGAGGCCCAGCTCGGCGGAGAGCTGGCGGAACAGGCTGCGCACCACGTCCCGCGGCCGGTCGCTGGTGAGGAGCCGGTCGGCTGCCTCCGACAGGAGGTTGAGACGGGCGTTCGTCTTCTGGAGCTGACGTCGGACCCGCTCCCGCTCCCGGAGCTCGGACTCCGCCGATTCCAGGAGCCGGGCGTTGTCGATGGCCAGGGCCGCCCGGTCCGCGAACCGCTCCGCCAGCAGCAGGTCGTCCCGGTCCCAGGACCGCTCCGGGCCCGCCGCGACCAGCGTCAGCGCCCCGATGGGCGTGCCCCGCACCGTCAGGGGCACGATGATCATGCCGGCGGTCCCCAGGTCCCGGAGCGCGCGCAGGTGGCCGCCGTCCCGGGCCATCGCTTCCACGGCCTCGTCATCCAGCCGGGTCCTCAGCACGGACTCGCCGGTACGGATGACCCGATACGCGTCCGAGGGCGCGTCCGGACGCGGCGGATACCGCTCCTTCACGCGGCGGGCCGTGCCGGCGCGCGTGCCTTCCCGGTGAACCAGCTCGACCGTCCGGATCTCGTCGTCCTCCACCAGGTCGATGGCGCACCAGTCGGCGAGACGGGGCACGGCCAGGTAGGCGATGGTCCGGACCGTCTGCCGCGGGTCCAGCGTGCCCGCCAGGAGCCGGCCGGCCTCGGAGAGGAAGCGCTGCGCCTCTTCCGCCTGCCGGACCTCGCTGAGGTCCAGCACCACGCACGACCAGCGCACGGGATCGCGACTGATCAACGCCGGGCCCACGAGGACGGGCACGCGCGTCCCGTCCTTGCGCAACAGCTCCTTCTCGTAGTGGGCGCAATGGCCGGATGCCAGCACGGCGCGCAGCGCCCGCTCGTCGCGGACCCGGTGCTCCGGCGGTGTCAGGGTCCGAAGCCTGATGGCGCCCCGCAACAGGTCCTCGCGGCTGTAGCCCAGCAAGGCCAGGAACGCATCGCTCGCGTCCAGGACCACCTGCTCGTCGGCGACCATCACCCCGAACAGGTCCACGTCTTCCAGACGCGCACGATGGAGCAACGAGCCGGGATCGCCCGACTTCTTGGATCCGCTGCGCCTGTCCGTAAGCGCTTCGCTCATGGGTTTCGACAGGAACGCCGCCCGGCGGGCAGGGCGTTCGCCGGGGCGCCGGGCCCCGGAACGCACCACGTCGAGCGGCTCCGGATGGGCTGTTGGTTCAAGATGCCGCGAAGCCGAGCGCGGCACAAGGAATCTTGCCGGCGCGCCGAAGCCGCGCCTATCCTGTGGCCAGCCGGTTCGACGCCCGACGCAGCGCACATGGACCTCTTCGCCGTCATCGCCCTGCTCCGCGCCCGCCGCTCCAGGACTTTCCCCGGAAATGGCCGGGTTTCTCCGTAACCCGATGTGGTGCAAGAGACAGCGTCGATCGGGAAGTGGGAAATCAACGCGGACGCGCGGAATCGTCGCGCAAAGACGCGGGACGCCCTCGGCCTGCCCTTGCGTACGCGTCGCAGCCGGACCTTCAAAACCTCTTGTCGGACGGCGGCGTGGCGCGCAACCCTTCGCGACGGCGGCTTCCGCGCAGCCGCCTCCTTCCGCTTTTCCGCGTTGCCCCGACCGCGAAGGTGGCCCTGCCACGGGGCCTGGCGATCGACCGGATCCTCGCCGCGCTGCGGGCAAGGTGCAAACGCCGTTCAACGCGGAAGCGCTGAATCGTTGCGCAAAGACGCGGGACGCTCGCGGCCTGCCGTTACGTACGCGCCGCGGCCCGAGCCTGCATCGGCGAGGAACCGAAAACAACGGGGAAGGTCCACCCGCCACTCACATTGACCCCTGCACCCCGGGGCATTACCGTTTTCTTTCTTTCCGGAACGCAGGATCGCGTTCTCTCATACAGCCTGGAGTGCGGACAATGAGCCGACGATGGACTGGCGCCGCAGCCGTGCTCTTCGCGGCAGCGGTGGCGTGCGACGTCCCGAGCGCTCCACCCATCCTGGAGCAGGTCTGGGTCGTCCCCGGTGAAGAGATCACCATGTCGGTGGGCGAGCTGCTCCCCGCGGATGTGAGCCTGACGCCGGACAGCAGCGCCTTCGAGATGACGGTGTCCGGGGTGTCGTTCAGTGAGCTCCTCACGGACCTGTGCACCACCTGCAGCACGGTGGACGGCCAGGTCGTGGCGAAGCCGGCGTTCTCGGCGACGTTCGGGTCGAGCACGGACCTCCCCACCAACGTCGCCAGCGCCAGCATCGCCGCCGGCACCCTGGTCATCGACATGACGCAGGACTTCGGCTTCGACCCGCTGCGGCCGGTGACGTCGGACCCGACCGTGACCGGACACATGATCATCACGGTGACCGCGGGGGCGGTGGAAGTCGCCCGTGACTCCATCGACGGAGCCGATGTCGACGGCGCCTTCCCGTCCGGTACCACGAAGACGGTGACGCTGCCCATGAACCCGGTGGAGGTCAGCCAGGCGCTGGCCGTGGACGTGACCGTCGTGTCGCCGGCGGGCGACCCGTACACGGTGGACTCGAGCGCCGGATTCGACGTCACCCTGAACCCGTCCGTCGTGGAGATCGGCTCGGCCGAGGTCCAGGTCCCGGACGTGAACGTGGACACGGAGCCGGAGACCCTCGACCTGGCCGGCGTGGACAGCGTCGTCATCGAACGCGTGGTCGAGGGCGCGCTCCGGGTCGTTGTCCAGAACCCGTTCGACGTTCAGGGCGGCCTGACGGTCACGCTGACACCGCCGTTCCAGCCCGCCATCCAGAAGACGCTGACGATCCAGCAGGGCACGTACAGCCAGCGTCTCGCGTTCACCGGCGACGAGCTGGGGTCGATCCTGGGCCAGGACGGCGTGACCTTCACCGCCGGCGGGGTCCTGACCACGGCGGGCGGGACCATCACGGTCACGCCGAGTGCCGAGATCCTCATGGATACCGAAGTCGAGCTGACCGTGCACGTCGGCGGGGAGGAGCAGCCATGAGCGCGCTGAACCGAAGGACGGGGATCCTGCTGCCGGCGCTGCTGCTCCTGGCGACCCCGCTCTCGGCGCAGATCGGCAACACGAGCCCGGTGGCGCTCGGGCTGAGCGACAACTTCACCGCGCTGGCCCGCGGCGTCTACGCGCCGGCCTGGAACCCGGCGGGGCTGGGGATGGCGGACAACCCGGGCTTCTCGCTGACGCTGCTGCCGCTCCGGGGCCAGATGGGCCTGGACCCGGTGACGCCCGCCGACCTGGCGGATTGGGGCGACACCGTCGTGCCCGCGTCGGTTCGGGAGGAGTGGCTGACGCGCATCGAGGAGAACGGCGGCGAGACGGGCGGCTTCGGGGTGGACGTGACGGAGCTCGCCTTCAGCCTGTCACGGCTCGCCTTCTCCCTGTCCACGAGCGTCCGGGGCCAGGTGAACATGGCTCCCGCCTTCGCCGAGCTGTTCTTCTTCGGCAACGCCGGCCGGACGGGCGATCCGCAGAACTACTCGTTCGAGGGCACGACCTTCGACATCGCGGCCACGTCCACCGCCGCCGCGAGCCTGGGGCTCCCCCTGGAGATCAAGCTCGGGCCGCTGCCGGACCAGCGGTTCGCCGTGGGCGCCACGCTGAAGTACACGGTGGGCCACCTCTTCGTGACCGGCGCCGACGACGGCAGCACGCTGTCCACGGATCCGCTCGGCGTGGACCTGGTTTTCCCCATCGCCGTGTCGGACACGGCCTTCGAGGAGCCGAACCGGGGCTCGGGCATCGGCCTGGACGTGGGCGCGTCCTGGAGCGCCAGTATCTTCGAGGCCGGTGTGACCATCCACAACCTGATGAACACCTTCGAATGGAACATCGACGAGCTCTACTTCTACCAGGGCACGGCGGTCTTCAACGCGGACACCTCGTACACCGAGTTCGAGGAGGCTCTGCCCTTCGACCAGGCGCCTGAGCACCTCAAGGAGCGGGTCACCGACCTGTACACCTTCGATCCGGTGCTGGCGGCCGGCGCCGCGGTCCACGTCCTGCCCTTCCTCACGGTGACGGGTGACATCCGGCACCAGCTCGGCGAGAGCCTGCACGTGGGGGCCCGCAACCACGTGGGCGTGGGCGCCCAGCTCACCATCATCCCGATCCTGCCGCTCCGGGCCGGCGTCTCGCTCATCTCGGGCGGCTACCAGCTCGGCGGCGGCTTCGGGCTCAACCTCGGACCCATCGACCTGGACCTGGCCGGCTCGGTCCGGGACTCGGAGCTGGGTGCCGAGGCTGCAGCCGCCATCGGGCTGACCATCGGCATGTAAAAGCCCGACGGCCCCGATGAACGACGGCGGGCGACCGGAGCCGGTCGCCCGCCGTTTGTTGCGGCTCTACCTCGTTTCCGGTGGGACCCCCGCGGGCTCCGACAGCTCGCCCACGCCCATCCTGGACCGCATGGCCTCCACCGACACCGGACCCGCGCCCCAGAGCGCCAGCGCGGCGAGACCCGCGATGTAGAGGAGGTTGACCTCGTAGCCCGGCATGCCGAACTGGGGCCCCGCCTCGCCCATGCCCGTGATGTTCATGAAGTTGAACCCGCTGGGCAGATGCACGGTGAACATGGCGACCAGCATGTTCACGATGAGCAGCAGGCCAAGCAGGCCGACCAGCGCGCCCACGATCAGGGCGAGCCCGCCGAAGAACTCGAGGGCGCCCACGGCGTAGGACATGAAGCCCGGCGCCGGCACGCCGATGCTCGCGAGCATCCCTTGGAACGACTCGTTGCCCTGCGACGAGAAGACCTTGGGGAACCCGTGGTAGACGAACCCGATACCGAGGATCAACCTCAGCGGGATCGGGGCGTACTCCCTCCACTGCTGGAACATGGTCGGTACCTCCCGTTGCGGTGTGTCGTTGCGCGTCCCGTCGCGTCAGGGACGGATCCCTGCCCACTTCACCTTGCAAGAACGCGAGACACGTGCCGGGAGTTCCCGGTCTACCGGATCGGACCGTCAGCCGTCGCCGTCCAGGATGCGTGGCACGGTGGTGGCAGCGCCGCCCCGCAGCGTGACCTGGCAGCGGCCCGAGAGAGGCGTCGGCTCCGGGTTCACCTCGATGAGGTCGCCGCCTGCGCCGAGGGTCGCCAGCGGCACCGACGCCGCAGGATGCACCAGCGCGCTCGTGCCTACGACCAGACAGAGGTCGGCGGCCTTCGCCGCCGCGAACGACGCCTCCAGGGTGCGAGCAGGCAGCATCTCGCCGAACCAGACCACATCGGGCCGGAGCAGCCCACCGCACCGGCACACAGGGAGCGTGGACCGGTCCGTAGCGTCCACCGCCTCCCGGTGCGCCGTGCGCCGGCCGCACACGGTACAGCGTACCCGGAAGATGGAGCCGTGCAGCTCCAGCGGCATGGCGGGATCGTCGTCCGCCGGAGCCGGCTCGCCGTCGTCCTCGCGTGTGAGGCGAGCCGCCAGGGCGTGCAGCCCGTCCACGTTCTGCGTGACCAGCGTGACGCCGGGCCGGCTCCGGGCGAACCGGGCCAGCGCCAGGTGAGCGGCGTTGGGCTCACAGGCGCCGATGAGGTCACGGCGCCAGGCGTACCATTCCCAGACCAGCCGCGGGTCCCGCTGGAACGCTTGCGGCGTCGCCAGGTCCTCCGCCCGGTACTCCTTCCACAGCCCGTCCTCGCCGCGGAATGTGGGCACGCCGGACTCGGCGCTGATGCCGGCCCCGGTCAGCACCACGACCCGGTCGGCACGATCGAGCAGCGTTCGGGCTTCCGGTACGGGTTCGCTGGTCATCGGTCCTCACACGGCTACCATGAGCGCTTGGCCCAGCGCCCGGAACGCTTCGACCCAGGCGCGGGCCTCCTGATCCCCCTTCCCGGCCCCGGCCAGACGCTCCGGGTACACCGACGCCCTGAGCTCCCAGAACGCGTTCTGGAGCTCCCAGGTGTTCACCTTGAAGGGCAGGCGCCGGGCCAGCTCCACGCCGGACCGGAGCCGCTCCATGCGCACCTGGTCGCCGGGGTCCTCCAGCAACTCGGCCGCGATGAGCTCGAGGGTGCCCTCCAGGGCGTAGCTCAGGCCCTCCTCGTCGAGCTGCACGCCGCGGCTCCGGGCCTCGTCCAGGAGCTGCTCCACCCGTTCCGTGTCCAGCTCCGGGTCCGAGACGGCCCGGACCAGGCCGGTGTTCAGGACGTACTCCGCGGCCATCTCGAAGGCGTTGGGCACCGGGATGTCCATCCCTGCAAGGTAGCGCATGAGCGGGGCATGCCGCTCGTAGAGGCGCTGGTACTCCGCCTCCGCATCCTCGATGGTCGACGCCAGAAACCGGTCCAGCACCTGGCGTTGCTGCTCCTTGAACAGGGAGCGGAGGGAGTACGTGTCCTCGCCGAACACCTCGTCCACGGCCCGGAGCGCCGTCGGGAAGTCCGCCCCCTCGAAGGGCTCGTCCAGCGCGTCGTGCAGCCGCTCCAGGCTCTCCTCGCCCTCGTAGGCCCGGACACCGGCCGTGAGGGTGTGGTCGCCCAGGTGCAGCACGGCGTACACCAGGTCCGCCGCCTCCCGCGTCACCCGGGACGTGACCGCCGCCCTGCCGATGACCAGGCGCGCGCGACCCGCCTCCGCCACGGAACGTGAGAGGTCCTCGACGTCGAAGGCGTACGACTCGTCGTCCTCCAGCTCTTCCTCGCCGTTGCCGAACATCCGGCTGATGGCATGGTGCGCGCCGACGCCGGTCAGGTCCAGCATGGACGGGTGGACCAAGGACTCGTAGACCCGGCGTCCGTCGCCGTACTGGGGCAGGTTGCTGGGCGCCGCTTCGAGGCGCTCCAGGAACTCGCCCTCCAGATCCGACCCCAACACCTCGTCCGCCAGCTGGATGGCCCGAGCGGCGTACCGCAGCACCTGGACCGTCTCGATCCCCGAGATCTCATCGAAGAACCAACCGCAGCTCGTGTACATGAGCATGGCGTGTCGCTGGATCTCGAGGAGCTTGAGCGCCTTCACCAGCCCGGGCTGGTCCGGAACGGCTCCCGCGTGCGTCGCCATGAACGCGTCCACGCTGGCATCCGATCGGTCCACGACCAGGTCGATGTACGCGTCCCGGGCCGCCCATGCGTCCGGGAAGATAGCGCCCGCCTCCGCCTCGTACCGGCCGGCCAGCTCGTCCCTGAGCCAGTCCAGGGCGTCGCGGAGCGGGCCCCGCCACTCCTGGGTCCAGCCCGCGCCCCGGCCGGCCGAACAGCCACAGTCGCTCCGCCACCGGTCGATGCCGTGGGCGCAGCTCCACGACGTGTCCTCCAGGATCTCCACCTCGTGCTCCGGAGGCTGCACCGCCAGGTACTCGCCGTAGTTCGTCAGCCGCGCCTTGCCGGCCGTGTCGATGGCCTCCAGCGCGAAAGCCAGCGCCATGTCGCCGTGCCGGTGGTGGTGCCCGTACGTCTCCCCGTCCGTCGCGATGTGGACCAGGGCAGGGCCGTCGCCGTTCGGGAACGCCTCCTCCAGACGGGCCGCGAACCGGGCGCCGTCCTTGAGCACGCCCTCGAAGGCCACCGCTCGGGAGATGGCGCCATTGTAGAAAAAGAGCACGATCTCGCCGCCGCCGGGCAACCGCTGGAGGTACGGGCGCGTCGGGTCCACCCCGCCACCGGTCACGTCCGTCCACTCGTCGCTACCGAGCCGGCGCACCCGCGCCGCCTGGTGCGGGGCCAGCACGGTGAACCGGACACCGTGGTCCGCCAGAGTCTCCAGCGTGGCCAGGTCCACTGCGGTCTCCGGGAGCCACATGCCTTCCGGGTCCCTGCCGAACCGGTGCCGGAAATCGGCGAGCCCCCAGCGTACCTGGGTCGCCCGGTCCCGGGCCGTGGCGAGAGGCATGATCATGTGGTTGTACGGCTGGGCCAGCGCCGAACCGTGTCCGCCGAAGCGCTCGGCGCTCCGCACGTCCGCATCCAGGATCGCCTCGTACGTCTCCGGGTCGTTGTCCTCCAGCCACAGGAGCAGCGTCGGGCCGAAGTTGAAGCTCATGCCCTCGTAGTTGTTCGTGATCCGGATGATGCGGCCGTCGGCGTCCAGCACGCGGGACAGGGCGTTCGGCGCGTAGCACTCCACCGCGATCCGCTCGTTCCAGTCGTGGTACGGATACGCCGAGTCCTGGGGCTCGATGGTCTCCAGCCACGGGTTCTCACGCGGCGGCTGGTAGAAATGGCCGTGGATGCAGATGAAGCGGTCAGACACGTCTTTGTGGACCTCCATGTCCATGCGTTCTGCGAGACTGGCCCGAAGGCGGCAACGTCAGCCCTTCAGGAAGATCGCCCCGAGCGGCGGCAGCGTCAGCACCACGCTGTGATCGCGGCCGTGGAATGCCACCGGCTCCGACTCGACCGCGCCCATGTTGCCCATGCCGCTCCCGCCGTAGTCGGCGGCATCCGTGTTCAGGATCTCGCGCCAGGTCCCGGGCTCCGGCACACCGACCCGGTAGCCGCTCCGCGGGACGGGCGTAAAATTGAAGACGGCCAGGATCCGGTCCCCCGGGTCCGGCCCGCGTCGGAAGAAGCTGAGCACGCTGTTCGCGCTGTCGTTGGCATCCAGCCACTCGAAGCCGGAGCCCTGGAAATCGCGGGCGTGGAGCGCGGGCTCCGCCCGGTGCAGCCGGTTCAGGTCCGCCACGAGCCGCTGCACGCCGGCGTGGCGGCCGTACTGGAGCAGATGCCAGTCCAGGCTGTCGTCGTGCGCCCACTCCCGCAACTGGCCGAGCTCGCCGCCCATGAAGAGGAGCTTCTTCCCCGGCTGGGCGTGCATGTAGGCGTGGAGCAGGCGCAGGCTCGCCAACTGCTGCCATGCGTCGCCGGGCATCTTGCCCGCCAGGGATCCCTTGCCGTGCACCACCTCGTCGTGGGACAGGGGCAGCATGAAGTTCTCGCTGAAGGCGTACACCAGGCGGAAGGTCAGGTCGTGGTGGTGGAAGCTCCGGTGCACCGGGTCCTTCGACATGTACTGCAACGTGTCGTGCATCCAGCCCATGTCCCACTTCATGCCGAACCCGAGCCCGCCCAGGTACGTGGGCCGGGAGACCATGGGCCAGGCGGTAGACTCCTCGGCGATGGTCTGGACGTCCGGGTACTCGGCGAAGACGGCCTCGTTCAGGCGGCGCAGGAACCCGATCGCTTCGAGGTCCTCGCGCCCGCCGTACTCGTTGGGGATCCACTCGCCGTCCTCCCTCGAGTAGTCCAGGTAGAGCATGGACGCGACGGCGTCCACGCGCAGACCGTCGACGTGGTACCGGTCCAGCCAGAAGAGGGCGCTGCTGGTGAGGAACGAGCGGACCTCGTTGCGACCGTAGTTGAAGACGGCGCTCTTCCAGTCCGGATGGTAGCCTCGACGCGGGTCCTGGTGCTCGAAGAGGTGGGTCCCGTCGAAGAAGGCGAGGCCATGCTCGTCGGTGGGGAAATGGGATGGCACCCAGTCGAGGATCACGCCGATCCCGCGCTGGTGCAGGTGGTCCACGAGGGCCATGAAGTCCCGGGACGAGCCGTACCGGGCCGTGGGAGCGAAGTACCCGGTCGTCTGGTAGCCCCACGAGCCGTAGAACGGATGTTCCATGACGGGCAGCAGCTCGACGTGGGTGAAGCCCATCGTCTTCACGTAGTCGGCGAGGCGCGGCGCCAGCTCGCGGTAGGACAGGAACCGGCCCTCCTCGGGCACCCGCATCCAGGACCCGAGGTGCACCTCGTAGACGGACATGGGCGCGTCCAGCGCGTTGTGCTCCGCCCGCTCCTCCATCCAGGCATCGTCGCCCCAGTCGTAGTCCAGAGGGGTGACGACGGAGGCCGTCCGGGGCGGCTCCTCGTGGCCGAAGCCGAAGGGGTCCGCCTTGTCCACCGTGTAGCCGTTGTGGCGGGACTCGATGTGGTACTTGTAGAGGGCGCCGTGCCCGACGTCCGGGACGAACCCTTCCCAGATGCCCGAGTCGGCCCGGGGCGACAGCGGCTCGGCGCCGGCATCCCAGCCGTTGAAGTCGCCGACCACGGAGACCCGCGCCGCATTGGGCGCCCAGACGGCGAAGCGGGTGCCGGCGCGGCCGTCGTGCTCGAGCACGTGGGCCCCCAGGTGCCGGTAGAGCCGGAAATGGCTGCCCTCGTTGAAGAGGTAGACGTCGTCGTCCGTCATGGCGGATGGTGTGGTCATGTCATGCCTTCCACTGTCGTTGCTCGGGGCGGCTCACCGGCCCCGCCGGATCCGGTCCAGCTCCTTGAGCGGGCCGAGGATGTCGGGGTCCTCGAGCGCTTCGTCCAGCGATCGGGCCATGCGGCGGCGCCAGTTGTGGCCGTCGCGGCCGGGCCGGTTCTGGGGCTCCTCTTCGAGCCACAGGTCCTCCAGCGCCACCATGACGAGACCCGCATCGCTCTCGGCCAGGAACCGGAGTAGTCCGCGGAGCGCGGCCCGGGCGTCGTCCGTGTTATGGTCCATCAGGCCGCGGTCGGCGAGCCAGTCCATCACGCGTCGTCGCATGGCGGCGCGCTCCTCCAGGGCACGGCGCGCCCCGTCCCCGGTCAGCAGGCCCGCCGACTCCCGCTCTTCGATGTCCCTGCCCTGCCAGAAGCCGGCGAAGGTGGGCGTGTCGTGGGTATCGAGGGAGGCGACGGCGTGCTCCGCCACGGGCCGGGGCCCGCCTCCGCCCAGCTCGAACTGGACCACGTACGTGCCGGGCACGCCGTGCTCCCGCATGGCCACCGGCACCTCCTCCGGCACGGTGCCCAGGTCTTCGCCGACCACGACGGTCTCGTTCCGGTGCGATTCCACGCTCAGGATCGCGTAGAGCTCCTCCGAGGGGCAGGAAACGTAGACACCCTCGTCGGCCCCCGCCCCGTCGGGCACCCAGAACAACCGGTGCAGCCCCATGACGTGGTCGATGCGGAGCACGCTGGCATGCCGCATGTGGTGCCGCAGCACATCTATAGTGTACGTATGCCGGTCGGCACGCATGCGGTCCGGATGCTGGGGCGGCGAGCCCCAGACCTGGCCACCCTCGAAGAAGGCGTCGGGCGGAGCGCCGACGGACATGCCGGACACGAACAGGTCCCGGTGCCACCACGGGTCGAACCCTCGTGGGTGTACGCCGAGGGGCAGGTCCAGGTAGAGCCCGGCGCCCACCGATCCGGCCCGGGCAGCCACGGACTCCACCTGGCGTTCCGCGGTCCACTGGGCGTAGAGATGGGATCGCACGGCATCGGGGTCCGCGGCGCCCCCGGTTCCATCCTCATCCGGCCATCCCCGCCCGCCGGCCCCGTGCCGCTCGACCAGGGCGCGGAACCGGGCGTACGGCTCGGCACGGGGGTGGGCGTCGAGGTACGACCGGTAGCCCGGCGTTTCGGCGCCGCCGGCATCGAAAAAGCAACGGGCGAGCGCATCGAGGATCCGCCGCCTGGCCCGGGCGGCCGCTCGGTAGTCCACCAGCTCGTCCGCTTCCAGACGCGCCGCGAGTCGGGCCAGCTCATCGGAGCCAAGCAGCTCCCGGGCCGCTTCGCAGCCGTCCAGCTCGGGCGCGGCGCCCGGGTCGATGTACAGCTCGTTCCAGAACAGGCGGCTCACCGGAGCGTACGGGCTCGGGTCGTGCGGTTCGTCGAGGAACGACGCCAGCAGGGGCAGCGTCCCCACCACACCGCCACCCAGCCCGCCGATGCGGGCCGCGAGGTCGCCCAGATCGGCGATGTGGCCCGGCCCCAACCGTGTCGCATCGCCGGCGTCGTGCCGGCGCACGGCGTAGAGGGGCGCGAACACCCCCCACGAACGGCCCCAAGTCGGACCGGACGCGGCGTCCGGGACCCGGCCGGCGAAGGCCCGGGTCGGCGCCACCACCACGAGCGACTCGTGCCGCTTCGTGCCCTGGCGCAGCACCAGCGTGTGGTACCCCGTGGGCAACTCCTCGGGCAGCGGCAGGTGGCCCACGACCCTGGCGACCCCTTCCACGGTGACGGGCCGCGCCGCCGCCAGGTCCTCGGGTCGCCCGTGCCAGCGCCGGACGTCGCCTTCCTCCAGGCGCAGCTCCGCCTCGATGGGCCCGGCGGCCCCTTCCACCCGCACGACCATCCCGGGCTGCTCGCCGCGCGGCCGCCGGGCCCGGCCCGACCAGCGGACCGCCACCGGTTCGGCGGGACGGAGATGCTCGTTCAGCGTGCGGCGGCGGAGAGCGTCCTCAGCGTCGCGGGGTCCGTCCAGCTCCGCGCCCAGGGCCCGCAGCACGGTTACGAGCGCATCCGGCGACGCGTGTCGTTCCCGATCCTCGTGGTCCCGATAGGACATCCGGACGCCGTACCGGCCGGCGAGCTTCTCCAGTGCGGTCACGTTCGAACGCCCAGCAGGTTCCGGATCCCCTGGACCGGGATGCGGACCCAGTCGGGCCGGCTGTTCAACTCGTAGCCCAGCTCGTAGACGGCCTTCTCCAGCAGGTGCGTCTCCAGCAGGGTGTGGAGCGCTTCGTCCCTGTCCGGCAGGAACCCCGCGTCCGCCGTCTCCAGGTAGGCTCCCAGGAAGGCGGTGCTGGCGTGGAAGGTCCAGAACGCGGCCCAGGCCTCCACGCCGTTGGATTCGCCGTCCCTGGCGAGGCCGCGGGTCTCCTCGTCCCGGATCGCGGCATGGGCGGCGTAGTCGAAGGACCGGAGCATGCCCGCCACGTCGCTGAGCGGCGAGCGCTTCAGGCGGCGCTCGGTGAGCGGCCGCGCCGGCTCGCCTTCGAAGTCGATGATCACGAAGTCACGGCCCGTGTAGAGGACCTGACCGAGATGGTAGTCGCCGTGCACGCGGATGCGCCGGGCCGCCATCTTCTCGCCCACCAGCGCCCGCATGCGGCCCAGCACCACCCCGCGCTGGTCCAGGACCTCGCCGGCCAGGGCCCGGTCGTTGGCGGGCAGCCCGTCCAGCGCACGGTTCAGCCCGTTGAAGTTGCGGCCGACCAGGTTGCGCATCGACTGGTACAACGACCGCTGGTACAGCGCCGAGAACGGCTCCGGCGCCATGTCCGGCGTCGTGGCGGCGGCCAGCTCGGAATGGAGCTCCGCCGTCCGCCGGCCGAGGATGCGCGCCGACTCCAGGTACGCGCCCATGAGCTCCACGGCCTGCTCCGGCGGCTCGGACCGGGCCCCTGCCAGGATCGAGGCGGCGTCCAGCCGCACGGCCGGCGGTTCCGGCGCCTCCGCGGCGAGCCGCTCGAAGTAGGCGCTCAGGGAGTCCAACGTGTAGCTCCAGGCGTCGCCCTCGTTCTGGATCAGCCGCTGCACCAGCGCCATCGTCATGGTGCCGTCGGCGGTCCGGTACTCCATCTCGCCCACCGGCGGCGGCGTGTGCTCGAACCGGCGCCTGGCCAGGTACCTGCCCAGCTCCAGCTCGGGGTTCAAGCCCCGGTCCAGCCGGCGGAACAGCTTCAGGAACAGCTCGTCCCCGAACATCATGGACGAGTTGCTCTGCTCGGCGCGGTAGGACGCCGGCTTCAATCGTTTCGGATCCTCCCGGAGCATCTCCCGGTACGTCCGCGCCAGGCGGCCCTGGACCTGGCCGTGGACGCCCTTACGGCGCTTCCGGCCGGCCATGGCGCCCAGCAGCCCGGGCCCGAAGCCCGGCTCCACCGTGGCATCGTAGAGGATGGATCCGATCCGCTCGTCACCGTCGTCCCCACCCCGCCCGTCCTCCACCCGTGCCACGACGGCGTGGGGCGCGTCCTTGGCGAACCGGTCCGCTCGCCGCCCCGTCGCGTACGCCAGCGGCAGCAGGTACGTCTCGGGATCGCCCTCCCGGTACGTGACCCGGACGAAGGTGAGAAGCGCCGTCCGCTCATCCTCCCCAGCGTTCTCGTTGTCGAGCCAGGGGATCGGCAGCTCCACGGCATCCTCCACGACGACGCCGCGTACCCTGCGCGACTTGCCGGCGAACCACCGCCGCGGCGCCAGGTAGGTCGGCAGGACGTCTTCGAGCTGGCTGTGCGCCTTCCCCGTGACCAGGCTCCGCCACCCGCCCCGGGCCGGGACCAGCGCCGGGTACGCCGGCGCCGCCGCGCCCACCTCCATGGTCTCGCCGTCCAGCCGTGCCGGGGTCAGGGCGAACCAGTAGAAGGTGTGCGGACCCAGCGTCAGGAAGTACGGCAGCTCGCCGATCCGCGGGAACTCGGTGTGGCCGAACAGCTCCACCGGGACCATCCCCTCGAACTCCGAGAGATCCAGCTCCACGGCCTGCGTGAACCGGGACAGGTTGGCCACGATCAGGATCTTCTCCTCCTCGTGCTCCCGGATGAAGACCAGCACCTTCCGGTTCTCCGGATGCAGGAACCGGATCGTACCCCGGCCGAAAGACCGGTGCCGCTTGCGCAGCGCGACGAGCCGGCGCATCCACCACAGCAGCGAGCTGGGGTTGTTCTGCTGCGCCTCCACGTTGACCGCCTCGTAGTGGTACTCGGGATCGGTGATCACGGGCAGGTACAGCTTCTGGGGGTTCGCGCCGCTGAACCCCGCGTTCCGGTCACCGCTCCACTGCATGGGCGTGCGCACGCCGTCCCGGTCGCCCAGGTAGATGTTGTCGCCCATGCCGATCTCGTCGCCGTAGTAGAGCACGGGTGTCCCGGGCAGCGCCATGAGCAGCCCGTTCATGAGCTCGATCTTGCGACGGTTTTTCTGGAGCAGCGGCGCCAGACGCCGACGGATCCCCAGGTTGATCCGCATCTGCTGGTCCGAGGCGTAGACCCGGTACATGTAGTCCCGCTCCTCGTCCGTCACCATCTCCAGCGTCAGCTCATCGTGGTTCCGCAGGAACAGCGCCCACTGGCACCGTTCCGGGGCCTCCGGCGTCTGGTCCAGGATGTCGATGACCGGGAACCGGTCCTCCTGCTGGACCGCCATGAACAGGCGCGGCATGAGCGGGAAGTGGAAGCTCATGTGGCACTCGTCGCCGGGCTCGTCACCGAAGTACGCCACCGCGTCTTCCGGCCACTGGTTCGCCTCCGCCAGCAGCAACCGGTTGCCGTACTTCTCGTCCAGCCGCTTGCGCAGCTTCTTCAGGAACGCGTGGCCCTCCGGCAGGTTCTCGCAGTTCGTGCCCTCCCGTTCGTACAGGTACGGGATCGCGTCCAGCCGCATCCCGTCCACGCCCATCTTGAACCAGAAGTCCATGGCCCGGAACACCGCCTTGTGGACCTGCGGATGATCGTAGTTCAGGTCCGGCTGCTGAGCGTAGAAGCGATGCCAGTAGTACGCCTCCGCCACCGGGTCCCACGTCCAGTTGGAAGGCTCGAAGTCCTGGAAGATGATGCGCGCGTCACGGTACTTCTCCGCCGTGTCGCTCCAGACGTAGTAGTCCCGGTACGATGAGCCGGGCTTCGCGCGCCGCGCCCGCTGGAACCACGGATGCTGGTCCGACGTGTGGTTGATCACCAGCTCCGTGATCACACGGATGCCACGACGGTGGGCCTGCCGCAGGAAGCGACGGAAGTCGCCCACGCTGCCGTACGCCTCGTGGACATCCGTGTAGTCCGCGATGTCGTAGCCGTCGTCCCGCCACGGCGACGGATAGAAGGGAAGAAGCCACAACGCCGTCACGCCCAGGTCCTGCAGATAGTCCAGCTTCTCCGTCAGGCCACGGAAGTCGCCCATCCCGTCGCCGTTCGAGTCCTTGAACGCCCGGACGTGGACCTCGTAGATGATCGCGTCCTTGTACCACTGCGGATCATCCTCGATGCCCACGTCGCGGACCCGTCTCACCACCATTCGCGTCGCGCCTCCACTTCCTCGCTCCTGTTCGCCGTACCAGACCATCCTGCAAACGCCATACTAACGGCGGAAGGCGAAAGACGGGAGGCGGGAGGAACGGCGATACGGCGAGGTCCGCTCCGGAACATGTCGGGGGCGGCGGTGCGTTACACACTCCGGACGGGCCGGCAGGGGGCCGGCCGTTCGTAGCACGCCACCTCAACGTACGGGAGGACGACGATGGGACGCTTCACGCTCCACACGGAAGACACCGCGCCCGAAGGCTCGAAGGAGACACTCCGGGCGATCGAGCAAGAGTACGGGTTCGTGCCGAACCTGATGCGCGAGTTCGCCGAAGCGCCGGCGGCGCTCAACGGCTACCTGGCCGTGTCCGGGCACTTCGAGAACAGCTCCCTCTCCCCCGCGGAACAGCAGCTCGTGCTGCTCTCCGTCGCGGTGGAGAACCGCTGCCATTACTGCGTGGCGGTGCACAGTGCCGGCGCGCTCCGGGCCGGGGCGTCGCGGCAGGCGGTGGACGCCTTCCGGGACGGCGACCGCATCCGGGACGAGCGGTTGCAGGCGCTGCGCACCTTCACCCAGGCCGTCGTGCGCCAGCGCGGCTGGCTGGACGACGGCGTCGTGGAGGCGTTCCTGGAGGCCGGGTTCGAGAACCGACAGGTGCTCGAGGTGCTGACGGGCGTCATGCTCAAAACCTTGAGCAACTACACCAACCACATCGCGGACACGCCGCTGGACGACGCCTTCGCGGACCACGCCTGGGACCGGGACCCGGCGGGGCTGAGCACCGCCTGAGTCGCCGCAGCGAGGACGGCCATGGGGCCGGCGGCGCCGTGATGCACGCCGCCGCCGCCCGCCCTCCCCGTATCCTCCTCGCCGTATCCTCCTCGCCGTATCCTCCTCGCCGTATCCCTCGCTTCATCCTCCTCGCTTCATCCTC
>CAYQCY010000040.1:0-26388 GCA_964416095.1 uncultured Gemmatimonadaceae bacterium
AGGGGATCCTGTCCGGATGCGCCATTGTAGCACGAGAGGGGCGCGGGTAACTTGGCGGCAGGTGACCGGTGTCCGGTCCTCACCACTGCCCCCCACGGACGCTCGATCGAGACATGGCGAAACGGAAACGACTGCTGGGCTTCGGAGCGGCCTTCCTGATCCTGGCGCTGGCGGGGTCGGGTGTGTACCTGCGCATCCGGGGCGAGGACGACACGGAGGCGACCGGGGGCGGCGGCGAGGCGCCGGACGTCTCGGCGGCCAGCACATTCGCCACGGACATCGCCATCCCGGTATCCGGCGCCGAGGCGGTGCGGGACACGCTGGTGCTGCGGGTGACGGCGTCGGGGCAGGCGGCGGCGTGGCGCAAGGCGACGCTGACGGCCGAGGTCCAGGGCCGGATCCTGGAGCTGCCCGTGATGGAGAACGATCGGGTCGCGGACGGCACGCTGCTGCTCCTGGTGGACGACACGGAGTACCAGCTCAACGTGGAGAACGCGGAGGCGGGGCTGCGTCAGGCCGAGGCGTCGTTCCGCGAGCTGACGCTCTTCGACGAGCGGACCATCGACGACCCGGAGGTGCGGGCGGAGCGGGAGCGGACGGCCCGGGCGAAGAGCGGGCTGGACCAGGCGGAGGTGGCGGTCCGTCGGGCACGGCTGGAGCTGGACCGTACGCGCGTCCGCGCGCCGTTCCCCGGCCGCGTCGCGTCCATCCAGGTCGTGGAGGGCCAGCGGGTGAGCCAGGGCGAGCCCCTGATGACGGTGGTGGACCTGGACCCGATCAAGGTGGAGGTCCAGGTGCTGGAAAGCGAGGTCCGGTACCTGGCACCGGGCCGGCGGGCCGCCGTCCGCTTCTCGGCCTTTCCGGACCGTGAGTTCGAGGGTCGCATCGAGACCATCAACCCCATGGTCGACGAGACGACCCGTATGGCCAAGGTCACCGTCACGGTGATGAACCCGGACGGCGGGATCCTGCCCGGCATGTACGCCCGGGTGTCGTTGGACGCCCAGCAGGTTCCGGACCGCATCCTGGTCCCGCGGGAGGCGATCCTGGAGCGGGACCGCCGGACCATGCTGTTCGTCTACGAAGACGGCTTCGCCAAGTGGCGCTACGTGACCACCGGCCTGGAAAACGAGGATCTGGTGGAGATCGTGCCGGACCCGGACACGGAGATGGTGGCGCCCGGCGAGGTGGTGCTGACGGACGGGCACTACACGCTGATCCACGACGCCCGGGTCCGCCTGGTGGAGGATGTCCGGGCGGCGGGCGGGCGGCCCCGTTGACGTACCAGCCACGACGACGATCCATGAGATGCTTCATCGCCTTCGCAACGCTGCTGGCGGCAGCGCCCCTGGCGGCGCAGGACGCGCCGGCGACGCTCACCTTCCGAGAGGCCCTCGACATCGCCCGACAGCGGAATCCGGTGTACCGGCGTGCGCTGAACGCGGTGGAGACGGCGGACCTCACGGCGAACCAGCGCAGGGGTGCGCTGCTGCCGCGGGCGGACGCGAGCCTGTCGTTTCGCGGGAACAACACGCGGAGCTTCACGGCGCTGGACGAGTTCGGGGAGCCGGTGGAGGGCTTCGTGGAGACGACGTCGAGCTCGGCGTCCCAGAGCGTGTTCGCGAGCGTGGACCTCTTCAACTGGGCGAACATCCAGAGCTGGCGGGCGGCCCAGGCCGAGACGGACGCATCGGAGGCGAGCGCCGCGTTCCAGGCGGCGCAGCTGCGGACCCGGGTCGGGGTGGCGTACTACGATGCGGTGCGGGCGCAACAGCGGATCACGCTGGAGGAGCGGCGCCTGGAGATCGCGGAGACGCAGCTCGAGGCGATCCGGGAGCTGCTCCGGGTCGCGGCGCGGCAGCCCACGGACGTGCTGGGGGCCGAGGTCGACGTGGCGACGCAGGAGCAGGAGCTGCAGCGGGTCCGGGGCGAGGCGCGCAAGGCGATGCTTTCGCTGCAGAACGAGCTCGGCGTGGAGGGCGCAACGGACTGGGCGTTGGAGGAAGACTTTCCGCCGCTCTTCGATCCGTCGGGTCTGGACCCGGATCTCCTCGTCGAGGAGGCGTCGGGATCGGCGCCCCGGGTCCGCGAGGCGGTCGCGCGCGTGGATGCGGCCGACCGGAGCGTCGGGGCCGCCCGTTCCGCCCGGTTCCCCACGGTGAGCCTCGGCGGCTCCGTGTCCAGGGGCGACAGCCGGCGCGACTACGCGGCGCTGTTCGAGATGGACCCGCAGAACCGTGCGCTCGGCTTCAGCATCAGCGCGTCGCTGCCCCTGTTCAGCGGGCTCCAGACCTCGGCGG
Source organism: uncultured Gemmatimonadaceae bacterium (assembly GCA_964416095.1). Classification (GTDB taxonomy): domain Bacteria; phylum Gemmatimonadota; class Gemmatimonadetes; order Longimicrobiales; family RSA9; genus CAYQCY01. The sequence goes on from CAYQCY010000040.1 coordinate 2,301, forward strand.
CCATCGCCCAGGCGGAGGTCCGAGCGGACGACGCCCGGGAGCAGCTCCGGGAAGCACGGCTCCAGGTGGGGACGGAGGTGCGCAGCGCGCTCATCGACCTGGAGAACGCGCACCGCGCCGTGGAGCTGGCGGAGCGTGCGCACGAGCTCGCCCAGCAGCGGCTGGAGCTGGGGCAGGAGGAGTACCGCCAGAACAGTATCGACTTCACCCAGCTCCAGACCATGGTGCAGCAGGCGGCCCAGGCGGAGCGGAGCCTGCTGGAGGCGCGCTACAACTTCCTGGTGGCGCGGCTGACGCTGGAAGAGCGGGTCGGCCGGGAGCTGCGCTGACGTGTCGCTGCCCCGTGGCTCCATCCGTCGGCCGGTGGCCGTGGCGATGCTCTTCGTCGCGGTGGTCTTCCTCGGCTTCATCTCCTTCTCGCGCCTGCCCATCGACCTGCTGCCGGACGTGGCGTACCCGCGCCTGGTGGTCTACACCACGTACACGGGGGTCGGCCCGGCGGAGGTCGAGCGGCTCGTCACCACGCCGGTGGAGGAGGCGCTCAGCGCCGTACCCGGGATGCGGGAGATCGAGAGCACCACCCGGGAAGGCACGTCGCTGGTCACGGTGCGCTTCGTCTGGGGCACCGAGATGGACTTCGCCGCCCTGAACGTGCGGGAGCGGCTGGACAACATGGCGGACCTGCTGCCGGAAGGCGCGGACCGACCCATCGTGCTGCGCACGGACCCGCGCAGCGAGCCCATCATGGCCGTCTCCCTCGCCGGGGGCGACCTGCGGGACCTGAAGGAGCTGGGCGAGTCGGTGTTCAAGCGCCGCCTCGAGCAGATCGACGGGATCGCGCAGGCCACGGTGACGGGCGGGCTCGAGCGGGAGATCCACGTGGAGGTGGATCCGGCACAGCTCGAGGCGTACGGCCTGACCATCGAGCAGATCGCCACGGCCATCGACGCGGCCAACGTGAGCCAACCCGGCGGCACGGTCCGCCGGGGACGCTACCGCTACACGCTGCGCACGCTGGGCGAGCTGGAGTCGGTCGAGCAGGTGGGGGACGTGGTGGTGGGTCGGCAGGCGGACCGGAGCGGGCCAGGGTCGGCTGCAGGGAGCGCACCACAGGCCCGGTCGGTGATCCTGCTGCGGGACGTGGCCCGCATCGAGGACGGCTTCGAGGAGCGGGAGTCCATCGCCCGTTACAACGGCCGGGAGGCGGTGGGGCTGCTGCTGTTCAAGGAGTCGGAAGCCAACACGGTGCGGGTCGCCGAGTCCGTGGACGAGGTGCTGGAGCAGCTCCGGGAGGAGTACCCGGCGCTGTCGGTGGAGGTCGCGACGAGCCAGGCCGGCTTCATCGGCGACGCCATCTCCAACGTGGTCCAGGCGCTCGTGCTGGGCGGGATCCTGGCCTTCCTGGTCCTCTTCCTCTTCCTGCGGGACGCCCGCTACCCGGTGGCCATCGCCCTGGCCATCCCCATCTCCGTCGTGGGCACCTTCGCGCTGCTCCACGCGGCGGGCGTGTCGCTGAACATCATGAGCCTGGGCGGCCTGGCCCTGGGCGTCGGCATGCTGGTGGACAACTCCATCGTCGTGCTGGAGAACATCTTCAGGCACAGGGAAGGGGCAGGGGCGGGCCCAGGCCCAGGGGGTGACGGGGAGCCGGGTTCGCCGCGTGAGGTCGGCGCCGGGGGTGAGCCGGGTTCGCGGTCATCGGGAAACCGGGAAGGGGAGCTGGAGAGTGCGGCGGTGGGGGCGGAGGAGGTGCAGGGGGCCATCACGGCGGCGACGCTGACCACGATCAGCGTGTTCGGGCCCATCGTGTACGTGGAGGGCGTGGCCGGCGAGCTGTTCGGCGCCCTCTCCTTCGCCGTGGCGTTCTCGCTGCTCATGAGCCTGCTGGTGGCGCTCACGCTGCTGCCCACGATGGCCGCCCGCTGGACCCTCGGCGCGTCGGAGGACGCGGGGCTGCTGCGCCGCGGGTTGCAGGCTGCCGGCGCCTTCTCCGGGCGGCTGCTCCGGCGGGTGTCCCGTCCGTCGCTGCGGGCGTTCGACCGGGGCTTCGCGCGCTTCGCCGACTGGTACCACGGGGTGCTGGAGCGGGCGCTGGGCCGGCGGGGCCGGGTGGTGGCGGTGACCATGGTCCTCCTGGTGGCCGCGGTGGCCCTGGGGACGCGGCTGGACCGGGGGGTGCTGCCGGACGTGGACCAGGGCGCGTTCCAGGTCCGTATCGAGCTGCCCAAGGGCACGCCGCTGGAGCAGACGGCGGACCTGGCGGAACGGCTGGAGTCGGTCTTCCTGTCCGAGGACCGGGTGGAGGCGGTCTTCAGCCAGATCGGACGGCAGGCGGCGGTGGCGGGCGTGGACCTGGAAGAGAGCGGGCTGCACACGGCGCTCATGGACGTGCGCCTGCAGGAGACGGCACGGACCGCCGCGGTGCTGGAGCGGCTGGCGCCGGCGCTGGCGGGGGTGGGGCCGGGCGTGCTGACCATCGAGACGGGGCAGGCCACGGCGCTGGGGCGGCTGCTGGGGGGTGGAGAGGCCGACATCGCGGTGCGGGTACGGGGCGACGACCTGGACGCGGCGCTGGAGCACGCCCTCGTCCTGGAACGGCGCCTGGCCGGGTTGGCGGAGCTTACGAACGTGCGGCTGGGCACGGAGCTCGGCCAGCCGGAGATCCGGGTGGAGATCGACCGGGAGCGTGCGGCCGCGTTCGGCATCGAGCCGCGCCGGATCGCCGAGACGGTGGAAGACTACATGCGGGGCGAGCTGGCCACGGAGTTCGTGGACTTCGACCGCAAGATCCCCATCATGGTGCGGCTGCCGGAGCGGGACCGGCGCTCGTTGGCGACGCTGTCCCGGCTCACGGTGGACGGCATCCCCCTGAGCCAGCTCGTCCGGACCCGGGAGGCGGTGGGCCCGTCCGAGATCCGGCGCAAGGAGCAGAGCCGCGTCGTGCCGGTCTACGCCGACGTGGCGATCGGTGGCCTGGACGGGGCCCTGGCGGCCATCCAGACGACGCTGGACGCGGTCCCGGCGGAGCGGGGGCTGCGGGTGGAGCTGGGTGGTGAGAGCGAGGAGATGCGCCAGAGCTTCCGTAACCTGGCGTTCGCTTTCGGCCTGGCGCTGCTCCTGGTCTACATGATCCTCGCCGCCCAGTTCGAGTCGCTGATCCACCCGTTCACCATCCTGCTGAGCGTGCCGCTGGCGGTGGTGGGGGCGGTGGTGGCGTTGTGGCTGGCGGGGGACGGGCTCAACACCATGAGCCTGATCGGCGTGGTGATCCTGGTAGGGATCGTGGTGAACGACGCCATCGTGAAGGTCGACTTCATCAACCAGGCCCGGGCCCGGGGCCTGGTGGTACGGGACGCGATCCTGGAGGCGGGACGGGCTCGCCTGCGGCCGATCCTCATGACGACGGTCACCACCGTGCTGGGCCTGACCCCCATGGCGCTGGGCATCGGCCGGGGCGCGGACCTGCGGGCGCCGCTGGCCATCGCCGTGATCGGCGGGCTCATCACCGCGACGGCGCTCACGCTCATCGTCGTGCCGGTGGCGTACGACCTCATCGAGTCGCTCCGGACGCGCCTCGTGGGGGCGACGGAGCGGGGCGCGGCGGCAGGCCGATCCGTGCCGGTGCGGCCGGGGGCCCACCTGGACGACGTGGAGGACGCGTGATCCGGCTGGCCATCCGGCGGCCGGTGGCCGTGTCCATGGCCTACGTGGCCATCGGGCTGCTGGGCGTGGCGGCGTGGATCAACATCCCCATCGAGCTGCTGCCGGACACCGAGCTGCCCCGCCTGTCCATCACCTCGACCTGGCCCGGATCCTCGCCGGAGACGGTGGAGGCCTTCGTCACGGCGCCCATCGAGGCGACCGTGCAGCAGGTCCAGGGCGTGGAGACGATCACATCGACCTCCCGGGCCGGCACCTCCCAGATCCAGGTCTCGTTCGCCCGGGACACGGACATGGACTTCGCCCGGCTCCAGCTCTCGGAGCGGCTGACGGCGCTGGAGGACGAGCTACCCGCCCGGGTCCGGCCGCAGGTCGCTCCGTACGTGCCGCGGGAGTTCGAAGACCAGACCCGGCCGTTCCTGTCGTACGTCCTCACCGGGCCGTACACCATGGAGGCGCTCCGGGCCCACGTGGACGACGTGGTCCAACCGGAGCTGATCCAGGTCCCGGGCGTGGCCGCGGTGCAGGTGTACGGCGGGCGGCAACGGCTCATCGAGATCGAGCTCGACGAGACGAAGGTCCAGGCCCTCGGGCTGAGCATCGACCGGGTGGCGCAGCGGGTCCGGGACCTGGAGTTCGTGCGGGAGGCCGGAACGGTGGAGACGGGCGGGTCGCTGCGCACGGTCACGATCCGGCAGCGGCCCCGATCCGTAGCCGAGATCCTGCGGCTCCCGGTGCTCACGGAGCGCGGCCGGCTGGTCAGAGTGGCGGATGTGGCGCGGGTCCACGACACCTTCGAGGACGCCGACGCCTACTTCCGCATCGACGGATTCCCCGCCGTCCAGTTCAGCGTGCACAAGGAGACCGGGACGAACGTGGTGGAGGTGGCCGACGCGGCGAAGGGCCGCATGAGCGCCATCGAGAGCTTCCACCCCGCGGGCGTCCGCGCCATCCTGGAGAACGACGAGAGCGAGGCTGTGAGGACACAACTCTCGGACCTCCGGGTCCGGGCCCTGATCGCGGCCGTCGTGATCTTCTTCGTGCTCCTCCTCTTCCTTCGCTCCATCCGGTCCGCCGGCATCGTCTTCACGACCATCGCGTTCTCCATCCTGATCACGCTGAACCTCATCTACTTCGGCGGCCTCACCCTCAACGTGCTGACCCTCATGGGGCTGGCCATGGGGTTCGGGCTCATCGTGGACAACGCGATCGTGGTGCTGGAGAACATATACAGGCACCGGCGGCGGTACGCCGGTGCGGGGCAGGAGCAGGGGCGGGCCCAGGCCCAGGGGAGTGGGGTGCCGGGTGGGGCGGCGTTCGCGGCGGAGGGCGGCGTTCGCGGCGGGGCGGCCTCCGGGAGCGGGGGCACTCCGGCAACCGCTCGTGACCGCATGAAGATCGCGGCGGAGCGCGGGGCGCGGGAAGTGGTGCTGCCGATCCTCGCCTCCACCACGACCACCGTGGTGGTGCTCATCCCCTTCGTCTACCTCCAGGGCGAGCTCCAGACCTACTACGTGCCCCTGGCCATCGTGGTGGGGTTCAGCCTCGTGGCGAGCCTGTTCGTGGCGTTCAGCTTCATCCCGGCGCTGGCGGCGCGGATCCTCGGGGAGCGGCCGGGGCCGCTGGCCAGGACGGACCGCCGACCGCCGGCCGCCGACCGCCGCTGGGCGCGGTGGATCCCGTCCGTCGGCTCGTCCGGCGACCCCCAGTCGCCCGGTCGCCCGGTCACCCAGTCGCCATCGGACGCCGTGCACGACTTCGATGCCGGCGCACTCGCGGACGCCGCGTACGGCGGTCGAGCGCCTGTGTACGTCCGCTTCTATGCGTGGCTGGTCGGCGCCACGGTGCGCCACCCCATCGTCACGGTGCTGATCGCGCTGGCCATGCTGGGCGGGTCGTGGCACCTGTTCGACACGTACGTGCAGCGGGGGATCCTGTGGACCCGTTGGTGGGGCGAGGACACGCGGCTGCTGATCAACATATCGCTGCCCCGGGGCTCGGAACTGGAGCGGATGGACGAGCTGGCGGGACATTTCGAGGCGCGGCTGCGCCGGATGCCCGAGGTGGAGAAGTTCACCACGAACGTGCGGCCCGAGTTCGCTCGCATCGAGGTCCTCTTCCCGGACTCGCTGGAGCTGACGAACGTGCCGCCCACCATCAAGGAGCAGATGGTGGCGTACAGCCACCTGTTCGGGGGTGCGGAGGTCCGGGTCTACGGCTTCGGGCCCTCGTTCTACGGCGGCGGCAGCACGCCGCCCAATTACGCCATCAAGATCCTGGGCTACAACTACGAGCAGGTCCGGGGCATCGCCGAGGACCTGGGCCGGCGACTCCAGCGCTTCTCCCGGATCCGGGACGTGGACACGAACTCCATCGGCCGGTACTACACCCGGGACAAGGAAACGGAGCTGGTACTCCGGATCGACCGTCCGCGCCTGGGGCTGCACGATCTGACGGCCCGGGACGTGGTGTACATGGTCCGGGCATCGGTGCGGGAGTCGACGGGGAACGAGAACATCCGTCTCGGCGGCGACGAGGTGCAGTTCTCCGTCAAGCTGGAGGGGAACCGGACGCTGGACCTCTTCGATCTGCAGAACCTGCTCATCCCGAAGCCCGGCGGTGGTGCGGTGCGCCTGGGTGACGTGGCGGTGCTGGAGGAGCGGGACGTGCTCTCCCGCATCGAGCGGGAGGACCAGCAGTACCAGCGCTACGTGTCGTACGAGTTCCGGGGGCCGAGGAAGCTGGGCGACGCCGTACAGGACGCCGTCGTCGAGGCCACGCACCTGCCCCCGGGCTACACCATCGAGACGAGCAACGAGTGGCGCTGGGACGAGGAGGAGCAGCGCCAGATCTGGGGCGTCCTGGCCGTGGCCATCGCCCTGATCCTCATGGTGACCGCCGCGCTGTTCGAGTCGCTCCGGCAGCCGTTCTGCGTGCTCCTCACCGTGCCCATGGCCCTCATCGGTGTCTTCCTGATCTTCTTCTACAGCGGGGCCAGCTTCACCCGGGAAGCGTACGTCGGGATCATCATGATGGCGGGCATCGTCGTGAACAACGCCATCCTGCTGGTGGACCACATCAACCAGGTGCGGCGCGAGGGCGGCATGATGCTGAGGCCCGCCATCGTGCGCGGCACCCTGGAGCGGGTGCGGCCCATTCTCATGACGAGCGGTACGACCATCTTCGGCCTGCTTCCGCTGGTACTCTTCAGCGCCTCGGCGGACGAGAACATATGGAACGCGCTCACCTACGCCCTCATCGGCGGGCTGGCCAGCTCCACGGTTCTGGTCCTCTCGGTGACGCCGGCCCTCTACTACCTCTTCGAGCGGACGCCCTTCTTCCGGAAACCACGCCTGCCGCGCTGGCCGCTGCGCGCGGGGCGGTGGGGCTGGCGCCGGGTGCGGGGTCTCCTTCCCGGCAGACGGGCGGAGGCAGCGACGTGATCGGTGATCGGTGATCGGCGATCGGTGATCGATGACGTTCGTCGCGGGGCGGGCTCGCGGCGAGCCGCCGTCTTCGCGGCGTCCTTGCTGCTCATCGCGGGGTGCGGGGAGGAGCAGGGCACCGCCGACACGGTCGCCATCGGCAGGATCGCCGGCGTGGTCCAGGTGTTCGGGCCCGATGGCGTCTACCGTCGAACCATCGGCCGGAGCGTCGCCGGACCGGCCCGCGCACAAGCCGGCCATCGCCGGCATCCTGTTCGACCAGGAAGGCCGGCTCGTGGTGGAGGAAGACAGGTCTCGGCGTGCAGCAGGTCGTCGGCTACCGGCTGGGTCACTGAGGCGGAAGGCGGAAGGCGGAAGGAAACGCCTGTGCCTGCCGGCATGCCGCCTGTCGGCTGTCGCCGGAGGCTGTGGCCTCGAGGCGGCGGCCAGTCTATACTTGTGCCCGGACGGCGCATCGGCCCCAACGCCGGATCCCGCGGACATGAGCGAATCTGAAGGGAAGCCCGCATTGAGAGCGTCGCGGGAGGCAACCCTCGCGGCCCTCATCAAGCACTTCTCGGCGGACCGGCTCAGCGTGTCCGAGTACGAGCGGCGGCTCGATGTGGCGCACCGGGCCCGCACCCGGGAGGAGCTGGACGCCCTGCTCCGGGACCTGCCGGGGCACCGGCCGGTCGCCGCGGGGAAGAAGGAGGCGAAGCCGACGAGGCGGCGAGAGGGGAGGCCGCCGTCGAAAGGCTCGTCGTCGGACAGCGCGTTCCTGTTCGCCGTGATGGGCGGGTCCGAGCGGAAGGGTCAGTGGCAGCCACCGGACACGATCCACGCGTTCGCCTTCTGGGGCGGTGTGGAGCTGGACTTCCGCCACGCCGTCCTGGAGCACGACGTATACACCATCGATGCCTGGGCGATCATGGGCGGCGTCGAGATCACGGTGCCGCCGGACGTACGGGTGGACACCGGCGGCATCGCCCTCCTGGGCGGATTCACCCACGAGAGCCAGGCCGAGTCGGCGTCGGACCCCCGTGTGCCCCTGATCCGTGTCGGCGGGCTGGCCCTCATGGGCGGGGTGGAGGTCAAGGTGAAGGAGCCCGAATGGGACCGCCTGCCCAGGTCGCGGAAGGCCCGGCTGCTGGAGTACCGGCGTCGGGAGCTGAACGGTGAATGACCGATCGGGAGGAGAGAGATGAAGCTGTTCCACCTGGCACTGGCCGTCACGACGCTGGTCTGCGCCTCGTCCGCGGCCCCGGCCGTCGCCCAGGATGGCGCCGTGCTCGTCGTCGTGAACAAGAGCTCGAGCACCGTGTCGCTGGTGGACCCGGCGACGGGCGACGAGCTGGCCACGGTGCCCACGGGCTTCGCGCCTCACGAGGTGGCCACCTCCCGGGACGGACGTCGGGCGTACGTAACCGACTACGGGACGGGCGCGCGCCCCGGCACCACCATCACCATCGTGGACCTGGAGACCCGCGAGGCGGTGGGCACCATCGACCTGGCGCCCCACACCCGGCCGCACGGCATCGTGGTGGCCGACGACGGGACGCTCTGGGTCACCACCGAGGGCTCCCGCCACGTGCTCCACGTGGACCCCGTGAGCCGTGAGATCCTGCACGCCGTGGAGACCGGGCAGCGGACGACGCACCAGGTGGCCATCGCCGCGCGCCACGACCGGGTCTACACGGCCAACATCGGCAGCGGGAACGTCACGGCCGTGGACGCCCGGACGGGCGGGGTGCTGGCCCAGATCGAGACGGGCGCCGGCGCCGAGGGGATCGACGTCTCGCCCGACGGCGACCACGTCTACGTGACCAACCGGGCCGCCGGCACCCTCACGGAGATCGACGTGGCAACGAACCGGGTGACCCGGTCCATGGAGGTGGGCGCCTTCCCCATCCGGGTACGCGTCCGGACCAGCGTGCGCCAGCTCCTGGTGTCCAACGCCGAGGCGGACGAGGTCGCCGTCGTGGACCTGGACGCGTGGGAGGTCGTGCGGCGCATCCCCGTCGGCGCCACACCCATCGGCATCCTGCTCCACCCGGACGACCGCATCGCCTACGTGGCCAACACCGCCGACGACAAGGTCTCGATCCTGGACCTGGAACGGTGGGAGGTGACCGGCGAGATCCGGCCCGGCGACGAGCCCGACGGGATGGCCTGGGCGGAGCCGCGGAGGTAGCTTCGCCGCCATGACCCCCCGCGTACGCTTCGCGCCTTCGCCCACCGGCTACCTGCACGTGGGTGGAGCGCGGACGGCCCTCTTCAACTGGCTCTTCGCCCGGCGGGAAGGCGGGACGTTCGTCCTGCGCATCGAGGACACGGACCGGGCACGCTCCAGCGACGCCATGGTCCGGGCCATCATGGACGGCCTGACCTGGCTCGGGTTGGACTGGGACGAGGGCCCGGCGCACCAGGCCGATGGCCTCCAGCGCCACCGCGCCGACGCTTTCCGCCTGCTGGAGTCAGGCGCGGCCTACCGCTGCTTCTGCACGCCCGAGGAGCTGGAGGCGCGACGGGCCGGGACCGGCGATGACGGCGCGTACCGATACGACCGTCGCTGTCTCCGTGTCGTCTCGCCCGAGGAGTCGGAGCGCCGCGCCGACGCCGGCGAGCCCTTCACCATCCGCATGCGGGTGCCGGAGGGCCGGACCGAATGGGTGGACGCGGTGCACGGGTCCACGTCGTTCGACAACGGCGACATCGACGACTTCATCGTGCTCCGGAGCGACGGCACGCCGGTGTACAACCTGGCCGTGGTGAGCGACGACGCCCACATGCGCATCAGCCACGTGATCCGCGGCGACGACCACCTCTCCAACACGCCCAAGCAGATCCTGCTCTACGAGGCGCTGGGCTACACCGTGCCCACCTTCTGCCACGTGCCCATGATCCTGGGCGCCGACGGCAAACGCCTGTCCAAGCGCCACGGGGCTACGGCCGTCGGCGACTACGCCGGCCGAGGGATCCTCCCCGAGGCCATGATCAACTTCCTCGCCCTGCTCGGCTGGTCCCCCGGCGACGACCGGGAGATCATGGACCGCGACGAGCTCGTCCAGGCCTTCAGCCTGGGCCGCATCAACAAGAAGAGCGCCGTCTTCGATACGGACAAGCTGGAGTGGCTGAACGGCCAGTACATCGACCGCCGCGACCCCGCCGAGCTGGAGCCCCTGGTCACCGAAGCGCTCGACGCCCGGGGCGTGGACACCACGGCACTGGCCGAGCGCCGCGACTGGTACCTCGACCTCATCGGCCTGCTGAAGAGCCGGGCACGGCGCATCGACGACATCGCCGAGCAGGCGCTCCCCTTCATCACGCCCACCGTCGAGTACGACGAGGCCGCCGTGCGCAAGCACTGGAAACGACCCGCCGAGGTGGCGGACCGGCTCCGGGCGCTCCACGAACGCTTCGCCGCCCTGGATCCGTGGGACGAGGACACACTCGAGACCACGCTCCGGGACCTGGCCCGGGAGCTGGGCGTAGGCGCCGGCAAGCTCATCCATCCCCTCCGCGTCGCCCTGCTGGGCACTGCGGCGTCCCCCGGCATCTTCGAGGTGGCCATGGCCGTCGGGCGGGAACGGGGCCTCGACCGCATCCGCCGGGCCCTCGACATCCTCGACACCCTCGCCGGGCACGACGACGACGGCTGAGCCCGGCCGGAGCCGGGCCCGGGTCGGGACCGCCCGGAAGGGGCCTGCCGGGCCATGTCGTTTTTTTCGTAATTCCAAACACCTGAATGGCCCCGCCGTGCTTGACATCGCGCCAAAAACGCCGTACCATGAAAATCCAAAAAACGCTTGCCCCTTGGTGTAATTGGCAACACGCCTGACTCTGGATCAGGAGAGTCCTGGTTCGAGCCCAGGAGGGGCAATTGATCCCGCGCGCGACCGCCCGTGCCACGGCCGCCCGCCCCTCAATCGGACCGCCCCGGTCCAGTACGCCGGTGGAGGCAGACCATGCCGGAGCCTCTGACCAAGTTGGAACGCCGTATCCTCGACTTCATGATCGGGTACCTGCGGGAGCACACGTACCAGCCCTCGATCCGCGAGATCGGCCACAGGTTCGACATCAAGAGTACGAAGACGGTGTCGGAGTACCTCCAGTCGCTTGCGGAGAAAGGCTGGATCGAGCGGGATCCGTCCCGATCGCGAGGTGTGCGGCTCATCGGGGTGGATCTGGGCGCCGACACGGTCTCGGTGCCCCTCTACGCGGCCAAGCCCGCAACGGACGAGGAGGAGGGCTTCACCCTGGACCGGCGCCTCGCCGGGGCCAACGGCACCTTCTTCGTGACCATCGAGGACGACAGCATGACGGGGGTCGGAATCCGGGACGGCGACCTGCTGCTCTGCGAGCCGGTCTCTCCCGACGATCTGGACGGCGGCGATGTGGTCGTGGCGCGGCTCGGGGACGAGACCACGGTCAAGCGCTACTGGTGCCGCGACAGCGACATCGTGCTGGAGCCGGCCAACGTGAACTACCCGCCGACGCTGGTCTCGCCGGACGAGGTCGAGATCGTGGGCCGCGTCATCAGCGTGCTGCGGCGGCTGCGGGTGCCCGATTCGATGCGGGACGCCGCCGATGCCGAGCCCGCCGGCGGCTGAGCCGGTGACGGAGCCGGGCCCGCCGCAGCCGGAGGACGAGCGGTGGATGCGGCGGGCGCTGGAGCTGGCCGGGGAGGCGGCCGAACACGGCGAGGTGCCGGTGGGCGCCGTCGTCGTGCTGGACGGACGGGTGGCCGGCGAGGGTCGGAACCGGATGCGTGACGATGTGGACCCCACGGCCCACGCCGAGATGGCGGCGCTGCGGGCCGCCGCCCGGGCCACGGGGCACTGGTGGCTTCCCGACGCCACCCTCTACGTGACCCTCGAGCCGTGCGCCATGTGCGCCGGGGCCATGATCCTGGCCCGGATCCGGCGCCTGGCCTACGGCGCACCGGACCCGAAGACGGGAATGGCCGGGTCCCTGGCCAACCTCGTGCAGGACCCGCGGCTGAACCACCGCGTGGAGCTGACCGGAGGCGTGCTCGCCGAGGAGTCGGCGGCGCTGCTCCGGTCCTTTTTTCGGGACCGACGCTGATGAGCGAACCCGGGAGAGACGTGATGCGTGTACTGGTGTCCGCGGAGCTGGAGGCCTTCCTGGAGGACACGGAGGTGCCGGACGACGTCGAGGTGGAGATCCTGGACCCGGAGCAGGACATCCCGGCGGGGGACTACGCCGGGATCATCCCGACCCTGACCCGGCCGGTGGGGCCCGCCGAGCTCGACCGCCTGCCCGCGCTCCGCGTCGTGGCCAACTACGCCGTGGGCTACGACAACATCGACGTGCCCGCCGCCCGGGACCGGGGCGTGGGTGTCTCGAACACGCCCGGCGTCCTCACCGGCGCCACCGCCGAGCTCACCTGGACCCTCATCCTCGCCGCCTGCCGCCGCGTTCCCGAGGGCGAAGCGCTGGCCCGATCCGGCCGCTGGGACGGCTGGCAGCCCACTCAGCTCCTGGGCATGGGGCTGGAAGGGAAGACGCTGGGCATCGTCGGCGCAGGACGCATCGGGCAGGAAGTGGCGCACAGGGCGCCCGCCTTCGGCATGCGCGTCGTCTACTGGGACAAGGACGCCGCACCCGCCCTCGAAGCCAACGGCGCCGAACGCCTCGACCTGGACGCCCTCCTGGCCGACGCCGACATCGTCTCCATACACCTGCCCCTCAACTCCGAGACCCAAGGACTCATCGACCGCCACGCCCTCGCCCGCATGAAGCCCACCGCCGTCCTCGTCAACACGGCTCGCGGGCCCATCGTCGTGGAAGAGGCCCTCATCGAAGCGCTGGAACAGCGCCGGCTCCGGGCCGCCGGCCTCGACGTCTACGAGCACGAGCCCGAGATCCCCGAACGCCTGCGCGCTCTGCCCAACACCGTCCTGCTCCCACACCTGGGCAGCGCCACCGAGGAAACCCGGCGCGCCATGTGGGACACTGCCTGGGACAACCTGCTCCGCGGCATTCGCCGTGAGCCCCTGGCCAACCCCGTCTATTAGATTTATGAGCCACCCACCCCTCGGCGGCATCCACGAAGCAGCGCTCTACGTGGACGACCTGGACACCGCCGCCCGGTTCTGGGAACGCCTCGGCTTCCAGACCATCACCCGCAAGGAAGGCCGCCACGCCTTCTTCCGCGCCGGACGCGACGTCCTCCTCGTCTTCGACCCCGACGCCTCCGGCCGCGGCGGCGACGTGCCGCCCCACGGCGCACACGGTCCCGGACACGTCGCCTTCGACGTGCCCGACCGCGAGGCCCTCGAACGCTGGCGCCGACACCTCGCCGACCTCGACATCCCCGTCGAGGCCGAGACCGAGTGGCCCTCCGGCGGCCGCTCCCTCTATTTCCGCGACCCGGCGGGCAACTGCATCGAGCTCATCACCGCCGGGACGTGGGTATGATACAGTACTTGAGGTAGTCTGTATTAACTTCCTGTAACACAATAGTTTGAGTGTCATGTCCGTCGACGCCGTCGAGGCGGGGGTCGCCGGTGGTGGGACGGTGCGGTTATGATGGGCGCCATGATTGAGCTACGGCGAGTGACGAAGGCGTACCGGGAAGGGGAACGGGAGCGGTTGGTGCTGCGGGCCGCGGATGGGCGGGTGGGGGCGGGGGAGGTGGTGGTGCTCATGGGACCCAGCGGGTCGGGGAAGTCGACGCTGCTCAACCTGGTGAGCGGGATCGACCTGCCGACGGCGGGGGACGTGGTGGTGGCCGGGGTGTCCATTCCGGGGCTGGTGGAGCGTGAGCGGACGCTGTTCCGCAGGGACCGGATCGGGTTCGTCTTCCAGTTCTTCAACCTGATCCCGACGCTGACGGTGGAGGAGAACCTGCTCCTGCCGCTGGAGCTGAGTCGTCGCATGGGCCGGGCGGACCACGACCGGGCTCTGGGTCTGCTGGCGCGTGTGGGTTTGGCCGACCGTGCGGCGACGTATCCGGACCGACTGTCGGGCGGAGAGCAGCAGCGTGTGGCGGTGGCGCGGGCGCTGGCGCACGATCCGGCGGTGGTGCTGGCGGACGAGCCGACGGGCAACCTGGATGCCCGGACGGGTCGACGGGTGCTGGACCTGCTGGAGGAGCTGGGTCGTGGGGCGGGCAAGACGATGCTGGTGGTGACGCACAGCGAGGACGTGGCGAGGGTGGGGGACCGGGTGCTGGAGCTGCGGGAGGGCAGGCTGGTGGAGCGGTGACGGGTCTGATCGGGCGTTCGAGCCGGCGTTACGTGTTGCGGCATCCGTGGCAGATCGGGCTGGCGGCGCTGGGCATCGCCCTGGGCGTGGCGGTGGTGCTGTCGGTGGATCTGGCCATCGGGAGCGCTCGCCGGGCGTTTACCCTGTCGACGGAGGCGGTGGCGGGCCGGGCGACGCACAGGGTCGTGGGTGCGGGTGGGGTGCCGGACAGCCTGTACGCCCGGTTGGCGGCTGCGCCGGGTGTGGTGGCGGCCGCTCCGGTGATCCAGGCGGACGTGGTGGCGGGGGATTCGGTGGTGGTGCGGTTGCTGGGTGTGGACCCGCTGGCGGAGGGGCCGTTCCGGCCGTTCCTGGGTCGTGCCTCGGGCGGGTCGGTGACGGACCTGCTGGAGCCGGGTGCGGCGGCGTTGACGCCGGCGACGGCGGAGCGGCTGGGGGTGGGTCCCGGCGACACGCTGGCGGTCTCGTACCAGGGCCGGCGGGGCCGCGTCCGGGTCACGGCCCGGCTCGAGCCTCGAAGCGCGTTGAGCCGGCGTGCGCTGGACGGGCTTCTGGTGGTGGACGTGGCGACGGCGCAGGACCTGCTGCGCCGGTCCGGGCTCGATCGCATCGAGTTGATCCTGGAGGAAGGGTCCGGGCCCGGGATCGAGGCGGTGGTGCGGTCGCTGCTGCCGCCGGCGTCGGAGCTCGAGCGTGCCGGTTCCCGGGCGGGCTCGCTGGACGAGCTGACGGCGGCCTTCGAGCTGAACCTGCGGGCGTTGGGCCTGCTGGCGCTGGTCTTCGGGGTGTTCCTGATCTACAACAGCATGACCTTCTCGGTGGTCCAGCGCCGGGAGCTCATCGGCACGCTCCGGGTGCTGGGCGTGACCCGGCGGGAGGTGTTGGGGATGGTGGTGTGGGAGGCGGCGGCGCTGGGTGTCGTGGGCACGGCGCTGGGCGTGGTGCTGGGCGTCGTGCTGGGCCGCGGCCTGGTCGGGCTGGTGACCCGCACCATCAACGACCTCTACTTCGTGGTGCAGGTCCGGGAGCTGGCGCTGCCACCGGCGGCGCTGGCGAAGGCGGTGGCCATGGGTCTGGGCGCCACGGTCCTGGCGACGCTGCCCGCGGCGGTCGAGGCGACCCTGGTCCAGCCCCGGTCGGCGACGCTCCGGTCCACGCTGGAAGACCGGCTGCGTGCCGCGCTGCCGTGGGTCACGGCGGCCGGGGTGGGTCTCGGCCTGGTCGGCACCGTCGTCCTCGTCGTGTCCGGTCGCAGCCTGACGGCGAGCTTCGCGGGGCTGTTCGGCATCATCCTGGCCTGTGCGGCGCTGATCCCGGGCGCCACGCTCCTCCTCATGCGTCTGGCGCGACCGGTGGCGGGCGCGTTCGGGATCCTGGGCCGTATGGCCGCCGGGGGCGTGGCCGGGAGTCTGAGCCGGACGGCGCCGGCCATCGCGGCGCTGACCATCGCCGTCTCGGTGGCGGTGGGCGTGGGTGTCATGATCGAGAGCTTCCGGGGCACGGTGGTCCGCTGGCTGGACCGTACGCTCCAGGCGGACGTGTACGTGTCGCCGCCGGCGCCGGGTCGGGGCGGCCCGTCGGGAACGCTGGCCCCGGGCGTGGCGGCGCGGGTCGAGGGGCTCGCGGTGGTGGCCCGCGCCCGGCGGTACCGGAACGTGGAGGTCCTCACGCCGGCGGGCACGGCGCCCCTCACGGCGGTGGCGCCGGACGAGGCGTTGCGGGACGCGTTCGAGTTCCTGGAAGGCGACCCCGACACCCTGTGGCCGGCGTTCCGGGACGGCGAGGCGGTGATCGTCTCGGAGCCGTACGCGTATCGCCGTGCTCTGAGCCCGGGCGACACGGTGCGGCTGCGGACCGCCGAGGGGCTGCGGGCCTTCCCGGTGGTGGGCGTGTACCGGGACTACGGCTCGGACCGGGGCCGGATCATGATGGCGCGTCCGGCCTACGTCCGCCTCTGGCACGACGACGCCGTGACCTCCCTCTCCGTCTTCCTGGCCGACGGCGACGCCGACGCAGCGGTGGAGGCCATCCGCCGGGCGACGGCTCCGCTGCAGCGCCTGTTCGTGCGGTCCCAGCGCGGCCTGCGGGAGGCGTCGCTGGAGGTCTTCGACCGGACCTTCGCCATCACGGCCGTGCTGCGGCTGCTGGCGCTGGTGGTGGCGTTCGTGGGCGTGGTGAGCGCGCTCATGGCGCTTCAGCTCGAGCGGGCCCGGGAGCTGGGCGTGCTCCGGGCGAACGGCCTGACCCCGCGCCAGGTCTGGCAGCTCGTCGCGTCCCAGACGGGCCTCATGGGGCTGGCGGCCGGCCTGCTGTCGCTGCCGGTGGGGATGGTCCTGGCGGCGATCATGATCTACGTGGTGAACCGACGGTCCTTCGGCTGGACCATCGAGCTGGCGGCGGCGCCGGGCCTCCTGGTGCAGGCGGTGCTCGTGGCCACGGTGGCCTCGCTCCTGGCGGGGCTGTACCCGTCCTACCGCATGGCCGGGACCTCTCCCGCCACGGCGTTGAGGGAAGGGTGATCCGGCTGGCGGCGGCGCTGCTCGGCCTGGCGGTTGTGGTCGTCGTGGTGGACGCGGTCCGGGAGCCGGCGCGGGAGATCCGGGCGACGCTTTCGGTGACGGAGGCCCTCGCCGGGGCGGACACCGCGGGTTACGCCCGGGCGCTGGAGCCACGGCCCTTCGTCTTCCCGCGCGACCACGCCGACCACCCCGCCTTCCGCAACGAGTGGTGGTACATCACCGGGACCCTGGACGGGGATGAACGACGGTTCGGCTTCCAGTTCACCCTGTTCCGGTCCGCCCTCGCCGCGGAGCCACCGGCCCTGGACTCGGACTGGGCGACCCGCCAGGTCTATATGGGCCATTTCGCGTTGACGGACCCGGCGGCCGGCCGGTTCCACGCCTTCGACCGCTTCGGCCGGGCCGCCCTGGGCATCGCCGGGGCACGGGCCGTCCCCTTCCGGGTCTGGCTGCTGGACTGGGAGCTGGCGGGCTCGGAGACCGGCTCCGCGGGTCCCGAGTGCGTGTTTCCGCTACGTCTCCGCGCAGCGGCGGGGGAGGTGGCCGTGGACCTGGCCCTGGAAGCGGGGAAGGGGATCGTCCTCCAGGGTGAGCGGGGTCTGAGCCGGAAGGGCCCGGAACCGGGGAACGCGTCGTACTACTACTCGTTCCCCCGGATGCCGGCGCGGGGCACCGTCGTGGTGGAGGCGGACACGGTACCCGTCTCCGGGGCCGCCTGGCTGGACCGGGAGTGGAGCACCAGCGCGCTGGGACCCGACCTGGAAGGCTGGGACTGGTTCGCGCTCCGCTTCGAGGATGGCCGGGACCTCATGTACTACCGGCTCCGCCGCAGCGACGGCGGCACCGACCCGCTGAGCGGCGGCGTGCTCGTCCGGGCGGACGGCTCCGCCCCACCCCTCTCGGCGGACGACGTCGTCCTGGAGGTGTTGGACCGGTGGACGAGCCCGACGACCGGCGTCACCTACCCGTCCCGCTGGCGCGTCTCCGTGCCCGAGACCGGCCTGGAGCTGACCCTCACGCCCTGGCTCCGGAACCAGGAGCTGGATGTGGCGTTCCGGTACTGGGAAGGAGCGGTGGATGCCGTCGGCCGGGACCGGCAGGGCCCGGTGCGGGGGGCCGGCTACGTGGAGCTCACGGGCTACGGGACGGCGGGGGGCCGGACACCGGAGCCTTGACGCGGCCGTCGGGCGCTCAGGACAGGGTGCTCTCCACCGCGGTCTCCGGACCCGCTTCCTGCTCTGCCCGGGCCTCCGTGATGGCTTCCTGGACGGGTTTGCCGAAGATCCGGAGGAAAGCGACCAATATCGTCGCCCCGATGGCCAGGCTCAGGAACGGGTTCATGCCGTAGGCGGTCGGGATGTCGCCCACGGCCATGGCGATGACGGCCACGAGCAGGGCGTACGGGAGCTGGGTCCGCACGTGGTCCACGTGGTCGCAGCCCGAGGCCATGGAGCTCATGACGGTGGTGTCCGAGATGGGTGAGCAGTGGTCACCGAAGATGGAGCCGGCCATGATGGAGCTCACCACGCCCAACAGCACCGTGTAGTCGTTCCCCGCGTGGAAGCCCACGCCGGCGCCCATGGCCACGGCCAGGGGGATGACCACCGGGTACAGGATGGCCATGGTCCCCCACGAGGTGCCGGTGGAGAAGGAGATGGCGGCGGCCACGACGAGGGTCAGCGCCGGGAGCACCTGCATGGGCAGGGTGTCCTGGAGGATGTTGGAGAGGTACGGTCCCGTGCCGAGGGCCTCGGTCACGTCGCCGAGGGCCCAGGCCAGCGTCAGGATGATCATGGCGAGCATCATGGAGCGGAGCCCGCCCATCCACGCCTCGATGGTGTCCCGGGTGCTCAGGATCCGCTGTCCGACGGCCATGACCATGGCCACGACGGACCCGGTGAAGGAGGCCCAGATGAGGGACTTGAACGGGTCCGCGGCGCCCACGATCTCCCGCAGCCCGGCGTCGGCCCCGGCGCCGGCCTTGCCGGTGAAGTAGATGCCCAGCATCGCCACGAGGATGACGGAGATGACGGGGATCCCCGCGTTGACCCATCGGTGCGGCGCGCCGTCGGGCGGCTCCATGATGCCGCCGGAGGTGTCGGCGGCGAGCTGGGCATCCGCCCGGTAGAGCCCGCCGCCGGTAGCGGCCCGGATCTCGGCGGCGAGCATGGGTCCGAACTCCCGGCGCATCCAGAGGGTCATGAAGACGAAGAGCAGCGCCAGGATCGGGTAGAACAGGAACGGGATGGAGTGGAGGAACACGTTGAAGGGGTTCTCGGCGCCCGCCATGAGATCGGCCTGCATCGCCGGGTCGGCGACGTTGGCGGCGGCGTTGCCCAGGGCGTCGCCGATGAGAGAGATCTCGAACCCGACCCACGTGGTGATGACGGCGATGGCCGCCATGGGCGCCGCCGTGGAGTCGACGATGTAGGACAGCTTCTCACGCGAGATGCTGAGCCGGTCCGTCACCGGGCGGAACGTGTTCCCCACGATGAGCGTGTTGGCGTAGTCGTCGAAGAAGACCAGCACGCCGGCGAGCCAGGTGAAGAACTGGCCGCGTCGCCGGCTCGTGGCGTGATGCTCCATGGCCTCCACGATGCCCTGGGTACCGCCGCTCCGGCTCATGACCCCGACCATGCCGCCGAGCATGAGGCTGAACATGATGATGGCCACGTGGTCCGGGTCACCGCTCAGGGAGCCCACCACGTAGGTGTCCACGGCGGTGAGGGTCGCCGCCAGAGGGTCCCACCCGGCGATGAAGAGGGCGCCGAGCCACACGCCGGCGAAGAGGGAGATGACGACTTCGCGGAAGATGAGGGCGAGGGCGATGGCTGCGACGGGCGGCAGGACGCTGAGCCAGCCCGGATCGATGGGAACGGTCATGGTCGCCGATGCGCTGGTCGAAAAGCGCGGGCAAGATACTGCGGCCCCGGTGCTTGCAACACCCCCGGCTGGAGGAGCGCGGCGACGTTGGCCCCCACAACCATGCGGACGGCCGGATCGGACGTTGACACGGGCGCCTCGCGCGGCGTAGCTTGCCGCGACTTTTCCACCCGGATCCCGCGTCATGGCCGAACGCCGAGAATCCATCATGGACGAGCGCGCGACCCAGCGTACGCTGGAGCGGATGGCGCGCGAGATCGTCGAGAAGAACGACGGTACGGAAGGGCTTTCGCTGGTGGGCATCCAGCGTCGGGGCGTGGAGCTGGCACAGCGCCTTGCGGCGGAGATCGAGACCGCCGAGGGCGTGCGTCCGCCGGTGGGCTCGCTGGACATCACCCTGTACCGGGATGACCTGACCCAGATCGGGCCACGGCCGGTGCTCGGCGAGACCCGGCTGCCCGAGGACGGCGTCGACGAGCGGGTCATCGTCATCGTGGATGACGTGGCCATGACCGGTCGCACCGCCCGGGCGGCCATGGACGAGCTCGCCGATTTCGGCCGGCCGAGCCGGATCTACCTCTGTGTGCTGGTGGACCGTGGCGGCCGGGAGCTGCCGATCCAGCCGGACATCGTGGGCCGCCACCTGGAGGTGCTCCACGGCGAGCGGGTGGAGGTGCTGGTCACCGAAGTGGATGGGCGAACGGGTGTCGAGCTCGTGACGGACCCGACGAAGGAGGCGTAATGCCCGCGGCGGAGCACCTGGGTAAGGACCTGGTAGGGCTGGAGCACCTCTCGCCGGAGCAGATCGCCGCCATCCTCGACACCGCGGAGCCCTTCAAGGAGATCAGCGAGCGGGCCATCAAGAAGGTGCCTGTCCTCCGCGGCAAGACGATCGTCAACCTCTTCTACGAGCCGTCGACCCGGACCCGGGTCTCCTTCGAGTTCGCCGAGAAGCGCCTGTCGGCGGACACGGTGAACATCTCCAGCAGCGGGTCCAGCGTGGTGAAGGGCGAAACGCTGGTGGACACGGCCCGCAACCTGGAGGCCATGCGCATCGACATGGTCGTCATGCGTCACGGCTCCTCCGGGGCGGCGAAGTTCCTGGCCGACCGGATCCCGTCCAACGTGGTGAACGCCGGGGACGGGCGGCACGAGCACCCGACCCAGGCGCTGCTGGACCTGCTCACGATCCGGGACCACAAGGGCAAGATCGGGGCACTCAAGGTCTGCATCGTGGGCGACATCCGCCACTCGCGGGTGGCCCGGTCCAACATCTGGGGCCTCCTCAAGCTGGGCGCGGAGGTGGGGATCTGCGGGCCCAAGACGCTGCTCCCGCCCGCGGCGGAGGATCTGGGCGTGCGGGTCTTCCATCGCATCGAGGAAGCCATCGAATGGGCGGACGTGCTCAACGTGCTGCGGCTCCAGCTCGAGCGCATGCAGGCCGGCTACGTGCCGAGCCTGCGGGAGTACAACCGCATCTTCGGCGTCTCCAGCGAGCGGGTCGCGCGGGCGCCCAGGGAGCTCCTGATCCTGCACCCCGGGCCCATGAACCGCGGCGTCGAGATCGACAGCGATGTGGCCGACGGGCCGCATTCGGTGATCCTGAATCAGGTGACCAACGGGGTGGCCGTACGCATGGCGGTGCTCTACCTGCTGGCCGGCGGCGTGCCCGACAAGGCGGAAGCGGCGAAACATGGTGGATCCTGAACCGGTCCTGTTGCAGGGTGGCCGGGTCGTGGACCCGAGCCAGAACATGGACGAGGTGGCGGACGTCCTCCTCGTGGACGGTCGGGTGGAGGCCATCGGCCGGGGCCTCGGGGCGCCGGACGGCGCCACGGTCCGGGACGTCTCCGGCCTGGTGGTGACGCCGGGTCTGGTGGATGTCCACGTGCACCTCCGGGAGCCCGGCGGCGAGCACAAGGAGACCATCGCCACGGGGACGCGGGCGGCGGTGGTGGGCGGCTTCACGTCCATCTGTGCCATGCCGAACACGGACCCGCCCATCGACGACCCGGCGGCCGTGGGCTTCGTGCGGGCCGAGGGCATGCGGGCGGGCGCGGCCCGGGTCTACCCGGTCGGGGCCGTGTCCGTGGGGCTGGAGGGCGAGCGCCTCGCCCTCATCGGCGAGATGGTGGAGGAGGGGGCCGTGGGTGTCACCGATGACGGGCACCCGGTGTTGGACAGTGGTCTCATGCGCCTGGCCCTGGAGTACACCCAGACCTTCGGCATCCCCGTGGCGGACCACTGCGAGGACCGGGGCCTGTCCCGGGGCGGCGCCATGAACGAGGGCGTGGTCTCGTCGCGGCTGGGCATCACCGGGATCCCGAGGGCCGCGGAAGACGTCATGATCGCCCGGGACCTCATGCTCGCCGAGATGACGGCGGGCCGGCTCCATCTCCAGCACGTATCGACCCGGCGCGGCGTGGAGCTGATCCAGGCGGCGAAGGAGCTGGGCGTCCGGGTGACGGCCGAGGGGACACCGCACCACTTCACGCTGACCGAGGAGGCGGTGGACGGTTACCGGACCGAGGCCAAGGTCAACCCGCCGCTCCGCACGGAGGAGGACCGCCTGGCCGTCCGGGAGGGGATCGCCGACGGCACGCTGGACGTCATCGCCACCGATCATGCGCCCCACCACTACGACGAGAAGGAGCAGGCCTTCGAGGACGCGCCCTTCGGCCTGGTGGGCCTGGAAACGGCCGTGGGCCTGGCCATCAGCGAGCTGGTGGAGCCGGGCGTGCTGACTCTGACCGAGCTCATCGACCGGATGAGCTGCACGCCGGCCCGGGCCTTCCGCCTACCCGGCGGCACCCTGGCGAAGGGCGGACCGGCGGATGTCACGGTCCTGGACGTGGAGGCCGCCTGGACCGTGGATCCCGACGCCTTCGTCTCCAAGAGCCGGAACACGCCCTTCGCCGGGCGCTCGGTGAAGGGCCACGCCGTATTGACCATCGTCGGCGGCAGGGTCGCCTGGGACCGGGCCGTCGGCATTGCGTCCCTCCGGAACCTGACGCCACGACGGGATGGCTGAACGCGGCGCGACGGCGCCGACCCTGCGGGAATGGCTGGGCGATGCCGCCTTCCCGTGGCCCGACGCGGCCGAGCTGGCGGAGGGCGATGTCATCGTCGCCTGCTACGCCGTCCAGTATGCCCAGACCGGGACCACCCGCGCGGACAAGCCGTTCCTGAAGCTCCGCCTCGCCGACGTGCACGGGACCGTCGAGGCCCGGGTCTGGGAGAACGCGACCCGGCTCCAGCAGGTGGCCCGGCCCGGCGCCTTCGTGGGCGTGCGGGGTCGCGTCGAGAGTTACAACGACACCCGCCAGATCAACGTGGAGCGCCTCGAGGCCGTCCGGGTGGAGCCGGAAGACCTCGACCTCTTCCTGCCTCGCTCCCGCCGGGACCCGGACCGGATGAACACCGAGCTGGTCGGCTTCATCCGGTCCGTGCAGGATGCTCCGCTGAGAACGCTCCTCCAGCGCCTGCTGCGGGCCGATACGGAGACGGGACGACGGTTCCGGCTGGCGCCCGCCGCCATGCGGCATCACCACGCCTGCGTCGGCGGGCTGCTGGAGCACACCCTGTCCATCACGCGGATCTGCGACTTCATCGCCGGGCACTACGGCGACATGGTGGACCGGGACCTCCTCATCTGCGGAGCGCTGCTCCACGACATCGGCAAGATCGAGGAGATCGGCTTCGAGCCCGGGTTCCCCTACACCGATCCCGGGAAGCTCCTGGGCCACATCCTCCTGGGGGTGCGCATGGTGGAGGATGCGGGCCGGCAGGTGCCCGGCCTCTCGCCGGACCGGCTCAGGCTCGTGCTGCACCTCGTGGCCGCCCACCAGGGCCGCTACGAGTGGCAGAGCCCACGGGAGCCCCTCACGCTGGAAGCGCTCCTCCTCCACTACGTCGACGACACGGACGCGAAGATGCACCAGGCCATGCGCCTGGTGGCCGACGCGGGACCGGGGTGGACCCCGTTCGACCGCAGCTTCCGCCGCGAGTTCTTCCACCACGAGGGAACCGGGTCCGCGCCGGAGGACGCACCCGCGGACCCCACCGGGCGTCCCGATCCCGACACCCTGCCGCTCTTCCGGCTGGACGAGGACTAGCGCGGTCGAGGGGTCGGTCAGGATGTGCCCGGGTTCGACGGGTCCACCCGGCGGGCCAGGACATTCCCCGAAAAATGGCCGGGTTTCTCCGTAACCCGTTGTGGTGCAAGAGATAGCGTCGATCGGGAAGTGGGAATTCAACGCGGAAGCGCTGAATCGTCGCGCGGACACGCGGGACGCTCGCGGCCGGCGCGTACGTACGCGCCGCAGCCCGACCTTCGAGGCCTCTCGTCGGACTGCGACGTGACGCGCAACC
>CAYQCY010000041.1:0-19308 GCA_964416095.1 uncultured Gemmatimonadaceae bacterium
CAGGACTTTCCCCAAAAAATGGCCGGGTTTCTCCGTAACCCGTTGTGGTGCGAGAGACAGCGTCGATCGGGAAGTGGGAATTCAACGCGGACGCGCGGAATCGTCCCGCAAAGACGCGGGACGCCCTCGGCCTGCTTTTACGTACGCGGCGTAGCCCCACGTTCAAGGCCTCCTGGCGGACGGCGTGGCGCGCAACCCTTCGCGACGGCGGCTTCCGCGCAGCCGCCTCCTTCCGCTTTTCCGCGTTGTCTCGACCGCGAAGGTGACCCTGCCACGGGGCCTGGCGATCGACCGGATCCTCGCCGCGCCGGGAGCAGGAGCCCGACGGCGGCCCGATTTTGCCCGGCTGCATCAGCGGGGACGCGCAAAAAATGGGGAAGGTCCACCTCTCGCCTGCAGTTGGAAACCGTTGGCCGATGCCATATGTTTACAGGTTTGGAGCTCTTTGCAGTACGGAGGCAGGGCCGTGGCGAAGCGATGGGCGCTCCGTGCGCCGGACATCATGGGAGCGGGCCACCGGACGCTGGACCGTGTGGGCCGGGCGTCGCTCATGGCGGCGGCCATCGTGCGGGCGTTGCCGCGTCCCCGGACCTACGCCACGGCGACGTTGAGCCAGGCGTACGCCCAGGGGGTGCGTTCGCTGCCGCTGGTCATCGTCATGGCGGCGCTGGGCGGCGCGGTGATCGCGCGTCAGGCGGCGACGCAGTTCACGGGTACGATCCCGTTGTGGGTGGTGGGCCAGCTCTCGGCGGCGAGCGTGATCACGGAGCTGGGCCCGGTGCTGACGGCGCTGGTCCTCATCGGCCGCCTGGGTGCGAGCATCGCGGCGGAGCTGGCCACCATGAAGGTGACCGAGCAGATCGACGCGCTGTACGCCGTGGGCCGGGACCCGGTGAATTTCCTGGTGGTGCCCCGGGTGCTGGGCTCGCTGCTGGTGGTGCCCGCGCTGGTGATCATCGCGAACGGGGTCGGTCTGCTGACGAGCCTGGTGGTGGGGGTGCTGTCCATCGACGGGCTGACGGTGGCGGATTTCGTGTACGGCATGCGGTTCTACTTCCGGCCGTGGGTGTTGTGGTACTCGGTGATCAAGGCGGCGATCTTCGGTGTGACGATCACGTTCCTGGCGTGCTTCATCGGGTTGGACGGGCGGGGCGGTGCGGAAGGAGTGGGTCGCACGACGACGGCGGCGGTGGTGGCGTCGACGCTGGCGATCATGATCTGGGATGTGGCACTGGTGCCGCTGCTGGCGGCGTTCTGAGCGATGATCGAGTTCAGGGGACTGCACAAGCGCTTCGGCGACGACATCGTGCTCAGCGGTGTGGACCTGACGGTGCAGGAGGGCCAGACCATGGCGCTGCTGGGTCCGTCGGGCACGGGGAAGAGCGTGCTGCTGAAGCACGCGATCGGGCTGCTGGAGCCGGATGTCGGCGACGTGGTGGTGGACGGGATCTCCATCGCGCGGGCCACGGTGCCCCAGCTCCAGCAGGTGCGGAAGCGGGTCGGCTACGTGTTCCAGAACGCGGCGCTGTTCGACTCCATGACCGTGCTGGAGAACCTGTGGCTGGCGCTGGACGACGACTACCAGTGCGCGCCGTCCGAATGCCGCGCGGAGGCGGGCGACCTGCTGGAGCGGGTGAACCTGGGCCGGGAGTTGCTGGACGCGCTGCCGAGCGAGCTGTCGGGCGGGATGCGGAAGCGGGTCGGCGTGGCCCGGGCCATCGCCAGCAGCCCGCGCTACGTGCTGTACGACGAGCCGACCACGGGGCTGGACCCCATCAACGCGGAGAAGATCGACGCGCTGATCATGGAGCTGGGCCGGGAGCTGGGTGTGACGAGCATCGTCGTCACGCACGACCTGGACTCGGCGTTCACGGTGGGGGAGCGGGTGGCGCTTCTGTACGGCGGTCGGATCCGGATCTGCGGCACGCCGGACGAGATCCTGGCCAGCGACGACGAGGTGGTCCGCCGCTTCGTGCGTCGGGGCGGACGGTTGGCGGAAACCCGCGGGACGGCTCCGGCGTAGGGAAGGGGGGTCGTTGTAGGGACGTCGTTCGGGGAGTGCGGGTCGTGACGCCGGGAACGTTCCGTGCGTCCGATCGGTATAGACGGCGTTTGTCGCATTCAAGAAGTGCCGTGCGGCTCCGAGACTGGAACAAGTGGGGTCGCCCGGCCATTCGGAAGTTGGGACGGTGACGGTACGCGGTCGGTGCGGGATCCGGCGCGATGATCGTCGAACACGGTGAAGGTGACGATGGAATATAGATATCGGAACATCACGGCTCTGGGGCTGCTGGTGCTGGTGGCCGCCGCCCTGTTCACATGGGGCTTCTTCTATCTCATGGGCGATCCGATCCTGACGGGTGGGACGGAGATCGCCATGACCCTGCAGGACGGCGGCGGGCTGAAGCGGGGGGACCAGGTGCACCTGAACGGTGTGCAGGTGGGCACGGTACGGGAGGTGGAGCTGGTGCCGCCGAACGACGTGACGGTGACGCTGCGCATCGAAAGCGATATCCGGTTGCCGGCGGACACCCGGGCGGTGGTGCGCGGCGACGTGTTCGGCGCCCACGTCGTCACGCTGGTCCCGGGGCGGGCGCTGGTGAAGCTGGAGCGGGGCGACACGATCCGGGGCGCCACGGCGCAGGCGCTGCCCGAGCTTGCCTCGGAGTTGGGGGACCAGGCGCGCATCCTCCTCGGACGGGCGGACTCGCTCCTGTCGCCGGAGACGGTCTCGGACATGACGGCGACGGCCACGGTGCTCCCGGAGATCGCGCGGGAGCTGCGGTCCGCCTTCTCGGAGTTCCGGCTCGCGGCGGCGTCGCTGCGCCGCACGACGGAGGAGGTGGAAGGTGCGCAGGCCGGCGTCGCCCTTACGGCGGCGCTGAACGAGGTGGCGGGCAGCGCCCGCTCGTTCAACACGGCGGCGACGACGCTGAACCGGGCGGCGGCCTCGCTGGACGAGTCGCTGCTGTCCCTGTCCTCGGTGCTGGGCAAGATCGACCGGGGCGAAGGCACGATCGGGCTCATGGTGAACGACACGACGCTGTACGGCGATCTGCGGAGCACGCTGGCGGAGATGCGGGCGCTCACGGCGGACGTGCGCGAGAATCCGAAGAAGTACGTCACGGTGGAGATCTTCTGATGATCCTCGCGTCCGAGCTGACCCGACGTCGCATGGTCTCCCCGATCCGGTTGCTGCACACCGAGGGCGGCCCGTGGCGGGTGGCGGTGGAAGCCTGGCCCGCCCGGGACGGCTGGCAGGGCCGGTTCGTCTTCGAGCCCAGCCGTTCCACGGCGATGCCGGTGAAGCGGGAAGGACCGGTGCGGCTGCGGGGCGCCACGCCGGAGGAGCTCGTGGCCGGCGCCCACGATGTCCCGGAGACGCGGCTGCGGGCGCTGCTCTGGTCCCTCGGCTGACGGCCGGACGGCGCGCGCTTGCCCCCGGGCGGGACTCCATGGTCCCGCCCGTTCGTGTTGTGGGTACCGACGCCGGGATGACGACTGTGCGTAACGGCCGTCATCGATTATGATGAGATGGAAGCCCCGGCCGCGCCGGTCGCGTGGCCGAAGCGTGGAGGAAGGATGACGGTGCAAGGTCTGCGGTTCGTGCTCCTGCTGTTCGCTCTCGCCGGGTTCGCCGGTGCCGGTGCCGCCCTGGCCGTGGCCCGCTCGAGGGTGCTGGAGGACGGGGAGCGCGACCCGGGGCTGTTGGGCATCGGCGCCATGCTGTTCGCCTTCGGCGCGCTCTGCACGCTGGCGGCCAGCGGCTTCTGGGGCGTTCTCGCCTTCGGCGTGGTGGCGTCCGGCGCGAGCTACCTCATCACCGCCCAGCGGATCGGGATGTTCCGCATCGAGGCCCGCCGTAGGCCGGCACCGCCGGCGGAGACCGAGACCGGGGAGGAAGCCCGGCGCTGAGGACGGAGGCATGAGACGGTTCGGGGCCGTGCCACACCTCCAGCCCAGGACGAGGGATCCGGCGTCGCCAGGGTCCCTTTCGCGTTGCGAGGGCCCATGATCCTGGTCGCGCCCACGGCGTTCAAGGGGACCATCGCGGCGCCGGTCGCGGCGCAGGCCATGGCGGCCGGCGCCCGGGACCGGGACGTCGTCGTCGTGTTGCCCCTGTCCGACGGCGGCCACGGCCTGCTGGACGCCCTGGCGGCGGCCCGGGGAGGCCACGTCGAGCCCGTTCCCGTCACCGGCCCGCTGGGCGAGGTGGTGGAGGCCCGCGTGCTGGTGCTGGAGGAGATGAGCGTCGTGGAGAGCGCCGACGCCAACGGCCTGCACCTCGTGCCGCCGGACCGCCGCGATCCCATGGTCACCACGACGTACGGCGTCGGCGAGTTGGTCCGTACGGCTTCCGTCGAGGCGGCCGATCGGGTCGTGGTGGGGATCGGCGGATCGGCCACGGTCGACGGCGGAGCCGGCATGGCCCAGGCGCTGGGCTGGCGGCTGCTGGACCAGGAAGGCCGTGCGATCCCCCGGGGCGGGCGCGGGCTGTTGCGCCTCCACCGGGTCGAGCCGGCCGACGCGCCCGTGTCGCTCCCCCCGGTCACCGTGTTGCGCGACGTGCACAACCCGCTTCTTGGCCCCCAGGGCGCGGCGTCCGTCTACGGTCCCCAGAAAGGCGCGAGCCCCGAGGACGTGGAGCGGCTCGAGGAAGGGCTGGCCCGGCTGGCCGACTGCTGGCAGCGGGACCTGGGCCGGGACGTGCGTGACCGTCCGGGTGCCGGCGCGGCGGGTGGCCTGGGAGCCGGGCTCGCGGCGTTCCTGGAGGCCGAGCTGGTGGACGGTGCGGCGTGGGTGCTCGACGCGGTCGGTTTCGATCAGGCGCTGGCCCGGGCCGACCTGGTGGTCACGGGCGAGGGCGCCTTCGACGCCCAGTCGGGGATGGGCAAGATCACCGGCGCCGTGCTGGACCGGGCCCGGGCCGCGGGAGTGCCGGCCCTGCTCGTGGCCGGGACCGTGGAAGGCCCGGCCCCGGACGGGATCCGGGTCGTGACCGGCTCGGGCACCCTGGATCCGCCCGACCTGACCCGCCTGGTGGCGCAGGAACTCGCCCTCCGGTAACTTCAGCCCCGCGACGGCGGCGGGACGGGCTGCCGTCGTTCTTTCGCGGGGATGCTCCACACCAACAACGATGTCGATGGCCGACAACGACCTGATGGACAAGCTCGTCTCGCTGTGCAAGCGGCGGGGCTACATCTACCAGTCCTCCGAGATCTACGGCGGGACCGGCTCGGTGTGGGACTACGGCCCCCTCGGTGTCGAGCTGAAGAACAACGTGAAGCGGTCGTGGTGGCGGACCATGGTCCACGAACGGGACGACATCGAAGGGCTCGACGCGGCGATCCTCATGCACCCCCGGGTCTGGGAGGCGAGCGGCCACGTGGAGGGCTTCACGGACCCGTTGGTGGAGTGCCGGAACTGCCACCGCCGGTTCCGGGCCGACCACCCCGACATCCAGGACGGCCAGTGCCCGGTGTGCGGCTCGAAGGAGGGCTTCACGGACCCCCGGAACTTCAACCTCATGTTCAAGACGTTCATGGGGCCGGTGGAGGACGAGGCCGCGGTGGTGTACCTGCGTCCCGAGACGGCGCAAGGCATCTACGTGAACTTCCAGAACGTGGTCACCACGAGCCGGCAGCGGATCCCGTTCGGCATCGCGCAGATCGGCAAGGCGTTCCGGAACGAGATCACGCCCGGGAACTTCATCTTCCGCACCCGCGAGTTCGAGCAGATGGAGATGCAGTTCTTCGTGGAGCCGGGCACCGACGCGGAGTGGTTCGAGTACTGGCGCGAGCAGCGCATGGCGTGGGTCCAGAGCCTCGGGATCAGGCCGGAGAAGCTCCGCTGGGTGGAGCACGAAGGCGACGAGCTGGCCCACTACGCCAGGGAGGCGTTCGACATCGAGTACGAGTTCCCGTTCGGCTGGAGCGAGTTCGAGGGCGTGCACAACCGCACCGACTTCGACCTGTCCCGCCACGCCGAGTACTCGGGCAAGCGCATGGAGTACGTGGACCCCCACGACCGGAACAAGCGCTACGTCCCGTACATCATCGAGACCTCGGCCGGCGCCGACCGGACGCTGCTGACGCTGCTGGTGGACGCGTATCGGGAGGAAGAGGTGGAGGGCGAGACCCGGGTCGTGCTGGGCCTGGAACCGCGTCTGGCGCCCATCAAGGTCGCCGTCTTCCCCCTGGTCAAGAAGGACGGCCTGCCGGAGATCGCGCGGAAGATCCACGCCACGTTCCGGGAGTCCGGCGTGCCGTCGTTCTACGATGAGAGCGGCTCCATCGGGAAGCGCTACCGTCGGCAGGACGAGGCGGGCACGCCGTTCTGCATCACGGTGGACGGCCAGACGAACGAGGACGACACCGTCACCGTGCGCGACCGGGACACGCTGGAGCAGGACCGGGTCGGCATCGACCACTTGCTTGGCTACGTGCAGGACCGGGTGTAGGACTGAAGGCGGAGGCGTGCCCGCGAAGGCGAAGACGAACCACGAAGACGAGGCTTGATGGCGGGGAAGGTCGATCAGTTCACGAGTCGCTGGGGGATGCTCCTGGCGATGCTGGGCATGGCGGTGGGGACGGGGAACGTGTGGCGGTTCCCCCGCATCGCGGCGTCCAACGGCGGGGGCTCGTTCCTGGTGGCGTGGGTCGTGTTCCTGCTGCTCTGGTCGGTGCCGCTGATCATGGTGGAGCTCGCCATGGGGAAGGCGGCGCGGTACGGGCCTGTGGGCGCGTTCGCGCGGCTGGTGGGCCCGAAGTTCGCCTGGATGGGTAGCTGGATCGCGTGGACGGCCACGGCGATCATGTTCTACTACGCCGTGGTGATGGGTTGGACGATCCGGTACTTCATCGCGGCGTTGACCGGTGAGACCGTGGGCACCGAGCCGGGCGCGCTGTGGGAGAGCTTCGCGTACTCGCCGGGCGTGCTGGTGGTGCACGCGGTGGCCATGGGCCTCGGCGTCTGGGTGGTGTCCCGGGGCGTAGCGGGCATCGAGCGGGCGGCCCGCCTGCTCATCCCGAGCCTGTTCGTCCTCATGATCGTGCTGACGATCCGGGCGGTGACGCTGCCCGGCGCGGTGGACGGGCTGAACTTCCTGTTCACGCCGACGGTGGACGGGCTCCTGGACTACAGGACGTGGCTGGAGGCGCTGGCGCAGAACGCGTGGAGCACCGGCGCCGGCTGGGGCCTGATCCTGACCTACGCCATCTATCTGCGGAAGACCGAGGACACGACGCTCAACGCCTTCGCCCTCGGCTTCGGCAACAACGCCGCCGGGCTGCTGGCCGGCATCATGGTCCTGTGCACGGTGTTCTCCATCCTGCCGGACGCCGCAAGCGAGATCGTGGGCGCGAGCAACGAGGGGCTGACCTTCGTCTGGGTGCCCCAGCTCTTCAACCTCATGCCCGGCGGCCGCTTCTTCATGGCGGTCTTCTTCCTGGCGCTCCTCTTCGCCGCCTGGACGAGCCTCATCTCCATGATCGAGCTGGCGACCCGGGTACTGGTGGACGGCGGCATGCGGCGCGGGCTGGCCATCTGGCTGGTGGGCGGGTTCGGCTTCCTGCTCGGCGTGCCGTCGGCGCTGAGCCAGGACGTCTTCCTGAACCAGGACTTCGTCTGGAGCGTCGGGCTCATGGTCTCGGGCCTGTTCTTCGCGTTCGCGGCCCTCAAGTACGGTGTCAGGCGGTTCCGGACACAGCTCATCAACAGCGAGGGCGCCGACATCCGGATCGGGCGCTGGTGGGAGTGGGCGATCCGGCTGGTCATGGTGGAGGCCGCGATCCTGATCATCTGGTGGTTCTGGCAGGTCTTCGGCGAGCCGGCGCTGGGCACGTACGGCGTCGTGAACATGATGCTCCAGTGGGGCGCGGCGCTGACGTTCTTCATCGCGATGAACCGGTGGATCGTGGCGCGGACGCACCCGGAGGAGGACCGGGAGGTGGCGGATGTGGAGCCGGTGGCGGGGTGAGCGAGGCGCGTCACCGACTGATGAACGCTGACGGCCGACCGCTGTCATAGACCATGGATTTCAAGGAGTTCGAGGCGCGGGCGCGGCGGGTCTGGGACGAGATTCCGGACCGGTACCGGGAGGGTCTGGACGGGCTGGTGGTGGAGCGCACGGCCCGGCCTCATCCGACGCTGCGCGGGATGTACACTCTCGGCGAGTGCATCACGGAGACGTACCCGTCGGACTACGAGGGGCCGGACACCGTCCGTTCCGTCGTGGTGCTGTACTACGACTCGTTCCGCCACGTCGCGGCGGACGATCCGGACTTCGATTGGAAGTACGAGGTCTGGGAGACGCTGACCCACGAGGTGCGTCACCACCTCGAGTCGCTGGCGGACGAGGACGCCCTCGACGATTTCGACTACGCGGCCGACGAGAACTTCAAGCGGCTGGTCGGCGAGCCGTTCGATCCGGAGTACTACCGGTCCGGCGAGGCGGTGGCGGACGGGGTCTGGGAGCTGGACCGGGATGTCTTCGTGGAGCTCGACTACCCGCCCGAGGAGGAGCCCCGGCCGTGGGTCCACTTCGAATGGCACGGCAGGTCGTACCGGGTCCGGACCCCGGAGCACCTCGGCGACATCTGCTTCATCCAGGTCGTGGGCGGCGTCGACACGGGGGTGACGGACCTCTGCCTGGTGCTCGTCCGGCGCCGCTCGACCTGGGAGGCGCTGGTGGACTGGTGGAAACGCCGGGCGCCGGAGGTGATGGAGGTGAAGGCCACGGCCCAGGAGGCCACCTGACGCGCCGGCCGCCCGGCCCGACAGTTGCGCCTGCCGGACGCGGCATTCGACCGGGGGGACGATGACGGACACGCGGATTGCACGGCAGACACCCTACGAGCTGGTCTTCGGCGCGGAGCTGTTCGAGACCTCGCTCTTCCCGGACATCCGGGAGGAGGTCGGGGCCCGGGAGCTGGAGCCGGTGCCGCCGGACCGGTTCACCTTCCTCACCACGGTGGGCAAGCTGCTCCGCGTCATCGCGGGCGCCGAGCCGCCGGGCGGGGGCGCCCCGGCCACCGAGCGGCGGCCCGGCTCCAGAGAGGCGGCCGGGGCGACGGGCGAGTCGGCGGGCGCCGCGGCCCTGGAGGAGTACGGCGCGCTCCTTTTCCAGGGCTACCAGTTCTGGCGTCACGGGCGCCAGCTCTTCGTGGTGGAGGAGGACGTGGTGCGGGAGCTTCTCCAGGACGACGACGGCGTCGGCGACGACGTCGTGCAGCCGCCGCACCCGGCCGGCTACCTCCAGCTCCCGCGGAACCTGGTGTGGGCGCGGGCCGGTGAGGAGCAGCCGCCCGAGCCGGTGGACGGCGTCTTCTGGACTCGCCAGGAGCTGGACGGCGACGCGCGCCTGGACGTGCTGCTGGTCCTGGGCATGCGGCCGGCCCGGCCCGGCTTCAGCGTGGTGTCCGTCGCCGATGAGCTGGAGGGCGGGCGCCCCGGCGACTGGGCCCGGAACGCCCGGCCGGACGGGACCGATTTCGAGAACGTGCTGCCCGGCGGCGAGCTGGACGACCTCTTCGCCGTGACCACGCCGGCCGAGGCCTTGAAGCTGGCGGCCCTCCTGTTCCGCCACGTGGAGCGGAACCCCGGGTCGCTGGGCGGCGTGGAGGCGAACCGGGAAGGGGCCGGGCCCGCGTCGTCCCAGGACCTGCCACCATCGGAGCTCCGGTTCCGTCGTGTGGGTCCGTAGCGCATCCTCATCGGACGACTGTATGCCCAGGGAATCGAAACAGGCGAGAAAGGAGCGTGTGGCCGAGATCATCGCACGGCTCCGGGACCGCTACCCGGACCCGGAGACGGCCCTCGAGCACACGAGCCCGTACCAGCTCCTGGTGGCCACGATCCTGTCGGCCCAGACCACGGACGAGCGGGTCAACATGGTGACGCCGGCGCTGTTCGAGGCGTTCCCCACGCCCGGGGACCTGGCCGGGGCGCGGCCGGAGGATGTGGAGGAGCTCATCCACTCCACGGGGTTCTTCCGGCAGAAGACGAAGAGCATCATCGGCATGGCCGAGGCGGTGGTGGACGAGCACGACGGCGAGATCCCGGACACGATGGACGGGCTGGTCGCCCTGCCCGGCGTGGGCCGGAAGACGGCGAACGTGGTGCTGGGCAACGCCTTCGGCAAGAACGTGGGCGTCGTGGTGGACACGCACGTGAAGCGCCTCGCCGGGCGCCTCGGCCTCACCAAGGAGACGAGCCCGGACAGGGTGGAGAAGGACCTCATGGAGCTGGTCCCGCAGGACGACTGGACCGACCTGTCCCACCTGCTCATCTTCCACGGCCGGGCCGTCTGCGACGCCCGGAAGCCCCGCTGCGAGGACTGCACGCTGTCGGACCTGTGTCCGAGCTCGCGGGTGTAGCCGGCCCGACGCGTTCTGCGGCCCGAGCACCCGGCGCGATCGGCCCGCCGGCGATGCTCGATCCCCGCCGGGGTTCGTGGCACCCACACCCGACCAGGAGGTGACCTGTGAGCACGCGTCGCGGGCGCCGCATCGAGCCCGGCCGGTGGGGCAAGGCGATCCCCTACGGCCTCCAGGGGCTGGTGGTGGGGGCGGGGGGCGGCCTGATCATCACGATGGTCGCCGGCGGTCTCTCGGGCGGCGAGTTCTGGTGGTGGATCATCCCGGTCTTCTCCGGGATCGTCGGCGTGGTGGAGTACGTATACGGGGCGCTGATCATCGAGGGGGCCGGCGACCTGGTGGCCCGCCTGTTCATCGGGCGGCTCGTCGAGACCCGGACCGACTACTCCTACCCGGAATCGCTGGTGGCCCGCGGCCGGTACGAGGACGCGGTGACGGCCTACGAGGAGGCGGCCGCCGAGAACCCGGACGACCCGGAGCCGCTCCTGCGCATGGCGCGCGTGCTGCGGGACCGGCTCCGTCGCCCCGAGGACGCGGTGGCGGCGTTCAAGCGGGCCCGGGCGGTGGACGGCGCGAAGCCGGGCCAGGTCCAGCTCGCCACCCGGGAGATCGTCGAGACGCTGGAGGCGACGGACGGGCCGCTCCGGGCCATCCCGGAGCTGGCCCGGCTGGCGGAGCAGGCGGCCGGGACGAAGACGGGGGAGTGGGCGGCGCGTCGTCTGAAGACCCTCAAGCAGGAGCTGAGCTGGACCATCAAGGACCAGGCGCGGGACGGACGGGAGACGGGGGAGGAGGGGTAGGGTGACGGAGAGCGGACTGGCGGGGGCGCGGAGCCCGTTCCTGCGACACGGGGCGGAGCAGCCGGTGGAGTGGATGCCGTGGGGCCGGGCGGCGTTCGAGCGGGCCCGGGCGGACGACCGGCCGGTGCTGCTGGACATCGGCGCCGTGTGGTGCCACTGGTGCCACGTCATGGACCGGGAGAGCTACGAGGACCCGGACACGGCGGCGCTCATCAACGAGCTGTACGTCTCCGTGAAGGTGGACCGGGACGAGCGTCCGGACGTGGACGCGCGGTACCAGCGGGCCGTCCAGGCCCTCACGGGGCAGGGCGGCTGGCCCCTGACGGCGTTCCTCACGCCCGACGGTGAGGTGTTCTACGGCGGCACGTACTTCCCGCCGCGGGAGGCCCACGGCCGACCCTCCTTCACGCGGGTCCTGCGGGAGGTGGCCCGCATCTGGCGCGAGGATCGGCCGAAGGCGCGGCAGGCGGCCCGGGGGCTGGGAGAGCGCCTCGGCCAGGTGGCCCGGGCCGAGGTGCAGCCGGGGACGCTGGACCCGGCGTCCATCGATGCCGCCGTGGACCGCCTGGAAGACGCCTACGAGCCTGGCCACGGCGGGTTCGGCCGGGCGCCGAAGTTCCCCAACGCCGGCGCGCTGACGCTGCTGCTGGACAGGGTAGCGCCCCCGTCGGCCGCCCCGGACGGCGGCCCGGCGCGGCGCATGCTCGCCCACACGCTGGACGCCATGGCCCGCGGCGGCATGTACGACCAGCTCGGCGGCGGCTTCCACCGCTACGCCACGGACACGCGCTGGCTCGTGCCCCACTTCGAGAAGATGGCCTACGACAACGGCCCGCTCCTGGAGCTGTACGCCCGGGCCGCGTCGGCGCTCGGGTCCCCGCTCTGGGAGGAGGCCGCCCAGGGGATCCTGTCGTACTACCGGGACGTGGCGCCGGGGCTCGTGGAGGAGGGCGGATTCCCGGCGTCCCAGGATGCGGACGTCGACGACGACGATGGCGACTACTGGACCTGGACGCTGGACGAGGTGCGGGCGGCGCTGGACGGCGACGAGCGGGCGGTACGGGCGGCGACGGTGCGCTACGGTCTGGAGGACCCGGACGCCGCCATGCACCTGGACCCGCGGCGGCGCGTCCTGTTCCGGGCCGCGTCCGTGGAGGAGGTGGCGACTGCGCTGGACACGACGACGGCGGAAGCGGACGACGTGTTGCGGGATGTCCGTTCCCGGCTCAAGCGGGTCCGGGACGCGCGGCCGCGACCGTACGTGGACGACACGCTCTACGCCGGCTGGGTCGGGCTGGTGGCCTCGGGGCACCTCGCCGCCGCCCGGCACCTGGGTGTGCAGGACGCCGGGACGGCGGCCGTCCGGGCGCTGGAGCGGGTATGGTCCTCCTTCGACGAGGCGACGGGCGTGGCGCGACGCGTCGGCGACCGGGACGCGGGCGCCTACCTCCAGGACCAGGTGTTCGTGGCCCGGGCCATGCTCGATGCCCACCAGTGGACCCAGGACGACCTCTGGCTGGACCGGGCCACCCGGCTCGCCGGTGTCATGCTCGCCGGCTACCGGGACGACGACGGCTTCCGGGACCGGCCGCTGGCGGCCACAGCGGAGGTCGCCGCCCTGGACCGGCCCGCCCGCTCCATCACGGACTCGCCGGAGCCCGCCCCGGACGCCGTCGCCGTGGAGGTGCTGGCCCGGCTGTCGCTCCTCGACGGGAACCCGGACCACGACGACGCGGCGCGGGCCACGGCCAGCGCCTTCGCCGGCTCCGCCGCCCACCTGGCGACGCACGCCGGGACGTACTACGGCGCGGTGGGCTGGTTGACGTTGCCGGTGACCACCGTGGTGGTGGTGGAGAAAGAGCCGTCCGGCCCGCTGCTGGCGGCGGCACTGCGCCGGTACCGGCCCCGGACCGTCGTGCGGCGCTTCGCCCCGGGCGCCGTGGACGCCGCCATGCTGCCCGACGAGCTCCGGGCCATGGTCACCGGCGATGCGCCCCGCGCATACCTGTGCGCCGGCCGGACCTGCGCCGCGCCGGTGGAGGACCCCGAGGCGCTGGACGACCTGCTCCGGGAGTTCGGCGGCTGAGGAGGAGCCGGACGGCTGACCGCTGACGCCGCCTGTGCCTTGAGCCCGGCGGGCGCGCCTCGTAAGCTCTCTCCATGATCGAAGGAAGGCGTAGCGTCCGTGGCTGAGCGCATGCGGCAGGCCGTGCTCGTGGAGCCGGGCCGGGTGGAAATCCGGGAGGTGCCCGTGCCGGAGCCGGGTCCCGGCGAGCTCCTGCTCCGGATCGACGCGGCCCTCACCTGCGGGACCGACGTGAAGACGTACCGGCGCGGCCACCCGCGCATCCCGCTGCCCGCGCCGCTGGGCCACGAGCTGGCGGGCACCGTGGTGGCGGTGGGCGCCGGGGCGCCGTTCCATGAGGGGGACGCCCTGGCCAGCGTGCCCACCGCGCCGTGCGGCCGGTGCCGGCTCTGCCGACGCGGGCAGGAGAGCCTGTGTCCCGACGCCGTGGGCCGCATGGTCTTTGGCGCCTTCGCCGACCGTGTCCTGCTCCCGGCGCACCTCGTACAGGCGAACGTCTTCCCGCGGCCGGGCGGGATGACGGCGGAGACGGCGGCGGGCCTCGAGCCTCTTGCCTGCGTCGTGCATGGCGGCGAGCGGGTGGCGCTGGCCCGTGCGGAACACGTCGTGCTGGTGGGCGATGGCCCCATCGGCCTCCTCTTCCTCCAGCTCGCCCGGTCCCGGGGCGCCGGCCGTATTCTCGTGGCGGGACGGCAGGCCCACCGCCTCGAGGCTGCCCGCGCCCTGGGCGCGGACCGGGCCGTGGACACGACGGCCGTGCCGCTGGCGGAAGCGGTGGCGGACTGGACGGACGGTGTCGGCGCCGACGTCGTCATCGAGTGCGTGGGCGAGCCCGGTGTCTGGGAAGAGGCGGCGGACGTCGTGGCCACGGGCGGCGAGCTGCTGGCGTACGGCGGCTGTCCGGCGGGCACCCGGGCCTGCTTCGACACCGAGCGGATCCATTACGAGGAGGTGGATGTGAAGGGTGCCTTCCACTACGGGCGCGCGGATGTGCGGACGGCCCTGGATCTCCTGGATACGGGCGTCGTGCGGATCGAGCCGCTGGTCACGCACCGGGTTCCGCTGGACCGGCTGGCGGACGGACTGGCCCTCGCCCTGGACCGCCGGGCGATCAAGGTGGCGGTGACGCCGTGATCCTGCCGACGACGATGCGCGCGGCACGGCTCCACGCCTGGGGCGACGTCCGGGTCGAGGAGGTGCCCGTTCCCCGGCCCGGCGCCGGCGAGATCGTGGTACGCATCGAGGCGTGCGGCGTGTGCGGCTCCGATGCCCTGACGTGGTACGTGGAAGGGAAGGCGGCGGACGGACCCGTGGTCCTGGGCCACGAGCCGGTGGGCGTGGTGGCGGCGGCCGGGGAGGGCGTGACCGAGCTCTCGGAAGGCGACCGCGTCTTCGTGCACCACCACGCCCCGTGCATGGCGTGCGAGGAGTGCCGCCGCGGGCTCTGGTCGAGCTGCGCCGCCTGGCGGGTCAACACCCTGGACCCTGGCGGCTTCGCCGAGTACGCCCGGGTCTCGGCCCAGAGCGTGGCCCACGACAGCTTCCCGCTGCCGGAGGCGATGGACACGGAGACCGGCGTCTTCATCGAGCCGCTGGCCACCGGGGTGCGTGCCGTCTGGCGCCAGGGCGCCCTCACCAGGGAGGACGCCCTCCTCGTCATCGGGCTCGGCTCCATGGGGCTGCTCATGACACAGCTCGGCGAGGCGTACGGTGCCGCCACCGTCGTGGCCAGCGACTTCGTGCCGGAGCGTCGCGAGCTGGCCGGGCGGCTGGGCGCCGACCTCGTGCTGGACCCCGGCGCCGTGGATGTCGCGGACGAGGTACGGCACGCCACCGGCGGCCGCGGCGCCGACGTCGTAATCGTCTGTCCCGGCGACGAGGCGGCCGTGGCCGCCGGCATCGGGGCAGCGGCCCCCGGCGGACGCGTCGTGCTCTTCACGCCGTTCCCGCCGGACCGGCCTCTCGCCATCGACCAGTCGTCCATGTACTTCCGCGAGGTGACGCTCCTCCAGAGCTACTCCTGCGGCCCGGACGAGACGCGGGAGGCGCTCCGGCTGCTGGAGACCGGCGAGGTGCGGGTGAAGCCCCTGGTGACGCACCGGGCGGGGCTCGACGGCGTCGGCGCGGCGCTGGAGCGGGCGAAGGGGGTGGAGGGGGTGGAGGGGGTGAAGACGATCATCGCGCCGTAGTGCCGGGTTTGTCGTGAGGTCACGGGTCACGGGTTACGGCGCAGCCTTTCCGGGCGCCGCACCGGACCGGTCGGACGCCTTCCTCACCGGCGGGATCGCTTGGGCGCTTCGCGCTGCGCAGCGCGGAGCGCTCAGCGGCTGACGCCACGAAGGCGGACGCCCTGCCGGCACCGTGCGTACCCCACGAAGCATTGACCCGTGACCCGTGACCCGTGACCCGTGACCCACGGGAGTCCTGGCCCGACGGCCCACCTCCCCGTACCCTCATACCATGACACACGACGGGCGCAGCAGGATCCTCCGCGCCGCCGGCTTCCGCTGGCCGGGCCTCGAGGTCCAGGCGTACAAGGACGACGACGGCAGCTTCCGGGACGTGACCCGGCGGCTCCTCGCCGCGCCGGAGACCGCCACCTTCGACGTGCGCTACTTCGAGGTGGCGCCCGGCGGCCACACGAGCCTGGAGCGGCACCGACACGTGCACGTCGTCGTATGCATGCGGGGCGCGGGCCGCGTCCGGCTCGACGGGTCGTACGACGAGGTGGGGAGCGGCGACGTCGTGTACGTGGCGCCCGGGACACCGCACCGATTCGAGAACCCGGCGGACGAGCCGTTCGGGTTCGTCTGCATCGTGGACCGCGACCGGGACCGGCCGGTCCCGTTGGGAGGCTGAATGCCGACGAGAGACGACGCGCTGGAGCTGCTGGAGGAGTGGGTCCCCAACCCGAACCTGCGCAAGCACATGCTGGCCGTGGAGGCGGCGGTCCGTCACTACGCCCGGAAGAAGGGCGCCGACGAGGAGACGTGGGGGCTGGCGGGGCTGCTCCACGACCTGGACTGGGAGAAGTACCCGGATGAGCACCCGCTCAAGGCCATCGAGGAGCTCGAGGAGCGTGGCTACCCCGACGAGGTCGTGCACGCCGTGCTCGCCCACCGCAGCGACTTCACCGGGGTGGAGCCGGAGACCGAGCTGGACAGGACGCTGGTGGCCTGCGACGAGCTGACGGGGCTGATCACCGCCGCGTGCCTGGTCCGGCCCAACGGCATCGACGACCTGAAGCCGAAGTCGGTGAAGAAGAAGATGAAGGACTCCTCCTTCGCCGCCGGCGTGGACCGGGACGACGTGCGCCGTGGCGCGGAGCTCCTGGGCGTGGACCTCACCGAGCACATCCAGGAAGTCATCGAGGCCATGCGCGGCATCGGCGACGTGCTGGAGCTGCGCGGCGAGGACCTGAGCAGGTAGGAGCGGTCCTTCGGGGCCGTTCGAGCGGGGCCGGGGGGTATCCCGTGGTCGGGCGGCCCACTGGGAGGTCAGGTCCCGGACCGTCGTGCCCGCCGGTGGAACAGGGCGGCCGGGAACAGGAACAGGATGGCCAGGACGAGGAGCAAGACCACGTCGAGAGCGGCGGGCAGGAACGAATCGCCCATGATGGCGTGATCGAAGAGGTCCTGTGCATAGGTGAGCGGGGAGAGGAACGCGACGGGCAGGAGCCAGGAGGCCATCTCGTCGAGAGGAACGAAGATTC
Organism: uncultured Gemmatimonadaceae bacterium; assembly: GCA_964416095.1. Classification (GTDB taxonomy): domain Bacteria; phylum Gemmatimonadota; class Gemmatimonadetes; order Longimicrobiales; family RSA9; genus CAYQCY01. The sequence goes on from CAYQCY010000041.1 coordinate 16,975, forward strand.
CGCTCACGAAGAGCAGGGGCCACCGCATGAGGGTGCTTGGCATCATGACGTTGCCCACGGACCGTGTCGGGAAGGACGCGAACACCAGGCCGAAGGCGGCGAAGCACGAGCTGCCCAGAAGCAGTGCCGCGATGAGGAACGGAACGCTGGCTACCCGGACGCCCAGCACGGCTATCGCGACCAGCAGGGGCACGAGGGAAACCGCCATGCCGAAGAACGCACCTACGGCGGCCTTGGACAGGAGCAGGGCGGGGAGGGAGAGCGGGGCCGTCAGGAGACGGTCGTAGGTCCCGCTTCGCCGTTCCATGGGTATGATCACGGGCCCGGCGGAGGAAGCCGTGAAGAAGATCGTGATGGCGAGGAGCCGGGCCACTCCCACGTCCGCACCCAGGTCGCGCTTGACCGAGAAGGAGAAGAACAGGAAGAACGGGAGCAGGAGCCCGAACATGATCATGGGCGGGGTCAGGTAGTAGACCCTTATGTCCTTGAGGAAGATGGCCGTCGCCCGCGCCGTCTGGTCCACGAGTCGTCCGGCGAGACCGCGGATCACGATTCCCCCCGATGCGCTGCCGTCTCGTCGCGGCCCGGCGCCGTCTCGGGCGCGGTGATCTCGAGGAACACTTCTTCCAAAGATGGTTCCCGGGTGTGCAGGTGCACGACCCGGTTCCCGGCCGCCTCGGCGGCCTCCAGCAACGGCAGGAGGATGGCCGCCGGATCCGGCGCATGCAGGCGCCGGTCCCTGCCCTCGCCGTGGACCGCTTCGACGCCCGGGAGCTGGTCGAGCGCGTCGGCCAGCGACGGGTCGGGTGGAGACGCGAACGAGACGTCCACGGACCGGGCCCGCCGCACGGTCCGTCGCAGTTCATCGGGCGTATCGATGGCGGCGATCCGTCCGTGGTGGATGATGGCGGCGCGGTTACAGAGACGCTCCGCCTCCTCGATGTAGTGCGTCGTCAGGAAGACCGTGGTCCCGCCCTCCTGGAGATCCCTGATCCGCTGGTGGATGACCTGCCGGCTGCGGGCGTCCAGCCCGGCCGTGGGCTCGTCCAGGAACAGCAGGTCGGGCCGGTGGAGCAGTGCCATGGCGATGGCGAGGCGCCTACGCATCCCCTTCGAATAGTGTTGCGCGTGTACGTCCCGGTCGTCCCACAGGTCGAACGTGTTGAGGGTCTCCCGAGCCCGACGTTCCCGTTCCGCCCGGGGAATGCGGTACAGCCGGCCGGTGAAGCTGAGGTTCTGCAGTCCCGTCAGCTCGTCGTAGACGTTCGATTCTTCCGGCACGAGGCCAATGCGCCGGCGCACCGCGGCCGGCGATCGTGCCACGTCCAGACCGAAGACGGCCGCTCGCCCGGCGGTGGGCAACAGGAGTGTGGTGAGGATGCGCTGGGTGGTCGTCTTGCCCGCGCCGTTGGGTCCGAGGAACCCGAAGATCTCACCGGCCTCGACTCGGAACGCGATGTCGTCCACGGCGGTCTTTTCACCGAATCGCCGGGTCAGCCCCGCGACCTCCACAGCGGGTTCCATAGGCCGTGCGCGCCTACTCGCTGCGCAGCGCGTCGGCGGGGTCGAGCCTGGCCGCCCGTGCGGCAGGGTAGCCGCCGAAGAAGACGCCGGTGAAGAAGGCGAAGGCGAAGGCGAGCGTCACCGAGCGCGGCTCGACGCGCACGGCCCAGTCGCTCAGCGCCCCGAGTGCGAAGGAGCCGGCGATGCCGAGGGCGATCCCCGCCAGGCCGCCCGCCACGCCGAGCATCGTGGCCTCGATGAGGAACTGGGTCCGTATGTCGCGCCGCCGCGCGCCGACCGCCAGGCGCAGGCCGATCTCGCGGGTCCGCTCTTTCACCGACATCAGCATGATGGCCAGGATGCCCACGCCGCCCACGACGAGGGAGACGGCGCCGATCCCGGCGACCAGCGTGGTGAAGGTGTCGCCGATCTCCCGGTGCGCGGCGAGGAGCTCGACCTGCGTCTGTATCTCGAAGTCGTCCGGCGCGCCGGTCCGGTCCAGGCGGTGGCGGTCCCCGAGCAGCCAGCGGACCTGGTCCGCGGCCTCCTGCATCACGGCCCGGGACGCCGCCCGAAGGTAGATGCCGCCCAGCCAGTCCTGGTTGAATACGCGGCGGAGGGCGGTGGTGAGGGGAATCAGGACGACATCGTCCTGATCCGTCCCGGACAGGTCGTTGCCCCGGGGTCGTAGCACACCGATGACCTGGAACAGGACCTGCCCGATGCGGATGCGCTGGCCGGTGGCGTGGCGGTCGTCGAACAGCGCCCGGGCCACGGCCGGACCCAGCACGGCGGTGCGGGCGCCCGTGAGATCCTCGCGCTCCGAGTACA
>CAYQCY010000041.1:19408-25941 GCA_964416095.1 uncultured Gemmatimonadaceae bacterium
CCTCGGCGTCCTGCGGCGTCAGGGTGGTGACGGTCCCCCGGACCTGGGCGCGCCCGGCCGAGGTGCGGACCTGCGCCGGAGTGACCGTGATGAGGTCGGTGCCCATGGCCTCGATGCCGGCGATGACTTCTTGGCGCGCGCCGTACCCCACGGCCACCACGGCGATGACCGACGAGACCCCGATGACGATACCCAGCAGCGCCAGGCCCGAGGCGTCGCCAACCTCGTCCAGCTCCGGCTGGCGAAACGACACAATCCAGACGATTACGAGCGGGTCTGGAGCCCCCTCCAGAAGCCCGCTCAACTCACGGTGTCCTTGTGCTGATGTCAACGAAACTCCATGCTACCCCTCCGCGACGGCCGCTCTCCACCGAATGACATCAGCCCCCGAAAGGGCTGCGCTGTCAGCTTCGCTTTACTTCGCTGCTTTCATGACCCGGTCTACGTACCCGTCCAGGCCGGCGACCACGTCGACGAGGGCGGCGCCGTCCTTGCCGGCGGTCTCCCGCACGAGCTGCGTCAGCACGTCGCGCACGGCGTCCCGGGGATCGGAGGTGCGGGCGGCCGTCTTGCGGGCCCGGCTCTTCGCGGCGGTCTTCTTCTTGCGCTTCGGCGCCTTGCGGCGCTTCACCTGGAGCGGATAGCGGGCGTGGAACTGGCGAAGGGTGAGCTTGTCGATGGACTTGTCGATCTTCTTGGCCTTCTCGTAAAGTTCCTCGTTCTTGACCTTCGGGTTCTTGTCGAGCTCGTCCTCGACCATGTCCATGACCTTCTGATTCACGTCCGCCATGCGCCCCCCCGACGCTGGAGTGATTGTCCGTTACTATGTTCGTGATTGTGCGCTGATAGAACTACGACAGTCGGAAAAAGTCAAGCAGGTACCGAAAACCGTGACCTGTACAGGAGGGGCGGACGGTGCGTCGGACGGGAAATGAGAGGCAGGACAGCGGTGTGGGCCGGACCGGGCCGCGTCCCGGAGTGGCGGTGCCGCAAGGGCGCCTGCATATTGTGGAGCCTGTCGAGAAACACCCGAGCAGCGGAGGCGTGATGGAGGGACGATGGTCAGGCATGGCGTGTGTCGCCGTGCTGTGTGGGCTTGTGCTGGCGTGCGGCGACGCGGCCACGTCGGACGGGCGGGGCTACACGAAGGCGCCGCTGGAGGAGCCGGGGCTCACGGTGCAGCCCGAGGCGACGACGGAGATGGTCCGGTTCGGCGAGGCGGACGTGCCGGACCCGCCGCTGGAGCCGCCGACGGACTCGGCGGGCTGATTTCGCCGTGCGCACGATCATCGAGCCGTTCCGGATCAAGGCCGTCGAGCCCATCCGGTTGAGCACGCGGGCCGAGCGCGAGGGCTGGCTGCGCGAGGCGGGCTACAACGTGTTCAAGCTGAAGGCGGAGCACGTCCTCATCGACCTGCTGACGGACAGCGGGACGTCGGCCATGAGCGCGAACCAGTGGGCCGGGGTCATGCGGGGCGACGAGGCGTACGCCGGCAGCCCGTCGTTCTACCGGTTCGAGGCGGCGGTGCGGGAGCTGTTCGGCTTCAAGCACGTCATCCCGACGCACCAGGGCCGGGCCGCGGAGCGGATCCTGTTCGCCACCGTGTGCTCGCCCGGCGACGTCGTGCCGAACAACACGCATTTCGATACGACGCGGGCCAACGTGGAGGCGCGGGGCGCCCGGGCGGTGGACCTGCCCTGCGCCGAGAGCCGGGACACCCAGGCGCGGCACCCGTTCAAGGGCGATATGGACGTGGCGGCGCTGGAGGCCCTCATCGAGGACGAGAGCGTCGACGCCGTGCCACTGGTCATGATCACGGTGACCAACAACTCGGGCGGCGGCCAGCCGGTCTCCATGGCCAACATCCGGGCGGCCAGCGAGGTCTGCCGCCGCCACGGCATCCCGTTCTACCTGGACGCGTGCCGGTTCGCCGAGAACGCCTACCTCATCAGGCAGCGCGAGGAAGGCTACGGCGACCGCTCGGTGAAGGAGATCGCGCAGGAAATGTTCTCCTACGCCGACGGCTGCACCTTCTCCGCGAAGAAGGACGGGCTGGTGAACATCGGCGGCGTCGTCGCCACGAACGACGACCGGCTCGCGGAGCAGGAGAAGGACCTCCTCATCCTGACGGAAGGCTTTCCCACGTACGGCGGCATGGCGGGCCGGGACCTGGAGGCTATCGCCGTCGGCCTCGAGGAGGTCGTGCACGAGGACTACCTGGAGTACCGCCTGGCCTCGGTCCGCTATCTGGGCGAGCACATCTCCACGGAGGGCGTGCCCATCGTCCAGCCCCCGGGCGGCCACGCCGTCTACATCGATGCGGCGGCGTTCCTGCCCCACATCCCGCCTCTCGAGCTGCCCGGCCAGGCGCTGGTGGCGGAGCTGTACCTGGAAGGCGGCATCCGTGGCGTCGAGATCGGGACCGTCATGTTCGGGCGCCGGGACCCCGAGACCGGCGAGGAGACGCCCGCGCCCATGGAGCTGGTGCGCCTCGCCATCCCGCGCCGCGTATACACCCAGTCGCACGTCGACTACGTGGTCGAGGCGATCCTCCAGGTCTGGGAGCGGCGCGAGGGGATCGGCGGCTACCGGATCGTGAAGCAGGCGCCGGTGCTGAGGCACTTCACGGCGGAGTTCGAGCCCGTGGCGTGAGCCACGGTTCGCAGTGCGCGTTCGGTGGCTGGCGTGAGCGGTTTCGCGGGCCTGGCCTGATCGGTGATCGATGATCATCGATCACCGATCAAGTAACCCGCCGGCTTGCATCACACCGCCCCGAACGTGATTATCCCGGTCGGCCAGATCCCACCGGACACCGAAAGCGAATGACCCCCGCAGCCATCGTCACGTTCGTGCTGATCGCGGGCTTCGTCTGGGGCGGCTTCGTGCTGATCCTGCGCAAGGCGATCCGCATGGAGGCCCGCAAGACGGAGCAGGAGTAGGGCGTGCCCCGCCGCGACGACATCCAGACCATCCTGCTGCTGGGCTCCGGGCCCATCGTCATCGGTCAGGCATGCGAGTTCGACTACTCGGGCACGCAGGCGGTGCGCGCCCTGCGGGAAGAGGGCTACCGGGTCGTGCTGGTGAACAGCAACCCGGCGACGATCATGACGGACCCGGACCTGGCCGATGCGACCTACATCGAGCCCATCACGCCGGAGTGGGTCGAGCGCATCATCGAGAAGGAGCGCCCGGACGCCCTGCTGCCCACCATGGGCGGCCAGACGGCGCTGAACGTGGCGCTGAAGCTGCACGACGACGGCGTCCTCGACGCCCACGGCGTGGAGCTCATCGGCGCCGATGCCCGCTCCATCCGGATGGCGGAGGACCGGGAGGAGTTCGCGGCGGCCATCGCCCGGATCGGGCTGGCCGTGCCCCACGGCGGCTTCGCCCATTCCCTGGACGACGCCCTGGAGATCATCGACGACACGGGCTACCCGGCGATCATCCGGCCGTCGTTCACGCTGGGCGGGACCGGCGGCGGCATCGCGTACAACCTGGAGGAGTTCCGGGCCGCGGTGCAGCGGGGACTCGACCTGTCGCCCATCAACGAGGTCCTGGTGGACCGGTCCGTGCTGGGCTGGAAGGAGTACGAGCTGGAGGTGATGCGGGACAGCGCGGACAACGTCGTCATCGTCTGCTCCATCGAGAACGTCGACGCCATGGGCGTGCACACGGGCGACTCGGTCACGGTGGCGCCGGCCATGACGCTCTCGGACGTGGAGTACCAGGAGATGCGCGACGCCGCCATTGCCATCATCCGGGAGATCGGCGTGGCCGCCGGCGGCTGCAACATCCAGTTCGCGGTGAACCCGGCGGACGGCGAGATGCTGGTGGTGGAGATGAACCCGCGCGTGTCCCGCTCGTCGGCGCTGGCGTCGAAGGCGACGGGCTTCCCCATCGCCCGCATCGGTGCCAAGCTCGCCGTGGGCTACCGGCTGGACGAGCTGCCCAACGACATCACGAAGGAGACGCCGGCATCGTTCGAGCCGGTGCTGGACTACGTCGTGGTCAAGTTCCCACGCTTCGCCTTCGAGAAGTTCCCGTCCGCGAACACGACGCTCGGCGTCCAGATGAAGGCGGTGGGCGAGACCATGGCCATCGGCCGGACCTTCAAGCAGGCGTGGCAGAAGGGGCTCCGGGGCCTGGAGATCGACCGTGACGGCTGGACCACGGCCGGCCGCCTCGCCGACGACGGCCTCGAAAACGACGATCTCGACACCCTCCGCGCCGCGCTGCGCCGGCCCACCGCCGAGCGCGTCTTCCAGGTCAAGCGGGCGCTGGAGGCGGGCTTCGGCATCGGCGAGATCCACGAGCTGACCGCCATCGATCCCTGGTTCATCTCACAGCTCGCGGAGCTCGTCCAGGCGGAGCGCTGGTTCATGCCCCTCGCCGTGGAAGGGGAGCCGAAATCGAATTCGAATTCGAACTCGAACTCGAATTCGCGCAAAGACGAGGGGGATGATGCGAGGGCCGGCAGTGGCCTGGACGGGGTCGATGCCGCCGCCCTGCGAAGGATGAAGCGGCTCGGCTTCTCCGACAGCCAGCTCGCGCGGCTCCGGGGCGTCACCGAGGCCGAGGCCCGGTCTCTGCGCTGGGAGCTGGGCGTGCGGCCGACGTTCCACATGGTGGACACCTGTGCCGGCGAGTTCCCGGCGGCGACGCCGTACCTGTACTCGGCGTACGAGGACGAGACGGAAGCGCCGGCGTCGGACCGGCGCAAGGTCGTGATCCTGGGCAGCGGGCCGAACCGGATCGGGCAGGGCATCGAGTTCGACTACTGCTGCGTGCAGGCGGCGCTGGCGCTCAGGGAGGACGGGTTCGAGACGATCATGGTGAACTCGAACCCGGAGACCGTGTCCACCGACTTCGACATCTCGGACAAGCTCTACTTCGAGCCGCTGACGCTGGAAGACGTACTGGAGATCGTGGACCGGGAGCGGCCGGAGGGCGTCATCGTGCAGCTCGGCGGCCAGACGCCGCTCAAGCTGGCCGGGCCGCTGGAGGCGCTGGGCGTACCGATCCTGGGCACGAGCGTGGACGCCATCGACCGGGCGGAGGACCGGGACCGGTTCGCCGAGCTGTGCCGGACCATCGGTGCCGACGTGCCGCCCAACGGCATCGCGACGAACGTGGAGGACGCCGTGAAGGTGGCCGGCGACGTCGGCTACCCCGTCCTGGTGCGGCCGTCGTACGTGCTGGGCGGCCGGGCCATGGAGATCGTCTACGACGAAGCGACGCTCCGGGACTACTTCGACCGGGCCGTACGCGCATCACCGGACCGGCCGGTCCTCATCGACCGGTTCCTGGAGGACGCGTTCGAGGCGGACGTGGACGCGGTGGCCGACGGGGACGACGTCGTCATCGCGGGCGTCATGCAGCACATCGAGGACGCCGGCGTCCATTCGGGCGACTCTGCGTGCGTGCTGCCGCCCTACCTGCTGAAGGACGAGGAGGTGGCGGTGATGCGGGACCTGACCCGCCAGTTCGCCCGGGAGCTGGGCGTGGTCGGGCTCATCAACGTCCAGTTCGCCGCGAAGGGCGGCCGGGTCTACGTGCTGGAGGTGAACCCGCGGGCGTCGCGCACGGTGCCGTTCGTGGCCAAGGCCACGGGCCACCAGTACGCTCGCGTCGCGGCCCGGGTCATGTCCGGCAAGCGGCTGGCCGCGACGGGGACCGACCCGACGGTCACGCCGGCGCCCCGGGGCGTCGCGGTGAAGGAGGCCGTCTTCCCGTTCGACAAGTTCGACGTGGACATCATCCTGGGCCCCGAGATGCGGTCCACGGGCGAGGTCATGGGCTTCGACGACTCGTTCGGGATGGCGTACGCCAAGGCCCAGGTCTCGGCGGGCGGCTCGCTGCCCACCGGGGGCGCCGTCGTCGTCTCGGTGAACGACGGCGACAAGCCGACGGTCACGCCCATCGTGCGGCGCTTCCACGAGCTGGGCTTCCGCATCCTGGCCACCGAGGGCACGACCCGGTACCTCCAGGCCCGGGGCGTGCCGGCGGAGCGCATCTTCAAGATCGGCGAGGGCCGCCCCCACATCGCCGACGGCATCATCAGCGGCGAGGTGGCGCTCCTCATCAACACGCCGCTGGGGAAGAAATCGCAGTACGACGACTACACGATGCGCCGGACCGCCATCGCCTACCACGTCCCGTACTGCACGACGATGTCCGCCGCGTCCGCGGCGTGTGACGCCGTCATCGCCCTGGGCGGCCGCGGCAAGACCGTGAAGTCGCTCCAGGAACGGTTCAGTCTTGCCGGAGTCGGCTAGGTGCGCGGGGTGAGCGTGGTGCGCGGAGCTGGCCGCGTTGCCGGCGTCAGCCTGATCGATGATCGGTGATCGGTGGGTTTCGCGGCGGCGGCGGCTTTCCGGGCCTTCGGGATCGTTCGCAATCATGGCAACCCTCGAGCCGCGCAAGCAGGCTCCTCGCTGTTCCACATGGGTACCGTTGTCCCCGCCCGCACACGACAGGACAGCTCGCCGACGCGGGACGACCGTATCCTCGGCGGCCCGCGGCACGGTGCAGG
>CAYQCY010000042.1:0-25935 GCA_964416095.1 uncultured Gemmatimonadaceae bacterium
CCGACTCGCAGTGCTCCAACTCGCAGTGCTCCAACTCGCCTTGCTCCAACTCGCCTCATCCGGTAACGTGCACTTCGTGCACGATCCTGCCCTCGGCTCCGGTCGGGGGTTTCCCGTCGGAGGAGTTGCGGAATGAGCACGGCCCGTGGCATCCGGGTGCCGGACGGTTTGCAGGAAGAGATCGAGCGGCAGATGGAGCGTCGTGGTGTGACCGAATGGTCGGCGATGGTGCTGGAGCTGCTGGAGGAGGCGGTGCGGATGAGGCGGGCGCCGGGGATCATCTTCGTGGATGGGGCGACGGGGAGGCGGGCGGTGGTGGCGGGGAGCGGTCTGGAGGTCTGGGAGGTGATCCAGACGTGGCGGGAGGTGGGGGAGGACTACCGGCGTCTGCGGACGGCGTACGAGTGGCTGTCGGAGCCGCAGCTACGTGCGGCGCTGAGCTACTGGGATCTGTACGGGGACGAGGTGGAGGCGCGTCTGGAGCGGGAGGCGAAGCTGACGGCGGAGCGTGTGCAGCGTGAGCTCCCGTTCACGGCGCCGCGCTAGGAGGTCGGGCGTGCGGTTTCTTCTGGACGAAGGCATTCACCCGAGGGTGGCGGAGCTGGCGTGGGAGGAGGGGCTGGATGTGGTGAGCGTCCACGACCTGCGTCGCCGGGGCCTGTCGGACCTGGAGCAGTTGAGGCTGGCGGCCGAGGAGAGTCGGGTGCTGATCACGCGGAACCGGGCCGACTTCCTGTACTGGACGGGAGAGTTCTACAGGAAGAGCGACGCCCATGCCGGCGTGCTGTTCCTGGGCGAGGGCCTGCCCAACGACCAGCCCGAGCGGATCGTCCGGGCGCTGAAGCGTTGGCATTATGCTCGTTCTCACGGGGCGGAGGGCGACGCCGGTTTCGGGGCGTACCACGCCGATTTCATCGCCCGTTAGTGTAGCGTCGCCGGAGTTCCGTGTGGCACCGAATGCAACGACATTTCGGCGACGCTACAGGAGGAAGGAGTCGATCCATGGCTCGGACACGGATGCTGCTGCTGTCGGTGCTGGTGGGGTTCGGGTGCGCGGACGCGCCCGCCGACCCGCTGCCCATGTTGGCGGAGGGGGTGACCCCATCGGGTCTGGCGGAACGGGTGGACCGGTTCGCGCCGGCGCGTCTGGGGTTCGACACGACCGGGTTGTCGTCGTGGGAATGGGCGGTGCTGGACAGGCTGGTACAGGCGTCGGACGTGGTGCACGAGATCTTCCGCCGGCAGGTCGATCCCCGGGTTCCGGTCTGGCTGCAGGAGCTGGAAGACGCGGAGGGTCGGGGCCGGGCGGCGGCGCTGGCGTACTACGGGATCATGGTGGGTCCGTGGGATCGGCTGCGGGGCCACGAGCCGTTCCTGGACGTGGGCCCGAAGCCGCCGGGCGCCGGGTACTACCCGCCGGACATGACGGCGGAGCGTTTCGACGCCTGGCTCGAGGAGCACCCGGAGGACCGGGAGCCGTTCGAGAGCAACTTCACGGTGATCCGCGAGGGACGTGACGGCCTGGAGGCGATCCCGTACGCGGACATGTACGCACCGCTGCTGGACGAGGCGGCCCGGCTGCTCCGGGCGGCGGCGGATCTGTCGGAGAACGCGTCGCTGTCGGCCTTCCTCCGTGCGCGGGCGGACGCCTTCCTTTCGAACGATTACTACGAGAGCGACGTCGCGTGGATGGACATCGTGGACAGCCGGATCGAGCCGACCATCGGGCCGTACGAGGTGTACGAGGACCGCCTGCTGGGCTACAAGGCGGCCTTCGAGAGCTTCGTGACGGTCGTGGATGCGGAGGCCAGCGCCGAGCTGGACACGTTGAAGACGCGGCTCCGATTCTTGGAGGAGCGGCTGCCGATCCCGGACCGGTACAAGAACCTGGACCGGGGGTTCGAGAGCCCGATCCGGGTGGTGGACGCGGCGTACCTCGGCGGCGATGCCCGGGCGGGGGTCCAGACCATGGCGTTCAACCTGCCCAACGACGAGCGGGTCCGCTCCGCCAAGGGCTCCAAGAAGGTGATGCTGCGGAACGTGTCCCAGGCGAAGTTCAACCGTATCCTGGTCCCCATCGCGGAGCGGACGTCGGACACGGACGTGGTGGACCGGGTTTCGTTCCGGCCCTGGTTCACCGCCGTGCTCATGCACGAGCTGGCCCACGGGCTGGGCCCGGGCTTCATCGAGGTGGAGGGCGGCCGCACGACGGTGAACCAGGCCCTTCGCGAGCACTACTCCGCATTGGAGGAGGCGAAGGCAGATGTCGTGGGCCTGTACAACCTGACGGTCCTGGAGGAAACGGGCCTGTACGACGCCGCCTTCGTGCGGCGCGCCTTCGCGAGCCACGTGCCGGACTTCTTCCGGGCGGTGCGGTTCGGCACGACGGAGGCGCACGGCCTGGCCAACATGGTCCAGTTCAACTGGCACATGGAGCGTGGCGCCCTGACATACAACGAGGCCACGGGGAAGTTCAGCGTGAACCTGCAGGCCATGATGCTGGCGAACCGGGAGCTGGCGGAGCGGATCCTGATGATCCAGGCCCGGGGCGACTACGAGGCCGCGGGCGCGCTGCTGGCGGAGTACGGCACGGTGGGCCCGGAGCTGGAGCGGGCCATGGAGCGGATCCGGAACGTGCCGGTGGACGTGCGCCCGTTGTTCGTGGTCCGGGACTACCTGCCCGGCGGCGGGGATGCCGACGCCAATGGCTGAGCCGGCGTCGTCTTCGGACCGGTTCCTCGCCGCGTTCGCCCGTCTGGAGGACGCGGTGGAGGAGCTGGTGGGAGGCCGTCGTCACCGCCAGAGCTTCGGCTCCATGCTCCGGCAGGCGGGCAAGAGGAGCCCGGCGATCCGGATGTACGAGACGGACCTGCGGGAGTTCGCGCAGCTCCGGAACGCCATCGTGCACGACCGCGGCCACGGGTACGTTATCGCCGAGCCCCATCCCGAGGTGGTGGCGGAGATCGAGCGCATCGCGGAGATCGTGCTGGACCCGCCCCGGGTCGCCGATTGCATCGACGGGCGCGTCATCACGCTCGGCCCCCGGGACACGGTAGCGGACGCCGCCCGCGCCATCCGGCGGCACGGGCACGGCCAGTTCCCCGTCTACGACGACGGCCGCCTGGCCGGCCTCCTCACCTACCGTGCGCTGGCCCGTTGGCTCGCCGAGCGGTTCGATGCCGGGGAGGGGGTGGACGGAGCGACGCCGCTGGAGGAGGTGCTGCCCCATGCCGGCAGCGCCTACGTCGTCGTGGGCAGGGATGCCACGGTCCTGGACGTCCTGGACCTGTTCACCGAGCACGCGCATCGCGGCGACGCCCTCACGGCGGTGCTGGTCACGCGCCAGGGCGACGGGGACGAGCCGCCGGCCGGGATCATCACGGCCGCCGACCTGCCCCGGCTGTTCGCGCTGGTGGGCCCGAACAACGGCTGAGCAGGGCGCCGGCTGGAATCGGCGGCCCGGCACCGTTATCCTCGCTGCATGTCGCGAACCCGCATCCTACGGACGCTGCTGGTCGGCGTGCTGATGCTGGCGTGCGCCGACGCGTCACCGCCGCCGCCCCTGTCCAGGCCATCGACGTGGCCCTCCCTCCTGGCCGGCTGCTACGCCGTACGCTGGGGCGGGCCCACCTACGGCTCCGATGCCTGGCCGGAGGGCTGGGCGGAAACGTTCCTGGACATCGAGCGGTTCGCCGTCGCACCGGTCCGGGACCTGGACGACGGCCTGGGCCACGAGCCCCAGCTCCTGGTCCTGCGACCGCGGGTCGATCCCCTCCGGTTCCGCGTCGACGCCCGGCTCACCGCCGACGCCGACTCCCTGCTCTTCGCCGTGGGACGCAGCACCGGATTGACCTTCCGGGTCGCCCTGGAAGGCGACACCCTGCCCGGCGTGGCCGCTCTCTGGGACGCCGCCGGGGCGTACGACCCGGCGCGCTACCTCCGCTACGTCATGGCCGTGCGCGTGGACTGCGCGACGGGCGATCCCGTCGCTCTCGAGCCGGAACCCGGGCGTCGTCCCTGACCCGCCCGTCGGCGAAGAAGCTGGCGATTCGCGGCGCGGGGATGTATCCCTTGAGGCCCGCGAGGGTCCACCACAGAATCACAGTGACCATCACGACGCAGCCGGACGCGGCGGCCCTGATCGCCGATCTCCAACGCCGCCTCGATGGGTACGCCAGCTCCCGCACCCGGCAGTGGTGGGAGGGCTACCTGAAGGGGGACGCGGCATTCCGCGGCGTGCCCACGGGCAAGGTGCGGGATGCCGTCACGGCCTGGCACGTGGCCCATCGGCTCCACGGCCGGGCGGCCGCGGACCAGCTCGACCTGGCCCTTGCGCTCCTGCGCGAGCCCATGTCCGAGGACAAGCTCGCCGGCATCCTCATGCTCCAGGAGATCCTGCTGCCGGCGGGCCTCCTGGACTGCGACGCCGTGGACGCGTTCGCCGGCCTCTTCGACGAGGGGCACATCGCCGACTGGAACGTGTGCGACTGGCTCTGCGTCCGGGTCCTGGGCCCCCTCGTGGAGCGCTACGGCGCGAGCTGCGCCCGCGCCATCGCCGACTGGAAGGACGCCGACAACGTCTGGCGCTGCCGGGCGGCCGCCGTCGCCTTCGTCAATCTGGCCAGCCGGGGCGACGAGGTGTTCGACGGACTGGTCGAGCTGCTGCTGGACGTTTGCGACGCCACCGTGCGACACCCCGATCGGTTCGTTCAGACGGGAACCGCGTGGGCGCTGCGGGAGCTGGCGCTGGCGGCGCCGGAACCGGTTGCGGCCTTCCTCCGGGAACACCGGGCACGGCTGTCTCCGGAAGCGCTGGCGAGCGTCGTGAAGAAGCTGGACGACCCCCTCGCCGCCGAGCTCCTGGCGACGGCGGGCTAGAGACCGTGGACCTGCCGGCCGACCACCCCGCGTCCGGGCACGGACTCCCACCCCATCAACGTGCCGCGCTGGAGGCCGCCGACGCCCGGGCCCGCCCGGTGCTGCGCGCGGCGAAGCTCGCGGCCTTCAACGGCTGGACCCTGGCCATGTTCGCCGTCCTGAGCATCGTGGTCGGCCTGTTCAGCCTTACAAGCCTGGTCGTGGGGCTATGCCTCGGCGTCCTCGCCTGGAACGAGCTCCGCGGCCGGACGCTGGTCCGGGCCCTGGACCCGCGCGGGCCGGCGCTGCTCTGGAGGAACCAGCTCTGGCTGCTGGGCCTCATCGTCGCCTACTGCGCGTGGGGCGTGTTCCGGGCCTGGACCGAGCCGCTCCCCGAGCTCCGGCAGCTCGAGATGGCCGCCGGGATCCCGCCGGGGCTGGTGCTTCGCCTCACCCTCGCGGCGTACGCCGTCGTCATCGTCGTGACCGCCGTCGTGCTGGGGCTGCTGGCCCGGTACCATCATCGGCGGGTCGCCATGCTGCGGGCGTACCTGGCCGAGACCCCGGCCTGGATCGTGGACGTGCAGCGTTCGGTCCTGGGCTAGCCCGACGCCTGCGACACGGCGGCCACGCCCTCGATCTTCAGGTAGAGCACCGGCTCCAGGTCGCGCCCGCCGGCCCGGCGAACCGCATCCGCTCCGCGTCCACGTGCACGGCGCCGAAGAAGCTGCGCACGTAGTCGGCCGGCACGCTCCGCGCCGCGAGCTCCGGCATCGCCAGGACCGTCAACACGAACGCCAGACCGGCTCGCATCATCATCTCCTCGACCGGAACAGGATCTCCAGCCACTCCACCTCGACCACGCCCGGCGCACGGTGCCGCACCGGCAGCTCGACATGCTCCGTCAACGCGCCGGCGGCGGGGACCGGTCGCGGCCGCGGATAGACCACCACCGCCACGGCCGCCTCCGCCACGCCCTCCGGAGCGCTCCGGATGCGCGCGTCCAGCTCGGCCGCCCGGACCGCGCTCGGCCGCCCCGTCAACGCGGCCGGCAGCACATACGCCGCCCGGAGCGACGCGCCGTCCCGTCGAGCCACGACACGCAGCGCCAGGTAGCGTTCCCGGATGTCCCGGCCCAGGAAGCGGGCAGATTCCAGCCCGGGACAGAAGAGCGTCGCGGTCGGACCGGCCCCGGCGGCGGTGCAGTCCGCGAGGGTGGCGACATCGACCCACGCGTCGCCGGCCAGCGGGTTCTCCCGCAGCAGCACCCGGATGCCCTCCTCCCCGAGCCGCTGGCCGTGGACCACCAGATCGAAGCGTGGCGCGGCGGCTCCATCGCCGGCGCTCATCGCGCCCGGCCACCCGGCCGGCGTCGCCGGGCCTTCCAGCACGACGCGCAGCCGGACGTCGTCGCCGGCAGGGAGCGTCACGTAACCCGAGTCGGCGGAGAAGTCGTCGTGCCGCTCACCGTCGATCCACACGGACCGGATCCGCGCCGCCGGGTCCTCCACCGGAACCGCGTACAGACGTTGCCCCGCGACCGTGTGCCGGATCCGGAAATGGAGCGCCACCGGCTCGCCGGTGAGCCAGAGTCCCGTGTACAGGGTGCACAGCAGCGCGTGCTCCAGGGAGTGGTACGACGTCTTGGTCCGGACCGCCTTGTCGCCGCGAACCACCGTACCGGCGGAGTCCACGCTCAACACCACGGCGCCGTGCCGGTGGTCGACGAACGACCGGTTCCAGGTGTCGGCGCCGGCGGCGAAGTCGGCAACCGGCCGCGCCGCGCCCGTGACGCGGTGCACGAAGAGTGAGAACATGTTCCCGTACGCCTGGATCCACCACGGCGACGCCACGTCCAGGGAGTCCGGTCCGTCCAGCGGGAAGCTCTTCGCCCAGAGCCCGGGCCCGTCCAGGAACCCCGCCTGCCGGATCCGCCGTCCCAGCTCCAGCGCGGTGGGCTCGAGCCCGTCCACGCCGAGCATGGCCAGGCGGAGCCCGCTCCACGCCAGCTCCACGTTGTGGCCCACGTTGACCGTGAATCCGCGCCGCCCCGGCTGCGGCCGCCAGTCCTCGTCGAAGTGCTCGAGCAGCCACCCGGTGTCGTCCCGCATCCGCTCCAGGACGACCCGGGTGATGCGCTCGGCCGATGTCAGGTAGGCCGGGTCACGGGTGGCCAGGTAGAGGTAGAGCAGGTAGCCGGACACGGGCGCGAGCTGGGGTGAGACGTCCTTGCGCCGGTCGGCGATGGACAGGTCCCGGTTCAGGGCACGGTAGTAACCGCCACGCTTCGCGTCCCAGGCGCGACGGTCCAGGATCTCGATGGACCGCCGGATGGTCTCCAGCACCGCGTGGTCCCGGGTCGCGAAGTAGTACATGGCGAGCCCGGTGACGGCGTAGACCTGCATGAACAGGTCCTTCGAGTCCCGTACGACGCGTCCGTCGACCTCCACCTCGTCGTACCAGCCGCCGTGCTCGCCGTCCCAGCCGTGCTCCATGAGCCAGGCCAGGATCTGCCGGGCCCGCTCCAGCTCCGCGTCAGCGCCGCCGAGCATGTACCCCACGGCGTGGGCGAAGAGGTGGCGGGCCACCATGCCCGGGTACCTGCTGTCGTCCCCGGCGGGCGTCCATGCCCGGTCCATGACGGCGTGGTAAGCGCCGTGCCCGTCCTGGCCGTGCTCCGTCCACGCGTTCAGGATGTCCAGCCCCTGGCGGCGCCAGAAGGAGGCGGTGGGCGGGCCGGCGTGCCGGTGCGGATGGGACTCCGTGGCCGGGGCGTCGAGGGACCGGCCGGTCGCGGGCCCACCGGTCGCGTCCGGGTACTCCAGCCCCGGCGAGGTCGCCTCGCCGCGCAGCACCACCTCCACCGTCTCCCCTGGTGACAGCGCCACGGTGTGCGGGCGCACGTGGTGGGCCAGAGCCTCCACCGCCGTGCGGCGCGGGTGGCCCTCGATCAGGCGCGTCGTTTCCGCCTCGGTGAGGAAGTTCCGGGTCGGTCGGTACGGCATGGCGTAGACCGCCGCCAGGTCGGAGCCGTCGCCGTCCCCACCGTCCATGCGCAGCTCCACCATCCGTCGCCCGTCCGGCGCCCGGAGCAGGAACCGTTCCCGGTCCAGCCCCCGGAAGACGACGGCGTGCCAGCGGCCGTCGTACGAGTGGACGTGCTCCGGCGCCGCGCCGGGCTCGTAGGCGTCGATGTCGTGCTGCCCGTTCACGTTGCCGAGCAGATGCCACACACCGTCATTGCCGCGGAGCGCTACCTGGTGCTCGGCGTGGTCGAAGTCGTGGCCGTAGAGCCAGAGGTCGAACCGGGCAGCCGGCTCCAGCCGCCCGGTCGCCTCCAGCGCCCGCAGGTAGGCGTAGACCCAGCGGTCCCGGGACGTGGCGTACATGGAGCCCGCGGGACCGATGGCGCCCCACGCGTTGGGCACGAACGGATCGAACGAGACGTCGACCTCCGTCGGCTCTTCCGGCGCCAGCCGGTCCGTCGCCGCGTAGTTGGGCCAGTACCAGCCGATGCCGTCGGCGCCCCCGGCAAGCATGGCGTCCACGTTGCCGTCGATCTCCCACCGGCTCGGCGTGTAGCCCAGCTTGATGGTGTGGGCCTGCCCGAGCTGGTACGCCGCGATCCCGTACCGCTCCGCCACGCGTCGGGTTTCCGCCGCCACGCTCGTGATGTAGGCGTTCGTCGACTCGAAGCCGTAGCCCCGGTTGATGTAGCCGCGGTAGACGTCACTGAAGATGAAGTCGGGCCGCGCGTCCCGGGCCGCCGCCCGTTCCACGAACTCGCCGAGGAACGAGTACTCCCCGCCCGTGGCCGGTGGCGCGTTGTGCGGGTGGTGCAGGAAGAGGCCCACCTCCGCCTCCGGCATCGCCTCCTTGAAGGCCCGTTGGAGGTGGGCGAACGCCGCCGGCCCGTGGGTGCGGAACAGCTCCATCTCCCGGAGATAGCTGCGGCCGCCGTCGGGCAGCGGCGCCCGGAACGGCCCCAGCGGCGCCTCGTCGAAGAGGGTGACCCGGGCGAAGTCCGGGTAGTGCCGCCGGTAGATGGTGCCCAGCTCCCGATACAGTTCCAGAACCCGCTCTCGCCGTGATGGGTCCGACACGAACCCGGCCACCGTGGCGTCACCGGTCAGCTCCCGGGGCACACCGATCTCGATCCAGGTCCGCTCGATGCCCAGCGACCGGCAGAGAGACAGGAACCGGTCGAGCCGGTCCGGGTCCGCCATGCCCGACGAGTACGGGATGATCCCGTGTCTGCCGGCGAAGCGCAGCATGTCCTCCAGCACCTCGGGCGCCTCGTCCAGCAGGCGGTTCGCCCCGACCCACATGAAGACGACCGGCGCCCGTCCCGCCCGGGCCGGGGTCGGGAGGCTCTGAGCGGCGAGGTCCCCGTTCGTCACCGCTCCGGCCAGGAGCAGCGGGAACAGCCACCGTCGTCGTGGCCGATGGACACGATCTCGTCGGGATGACTCCGCACGGAACGGCGTGCGCGGGGGAGGAACGGCGCAAGGCTCGGGCATGGTCGCTTCTCCGACCGGGAATCGCCGCAGTCCGCGCCGGCCACCGAGCCGGCCGGCTGTCGGCACGGTAATGCTCTCGTGGACCGCGTTGAACACCAACACCTGTTCGGCGGCCTGCACCAGCTAGGCGCGACGCCATGGTTGACGACGCGCCGGCCGTCGTGCAAGGGTCCCGGCGGGCGTGGGCTACGAATCCGACTGCGCGCCGCTCGCCGTCTCGATGCGGAACCGGGTCAGGTACTGGACCTCGAAGTCGTCCTCCACGATGGCCCAGACCTTCTTCCCGCGGAGCACGGGATGGGGATAGATCTGGAAGCCGTCGGGCGCACGGACCTGACCCAGGTAGGTCCCGTCCGGCTCGAACACATCGAACGCCACGGGCTCACGCCACCGGCGCGGAGGCGCCTCGTTCGGCCCCGGCTCCTCCACCCCCTCGATCCGCCGGCCGGGCCGGGACAGGAGGACCCAGATCCGTCCGTCTTCGCCGACCAGCAGGTCCCGGTAGGGCGGCTTCGTGTCCGGGATGGGCGGCCCGTTCCAGCGCCAGCTCGGCAGCATGCGGCGCATGTTGTAGGTGGCCCGGGCCTCCGCATCGGACTTCTCACCGCCCCGGACCGGGACCGGCTCCCAGTCCCGCGTGATGCGCAACACCGTGCCGTCGGGCCGATGGACGTCCACGCTGTAGTCCGTGGTCACACCGCCGATCCAGTAGCCTCCAGGGCTGAATTCCGTGTGCCGGCCAGGCGCGAAAGGCACCGCGTTCACGCTCACGCTCACGCCGCCGCCCTCGCTCTGCCGACGCGCCTCGATGCGCGGCGGCTCGAACGCGTATTCCGGGCGCGGCAGGGTGTCGGCCGGCTCGCCCTCGGGCGTGTACCGCACCATCCCCAGACGCCAGTCCGACACGTCCGCCTCCGGATCCACCAGGATCTGGGTGTACAGGCTGCCCCGGCTGTCCACCACCATGGGGCTGCTGGTGAAGAAGCCGCCCCGGATCCGGATGCTCCCCGCCGGCTCGCCCGTCGGGTGGAAGAACTGGATGCGGGCGTTGCCCGGATCACGCAACGCGATGCGGCCGTCGGGCATGACGGCCAGGCCGCCGTCCGCCTGCTTGTACTCGCCGGGGCCGCCGCCCTCCCTGCCCAGGTCCGTGACGTAGGTGCCGTCCGGCGCGTACATGCGCAGTACCGGGACCTGGCGGTCGTAGACGTACATGTTGCCATCGCCGTCCACCGCCAGGGCGGCGACATCGCCGAACATGTACGCCTCCTCGCCCTCGAACACGCCGATGCGCGTCTCGGCCACGAGATCCGCCGGCGCGCCCCACGTACTCCCTCGTACCGTCCGGACCACGACGGTGTCGCCGATGGTGTCTCGAACGACCTCCATCCCCGATTCCGCCGGCCCGCCGCACGCCGCGGCCCAGACTGCGATCAGGACGAGAATCGAATGGAGCGGGACACGACGGGTGACGGAGCGAATCGACCACCCGCCGGCGGACGCGCGGCAAGCGGACCCGAAGGACAGGTTGCGAGGCATGGACGGGCTCCCTGGCTGGCGGCTACTCGTCCTCGTCCTCCTTGCGCTTTTTCGCCTCGGCGATGACCTGCTCCGCCACATGGCCGGGCACCGGCTCGTAGCCGTGCTGGGTGCGGGTATGCACGGCCCGGCCCTGCGTCATGGAACGCAGTGCCGTGGCGTACTTGTACAGCTCGGCCTCGGGCACCAGGGCGCGGATGACGGTCTTGCTGCCCTGGCTGTCCATGCCGAGGATCTTGCCGCGTCGCTGGTTGAGGTCGCCCATGACGTCGCCCATGAACTCCTCGGGCGTGGTGATCTCCACCTCCATGATGGGCTCGAGAATGGTCGGCCCGGCCTTGGGCGCGGCGTTCTTGAAGGCCAGCGAGCCTGCCACCTGGAAGGCGACGTCGCTGGAGTCGACGCTGTGGTGGGAGCCGTCGAAGAGCTCGGCTTCGAAGTCCACCACCGGGTAGCCCGCCAGGATGCCTCGCTGCGCCGCCTGCTGGATCCCCTTGTCCACGGACGGGATGAACTTGTTGGGGATCACGCCACCCTTGATGGCATCGACGAACTCGTAGCCCTCGCCGCGCGGCCTGGGCTTGAGCCGCACGTGGCAGTCGCCGAACTGACCGCGTCCGCCCGTCTGCTTCTTGTGCCGGCCCTGGGCCTCGGCCGTCCGCGTGACCGTCTCTCGGTAGTGGATACGCGGCTGCTCGGTGGTGACCTCCACGCCGTACTTCCGCTTCAGCCGCTCGATCTGGACGTCCAGGTGCAGCTCCCCGAGCCCCTTGATGATCGTCTGCCCGGCCTCCGAGTCGAAGCCCGCCTCGAAGGTCGGCTCCTCTTCGCGCAGCTTCGTCAGCGCCTGGCCCAGCTTGTCCTCGTCGCTCCGGCTCGCCGCCTGCACCGCGATGGAGCTGTCCGGCGTCGGGAACGGGATGGGCTCGATGATGACCGGGCTGCCCGGTGCCGCGAGGGTGTCGTTCGTGTGCGTGTTCTTGAGCTTCGCCACCACGCCGATGTCGCCGGCATGGAGCATGGGCACCTCGTGCCGTTCCTTGCCCTGGGCGACGGCGATGTGGGCCAGCTTCTCGCTCACGTCGCGCCCCGGGTTCAGCACGTCCATCCCGTTGGTGACGGTGCCCTGGAACACCCTGAAGAACGACAGCTCGCCCACGTGCGGCTCGCTCATGGTCTTGAAGACCATGGCCGCGAAGGGCCCGTCGTCGCTGGCCGTGAGCTCCTCCGTTCCGTCCCCTTGCCGGGCCAGCTCGGGCCCCGCCGTGGCCGGGTCCGGCAGCAGCTCCACGATCTTGTCGAGGAGGGCCCGCACGCCCCACGTCTTCGCCGGCGCACCGCAGAAGAGCGGGAACATCTCGCCCTTCAGCATGGCGGCTTTCATGGCCTCGAGGGCCTGGTCCCGGTCGATCTCGCCGCCCTCCAGGTACGCCTCCAGCAGGGCGTCGTCCGTGGTGGCGATGGTCTCGATCAGCTCGGTCCGCCACTCCTCGAACTTGTCCTGCAGCTCCTCCGGCACGTCGGTCTCGTCGTACTCACCCGTGGCGCTCGCGCCCTTGTACATATGGGCCTTGCCACTGAACAGGTTGATGATCCCCCGGAAGTCATCCCCCGCACCGACGGGGATCTCCACCGGGACCACCTTGTCCGTCAGATGCCCTTTGATGTCCCGGTAGACCGCGTCGAAGTCCGCGTGCTCCTTGTCCATCATGGACACGCAAAAAAGCCTGGGAAGGTAGCGGTCCTCGCAGTATTCCCAGACCTTCTCCGTCCCGACCTCGACGCCGGTCGTGGCGCCGAGGACCAGGACCGCGCCGTCCGCCACCTTCGCCGCCGCCAGGGCGTCCCCCGTGAAGTCCAGGTAGCCCGGCGTGTCCAGCATGTTGATCTTCGTGTCCATCCACTCCGCGTACGCCGGCGCCACCTGCATGGAGATTCCGTGGCCGATCTCCTCCTGCGTGTACATGGTCAGCGCCGTGCCTTCGGTGGGGTTGCCGTGTCGCCGGGACGATCCGGATACGAAGGCGAGGGCGTCCACCAGCGTGGTCTTTCCCGAGCCACCGTGCCCCAGGAACGCGACGTTCCGGATCCGGTCGGTGGTGTATTCCTTGGCGGCCGCCATGCAACTCCTCCGTATTACCTAACGTGTGTATTCCCAAAGGGGAACGGATTGTAGGACGCGTCGGGGCGAAGTGTCAACCACGCGCGCGGGCGCGCGCGCTATGTCGGCGCCACAACCTCCCGCCTCCCGCCTGCCGCCTGCCGCCTTCCGCCTTCCGCCTTCCGTTCAATTCTGTCGGTATTTCCGGGAGACCTCGTCGAGGATCTTCTTCTCCTCGTCGCTCAGGCTCGCGAGGCCGGAGGCGCTGATCTTGTCCAGGACCCGGTCCACCTCATCGAGCAGCGCCTCCTCCTCGGGCTCCGGCCGCCGACGCGGGCCGCCGCCCGTCGCCACGCTGAACTTCTGTTTCCGGAGGTCCTTGCGGAGCCGCCGCACCTGGTGCGTCACCCGGTCATCCAGCTTCAGGTAGAGGAACCCGGCGGCGAAGCCGCCCAGGTGTGCGAAGTGTGCCACGCCGTCCTGGGCGCCGCCCAGCGCGCCCATGAGAGCGACCACGGTCAGGAACATGATGAGCCACTTCGCCTTCACCGGGAAGATGCCCCAGATGTAGATGGGCATGTCCGGCCAGTTCATGGCGAAGGCCAGCATGACGCCGAAGACGGCGGCGGACGCGCCGACGACGGGATAGTTGAAGGCGAACACGAAGGAGAAGACGGCGCCGCCGAGGCCGGCGACGAAGTAATACTTCAGGAACTCGCGCCCACCCCACATCTGTTCGAGGGGCGGCCCGAAGAAGAACAGCATCAGCATGTTGATGAGCAGGTGCCAGAACCCGCCGTGGACGAACATGTAGGTGAGGATGCCCCACGGCTGGACCAGGATCCTGGCGGGCTCGAAGGCGAGCCAGCGCCACGCGCCGGGCGCGACCCATGTCAGCAGGAACAGCACCGCGTTGGCAATGATGAGACGCTTCACCCAGGGGGTGAGCTGGAAGCCGAAGGTGTAGCTGCGGTGCGCCATGCCTGTCGGGTCTCACGTGGACGGCGCCGGCGCCCGTGCCCGTCGCCGGCCGTTGGTCTAACCCCCGTTGTGCACGTGTTGTTCCAGCGCCAGCCTGCAAATCCGCTCGCACAGCTCCGGGAACGAGATCCCGGCGGCCCGGGCGGACTTGGGCACCAGACTGGCGGCCGTGAGGCCCGGCAGCGTGTTGGCCTCAAGACACCGGGCGGTGCCGGCGTCGTCCAGGCGGAAATCGACGCGGCTGTAGCCACCCATCTTCAGCGCGACGTGGGCCTGGAGCGCCAGAGCCTGCACCCGCGCCGCCAGCTCTTCCGGTACCTCGGCCGGGAAGATCTCCTCGGCCATCCCCGGCTGGTACTTGCACTCGTAGTCGAAGACCTCGTGCACCGGGATGATCTCGCCCACGGGCAACGGGGCACCGCCCAGGATGGGCACCGTCAGCTCCCTGCCCGGGACGAACCGCTCGACCATGACCTCGTCATCGTAGCGGTAGGCCAGCTCGACGGCAGCCTCGTACTCCTCGGGGCGCTTCACCACCGTCAGGCCCACTGTCGAGCCCTGCTTGCTCGGCTTGACGACGACGGGCAGGCCGAGACGCTCCTCCACCCGCGAGATCGGCACGGGCGCCATGAGCCACTCCGCCGTGGGCACGCCGGCGTCCCGGAAGAGGCGCTTCGAAACGTCCTTGTCCATGGCCACCGCGCTGGCCAGCTGGCCGCTTCCCGTGTACGGCACGCCCGCGATGTCCAGCAGCGCCTGGAGCGGCCCGCCCTCCCCGGCACCCCCGTGGAGAGCCAGGAAGTAGACGTCCACCTCCGCCAGCTCCGGCGCCCGCATGAGGGCCGGCAGATCGCCCGTCGCCAGGACGTCCAGCTCGGCCTGGTCCGGGGGCAGGGCGCCGATCCGGGCGTGGAGCACCTCCTCCTCCTGCTCCGGGGACAGGACGCCCATGGCGGTGTCCACCGCCACGATGTCGTGTCCCGCCTCCCGCAGCGCCAGTACGACCTGGGCACCGCTGGCAAGCGAGACATCCCGTTCCTCCGTCGTGCCGCCGAAGAGCACGGCTACCTTCATCGCGTACGCTCGTTCCAGGGTAGAGTCATCCGGCTCCGCGGACGCCGCCGCGTCCCGGCTCAGCGATCAGCATTCAGCTCCGGATCCGCGAACCCGTGCGCACGCGGTGGAGAGCCCGCCACGCGGGTGCATCGGTGCCCCCGCCCGTGCGCTGCGCGCCTCCCGCGTCAGTCGCCGCGGCGGATCTCCGCCGGCGACCTTTTCATGCCGCGAACTCCGTACTGACTGCTGGCTGCTGACCGGTTTCCGCTTTTGCACGGACCGGGCCAGGCCGCCGGTCGCGGCCTCACCGCGTCAGATGTCGGACCATGTCGTACCGGGTCACGATCCCGGCCAGCTCACCGTCCTGGCGGACCAGCACCGCGGGCGTCTCGCGACCCAGGAGTCGGGCGATGGCATCGGCGTGGGTGTCGGCGTCCACGACCGGGAACGGCGCGTCCATCACGGATGAGACCGGCTGCTCCAGCAGATCCGGATCCTCGATGACCCGGGCCATGACGGTGGACTCGGTGAGGGCACCGACACACGCGCCGTCGTGGACGACGGGCAGCTGTGCGATGTCGTGCTCGGTGATGAGCCGGAGCGCTTCCCGTACCGTGGCGTCCCGCTCCACGACGACGAGGTCCGGGCCGCCGTCTTTGTGGGCCATCAGCGCCGCCGCGTCGAGGCGTTCCGGCTCCAGCAACTGGTTCTCACGCAGCCATTCCTCGCTGTACATCTTGGAGAGGTAGCGCTCGCCGGTATCGGGCAGCACACAGACGATGAGAGCGTCCGGGTCGTCCACCTCCCGGGCGACCTCCACGGCCAGGTGGACGATGAGGCCGGCGGAGCCGCCCACGAACAGGCCCTCTTCCCGGGTCAGGCGCCGGCCCATCCGGAACGCATCCCGATCGGAGATCGTGCGGAACTCGTCGATGACGTCGAACCAGAGGGTGGTGGGGATCTTGTCGTTGCCGACACCTTCGACCTTGTAGGGTGCTCCCTCCGTCTTCTCGCCGGTGCGGGCGTATTCGGCGAAGATGGAGCCGGCGGGGTCCCCGGCCACGACCCGCACGGCGGGGTTCCGCTCCTTCAGGTACTTGCCCGTGCCGCTCGTCGTGCCGCCGGTCCCGGCGGAGCCCACGAAGTGGGTGACGCGGCCTTCGGTCTGGACCCAGATCTCCGGGCCCGTGCCGGCGTAGTGCGCCTCGGGGTTCACCGGGTTGTAGAACTGGTCCGCCAGCACGGCGCCCGGCGTCGCCTCCACGATCGCCTTGGCCTTCTGCACGTAGTTCTCAGGGTCATCCGGCCCTACCGCGGTGGGCGTGATGATGACCTCCGCGCCGAAGGCCCTGAGCAGCCGCACCTTCTCCTGGCTCATCTTGTCGGGCATGGTGAAGATGCAGCGATAGCCCTTGATGGCTGCGGCCAGCGCCAGCCCGACCCCCGTGTTGCCGCTGGTCCCCTCCACCACGACGCCGCCGGGCACGAGCCGGCCTTCGCGCTCCGCCGCTTCAATCATGGCCAGCCCGATCCGGTCCTTCACCGAGCCGCCCGGGTTGAAGAACTCGGCCTTGGCGTACACCGGCGTACGCGCCCCGTCCACCACGCGGTTGAGCCGGATGAGGGGGGTCCAGCCGATGGTGCCGAGGACGCTGTCGTACGGCCGGGCGTTGCGCACCGGATCGGTCATCGGTCGCCCTCCGCACGGCCAGCGGCGAGGGAATCGTCCGGCGGTACCGCGTCCGTGAGGTCGGCCCCACCATCCATCCGGTAGCGCACGGGCAGGCGGACCCACATGTCGATCCGCTCGCCGTCGCGGCGGGCCGGCGCGAAGAGGAGTCCCCGCACGTCGACGAGGGCGGCCGAGTCCAGCGCCGCGACACCGCTGGTCTCGTGGACGTACGCCGTATCCGTGTGGCCGTCGGCACCTACCCGCACCATGAGCAGCACCTCGCCTTCGACCCGCTCGTCCCACTGGTCGATGGGGTACCGGAACGGCGACGCCGTCGACACGGGTTGCGGCGGAATCTCCACCGGCTCCCGGCAGCTACCGAAGAGCACGACCGCGCCCAGGAGCACGGTGAACAGCCGGACGCGCGGCGGGAGCGGCCACGGCCCACGGGGGCCGCCGTGCCGGAACGCCGGTGGCCGCCGGCGTCGTCGCCCAACCGGTCGACTTCGAACTCGACCTCGACTTCGAGCCCGTCCCTCACCCATCCCCCGCCTCCTCCTTCAGCTCCGCCAGCGCGTTGAGCGCCTCGAGGGGCGTCATGCTGTCCGGGTCCAGCGTCCGCAGCCGCTCCAGCGCCGGATGTTCGGGGCCGAAGAGGGGGAGCTGGTCGGTCTGGGCGGCGACGGGTCGGTGCTCGCCGCGGCGGCCCAGGCCCTCGCCGTGGGCCGTGTGCGTGCTCTCCAGCTCGGTCAGGATCTCCCTGGCCCGGTCCACCACACCGGGAGGCAGCCCGGCCAGGCGTCCCACCTGGATCCCGTACGACCGGTCGGCGCCGCCCGCCTCCAGCCGTCGCAGGAAGACGATGTCGTCGCCGACCTCCTTGACCGCCACGTTCGCGTTCACGATGGCCGGCAGCTCGTCGGCGAGCTGGGTCAGCTCGTGGTAGTGGGTGGCGAAGATCGTCTTGGCCCCGAGGCTCTCGTGGATGTGCTCGGTCACGGCCCAGGCGATGCTGACGCCGTCGTAGGTAGCGGTGCCCCGACCGATCTCGTCCAGCAGGACCAGGGACCGGTCCGAGGCGGAGGCCAGGATCGCGGCGCTCTCGCTCATCTCGACCATGAAGGTGGACTGGCCGCGCACCAGGTTGTCCGAGGCGCCGACGCGGGTGAAGACCCGGTCGCACACCGGCAGCGTGGCTTCCCGGGCCGGCACGAAGGAGCCGATCTGGGCCATGAGCTGGATCAGCCCCACCTGCCGCAGGAGGGTGCTCTTCCCGGACATGTTCGGCCCGGTCAGGATCATGATCCGGGCGTCGTCGTCCAGGACGATGTCGTTGGGGATGAACTCCTCCCGGGGCATCATGGTCTCCACGACGGGGTGGCGACCATCCCGGATCTCGAGCCGGTAGCCGGTGTGGACCTCGGGGCGCACGTAGTCGCGCCGCTCGGCGCACTGGGCCAGCCCGGCCAGGACGTCCAGCGTCGCGACCCGGGCCGCCGTGTCCCGGAGCCGGTCCACCGCCTCCGCCACCTCGGCGCGGAGCGCCTGGAACAGCCGCGACTCCAGCCCCGCGATGCGCTCCTCCGCCGTCAGGACCTTCTCCTCCCACTCCTTCAGCTCCGGGGTGACGAAGCGCTCGGCGTTCACCAGCGTCTGCTTGCGCTGGTAGTGATCGGGCACCCGGTCCAGGTTCGGCTTCGTCACCTCCAGGTAGTACCCGAAGACCTTGTTGTAGCCCACCTTGAGGGAGGCGATCCCCGTGGCATCCCGCTCCCGCGCCTGGAGCGAGGCGATGAAGTCCCGGGCCCCGTCCCGGGTGTCCCGCAGCTCGTCCAGCTCCCCGTCGTGGCCGCGGCGTATCACGCCGCCCTCGCCCAGGGCGGCCGGCGGCTCGTCCACCAGCGCGCCGTCGATGAGGTCCCGCACCGCCTGCAGCTCGTCCATCCCCTCCACCAGCCCGGCCAGCAGCGAGGCCCCGGCGTCGGCCAGGACGGACCGGACCTCGGGGATCCGTTCCAGCGACGCGGCCAGACTGCGCAGCTCCCGGGGGTTCACCCGGCCGGCCCCCACCTTCGCCGTCAGGCGCTCCAGGTCACGGACCTGGCCGAGGGCGTCCCGGAGGGCCCGGCGCGTGGGCGGGTCGTCCAGCAGCTCGGCGACGGCCTGCTGGCGACGCCAGATCCGGTCCGCCACCAGCAACGGCCGGAGCAGCCGGCGCCGGAGCAGCCGGGCGCCCATCGCGGTCACCGTCTCGTCGAGCACCTCGATGAGGGTGCCGGTCACGGCGTCCGGCCCGCCGGTCCGGAGCGGCTCGAGGAGCTCCAGGTTGCGGCGCGTCATCTCGTCCAGCGCCATGGCGTCGCCGGGCCGCTCGATGCGCGGCGGCCGGAGCTGCTCGGCGCCGGCCGCACGGGACTCGCGCAGGTAGGCGAGAAGGGCGCCGAAGGCCCGGACCAGCGGCTCGTCACCGTCCTGGAAGCCGAACCCGTCCAGCGTGTGGCGGTGGAAATGACGCGTCAGCTCGTCCGTCGCCACATCCAGATCGAAGAGCCAGTCGGGGCGGTACGTGGGGCTTGCGCCCTCGGCGCCGGGTGGGACGCGGCCTTCCTCGGCGACCGGCAGCAGGACCTCGGCCGCCTCGTACCGCGCCAGCTCCGCCTCCACGCCGTCGGCCGGCACCACCGTCCCCGTGAACTCGCCGGTGGAGACGTCCGCAGCCGCGACGCCCACCACCTCGTCCGCCCGGCACACCGCCACCAGGAAGTTGTTCCGACCGGCCGCCAGCAGCGACTCGTTGAGGATCGCCCCGGGCGTGACCGTCTCCACCACCTCCCGCTTCACGATCCCCTTCGCCTCCGCCGCCTCCTCCACCTGCTCGCAGATGGCGACCCGTCGGCCCATGCGCACGAGCCGCTGCAGGTACTCGTCCCGGGCCTTCACCGGGATCCCCGCCAGGGGCACCCGGGCGGCCGCGCCGTTGTTCCGTGTGGTCAACGTGAGATCGAGCAGCCGCGCCCCTTCCTCGGCGTCCTCGTAGAACATCTCGTAGAAGTCGCCGACACGGAAAAAGACCAGCGCATCTTCGTGGCGCGACTTCGCTTCGCGCCACTGCTTCATGAGCGGTGTGTCTTCCATTTCGGGTGGGTTGAACGACGCGGTGCCACCTCAACGGAAGGATAGCCGAAATCGCACGCCCCGGTCAACCGACGAGGTCGAGTTCGAGGTCGAGCTCGAGGTCGAAATCGGGTGGCGGCTGGGGTGGCGGTCCCTTGCCGGCCCGGCCGGACGCGAATATCGTCACCGAAGACAGCGTCCGTTCGTCCGACGCCGGGCGGCTCATGCCCCGGCCGCGGCTCGAGCGGACGTCGTGCGTCGGGACGACGCTCCTCGAGATCGATGTGAGCACACTTCCACCGGACCCGGCTCTTCGTGCCCAGTTCCTGGACGCCCTCGGCGAGGCGGTCATCGCCACGGACCGCCGGGGGACCGTGGTCTACTGGAATCGGGCGGCGGAACGGCTGTTCGGCTGGCCGGCCGAGGACGTCCTCGGCCGCGACGTGCTGGAGCTGACGCCGACGCCCGAGGCCCGGGCCATGGCCGCGCAGATCATGGAACGGCTCGCGGCCGGCGAGGAGTGGGCGGGCGAGTTCCTGCTGCACCACCGGGACGGGACCGTGTTCCCCGCCCTGGTGACGAGCACCGCGGTCCGGGACGCATCCGGCGAGATCGTGGGCGTGGTCGGGGTGAGCCGGGACACCAGCGCCCAGCACGCCACGGAGGCGGCCCTCCGGGAGAGCGAGGAGCGGCGCGCCCTGGCCGCCCGGGCCACCAACGACGTCATCTGGGACCTGGACCTGCGCACGGGCCGGCTCCACTGGAACGACGCGGCCCGCACCGTGTTCCGCTACCCGGAGGCGCTCGGCGAGACGCTCGACTGGTGGAAGCAGCGCGTGCATCCGGTGGATCGGCCCCGGGTCCTGGACGGCCTCGAGCGGGCGTTGCACGGCTCCGGCGACGTCTGGACGGACGAGTACCGTTTCCTCCGGGGCGACGGCAGCTACGCCGCCGTCTACGACCGGGGCTACATCGCCCGGTACGCCGACGGCCGGCCCCTCCGCCTGGTCAGCTCCATGGTGGACGTGACGGAACGTCACCGGGCGGAGGAGGGCCAGCGCTTCCTGGCCCAGGCCAGCATGCTCCTGGACCTGTCGCTGGACCACGAGATCAGCCTGCGCAACGTGGCGCGGCTGGCCGCCACCACCCTCGCCGACTACTGCCTGATCTTCCTCCGCGCCGAGACCGGACGGGTCCGGCCGATGGCCGCGGCCCACGCCGACCCGGCGCGGGAGGCGGACCTGGACGCCCTCGTCGAGCACCTGCGCGCCCACACCGACCGGAACGCGACCGTCCTGGCCAGGGTGCTCCGGACCGGCCGGGCCGTCCTCGTCACCGAGCCCTCCGAAGCCCTGTTCGGCGGCCTCGAAGGCGACCCGGCCATCCGGGACACCGTGCGCCGCCTGGCGCCCCGGTCCCACATCATCGCGCCGGTCACGGCCCGGGACCGGGTCCTGGGAGCGGTGGCCCTTGCCAGCACCAGCCTCCGCTACACCAGCCACGAGCTCCGGCTCGCCGAGGAGCTGGGACGCCGGGCCGGGCTGGCCGTGGAGAACGCCCGCCTCTACGAGGAAGCGATCCTGGCGAACCAGGCCAAGGGCGATTTCCTGGCCGTCGTGTCCCACGAGCTGCGCACCCCGCTGACGGCGATCCTGGGCTCCGCCGAGCTTCTGCACGAGGAGGGCCGTGCCCCCCTCACGGGCCAACAGCAGGCCCACGTCGGGCGCATCCGTGACAGCGCGAGCCGCCTGCTCGACCTCATCGAGGGCATCCTGGCCTTCGCCCGCCTGGAGAGCGGCCGGGAATCGATCCAGCCGGCCCGTACGTCCCTGGCCTCCCTGCTCGAGGACGCCGCCGCCATCGCCCGGCCGCTGGCGGAGCAGAAGGGTCTCCGCTTCCGGGTGGCTCCGCCGGCCGCCGACGTCGACGTGGAGACGGATCGGTCCAAGGTCCGTCACGTGCTGCTGAGCCTCCTCACGAACGCCATCAAGTTCACGAGGGACGGCGAGGTGGAACTGAGCGGTGAAGGACACGACGGGGAGGTCGTCTTCCGGGTCCGGGACACGGGGACCGGCATCCCGAAGGAGCACGTCTCCCAGGTGTTCAACCCGTTCTGGCAGTCGGAGCAGGCCGACACGCGGCGGGCGGGCGGTACGGGGCTCGGGCTCAGCCTGGCGCGTCGCATTGCACGGATGCTCGGCGGCGATGTGCGCGTGGCCGACACGGGCCCGGGCGGCACGACCTTCGAGTACCGTACGCCGCGCACGCCGCGCTACCCCTGAGCTGGTGTCGCCGTGGGGCGGTCTCCATCTTGCGGCGCTCGTGGCTGGACCCGACTCCCCCACCGCGGGTAACCTAGGAGTCGACGACAGAACAGTGGCTGCGCACTCGTCCAAGCCGAGAGCCTGCTCAGAACCGTGACGAAGCCGAGACTGTTCGATTCGTACAATGCCGGGTACGTCCAGGCACTGTACGAATCGTACGTGCAGGACCCCGATTCCATCCCCGCGCACTGGCGCGACCGATTCGAAGATGACGTAGCCGAGAGTGGGCTGATCCCCCTGGCCCGGGTCCGTACCGCCGGTGCCCCCAGCGCGGAGGAGATCCGGGCGGTGGTGGCCGCGGCCGAGCTGGTCGACGCGTACAGGCTCCAGGGCCACACGGCGGCACAGCTCGACCCCCTGGGCGGCGAGCCCACGCCACATTCCATGCTCGACCCCGAGTTCCACGGTATCCAGGCGAACAGCCTGGATCGCGTCCCGCCCGGGATGTTCGGCCTGGGAGAGATGGGAGCCTCGGACACCGTGCTCGGTTGGCTGCGCAACGTCTACGCGGGCACCATCGGCTACGAGTTCGAGCACCTGGACGACCCGGCGCGCCGGGAGTGGGTGCGTCAGCGCATCGAGGCCGGCAGCCACCGTACGCCGCTGGCGTCGCACGAGAGGACGGAGCTGTTGCGCCGTCTCTGCGAGGTCGAGGCGCTGGAGCAGTTCATCCACCGGGCGTACCTCGGCCAGAAGCGTTTCTCCATCGAGGGTACGGACATGCTCGTGCCCATGCTCGACCTGGCCATCGAGCGGGCGGCGGACGAGGGCGCCCGGGAGGTCGTGCTCGGCATGGCCCACCGGGGACGGCTGAACGTGCTGGCCCACGTCCTGGGCAGGCCGTACGCGGCCATCATCGGCGAGTTCGAGGGCAAGCAGACGAGCTCCGGCACCGGTGACGTGAAGTACCACCTGGGTGCGGAGGGTACCTACGCCACCCGGTCCGGCCAGCCCCTCGACGTGACCATGGCCCCGAACCCGAGCCACCTGGAGTTCGTCAACCCGGTCGTACAGGGGATCGCCCGGGCGAAGCAGACGGACCGTTCCGGCAAGCGCATCGCCCAGGACCCGCAGGCCGTGCTTCCCGTGCTCATGCACGGCGACGCGGCCTTCGCCGGGCAGGGCATCGTGCCCGAGACACTGAACCTCTCGGCGCTGGAGGGCTACGGTACGGGTGGGACCCTGCACATCATCGTGAACAACCAGATCGGCTTCACGACGGACCCCGGCGAGGCCCGCTCGACCCGCTACGCCAGCGACATCGCCCGGGGCTTCGACGTGCCCATCTTCCACGTCAACGCCGACGACCCCGAGGCCTGCCTGGCGGTGGTCCGCCTGGCCATCGATTTCCGCAACGAGTTCCACGACGACGTCCTCATCGACCTCGTCGGGTACCGACGCTTCGGACACAACGAGGGTGACGAGCCGGCCTACACCCAGCCGGCCACGTACGACCGCGTCCAGGACCACCCCACGGTCCGGAACATCTGGACCGACACCCTCGTTGAGAGCGGCGAGCTCACCGCCGAACGGGCCGAAGAGATCTGGGACGCGGTGTACGAGAAGCTGGTCGAGGCCCAGGCCGAGGCCCGCGAAGCGGCGAACGAGCTGGAGCAGACGTCGCCGCCGGTGGAGCCCCAGACCCTCGAGCCGCCGGTGCCGACGGCGGTGGACCGGGACCTGCTACGCAGCTTCCACCACCAGATCCACCAGTGGCCCGACGAGTTCACGGTCCACGAGAAGCTGCGGCGCCAGCTCGAGCGGCGGGGGGCGATCCTCGACGACGGCGGGCCCATCGACTGGGCCCACGCCGAGTCCCTGGCCTTCGCATCGCTCCTGGCCGAGGGCACGCCCGTGCGCCTGACCGGCCAGGACTCGGAACGAGGCACCTTCAGCCAGCGGCACCTGGTGCTCCACGACATCGAGACGGGCTCCGTGCACCTGCCCCTGGCCGAGCTGGACGAGGCCCGGGCGCCTTTCGAGGTCTACAACAGCCCCCTGTCCGAGGTCGGCGTCCTCGGGTTCGAGTACGGCTACAGCACCGCGACCCCCAAGTCGCTGGTCCTGTGGGAAGCCCAGTTCGGCGACTTCGTGAACGGCGCCCAGGTCATCATCGACCAGTTCCTCGTGGCCGGCCGCGCCAAGTGGGACCAGCAGTCGCGTCTGGTCCTGCTCCTGCCCCACGGCCATGAAGGCCAGGGGCCCGAGCACTCCAGCGCCCGCCTGGAACGGTTTCTCCAGCTCGCGGCCGAGGACAACATCCGCGTGGCCAACTGCACCACGCCCGCCCAGTACTTCCACCTGCTCCGTCGCCAGGCGCTCCTGGATGAGCTCCGGCCGCTCGTGGTCTTCACGCCCAAGTCGCTGCTCCGGCACCCGAAGGCCACGTCGCGTCTCGACGAGCTGTCGGACGAGTCCTTCTACCTGGTCCTGGACGACGCCGAGACCGCCGACCGGACCGGTGAGGTGACCCGGATCGTCGTCTGCTCCGGCAAGGTCTACTTCGACCTGCTGGGCAGCGAGCTGCGGGCCGAGGCAGCCGACACGGCGCTGGTCCGCATCGAGCAGCTCTACCCGTTCCCCGAAGAGGAGCTCGCCGCAATCCTCGGAGGCTACCCGGCGGCGACGGACCTCATCTGGGTCCAGGAGGAGCCGCAGAACATGGGCGCATGGCGCTACATCGAGCCCTGGCTCCGACGCGCCGCAGGCGATCGGCTCCAGGTGGGCTACGTCGGACGGCCGGAGCGGGCCAGCCCGGCGGAAGGATATGCCCGGGCACACAAGGACCAGCAGCAGCGCATCGTGAACGACGCCTTCAGAGCCGATGCCTCCGTGGACCTGCCTCCCCGGCAGGTCAAGCAGAACGGGGCCAGGCAGTACAAGGCGGGATGACCAGGATGGCGGACTCGTGACCGACACTCCCTCCCTACCCTCCGTGCGCGACGACTGGCGCGTCGTGTCCGGCGGACTCCTGCGTGGCCTGTCCCACGACCTGAACGGCCGCGTCACCGCGCTCCACGCCGTGGCCCTCGCCCTCGAAGACGGCGACATCGAGCACGCGTCCGCGCTCCTGGTGGACGAGGCCGGCCGGCTCGAAACGCTGGCCCGGCGCCTGGAAAGCCTCTCCCACACCTACGACGACGCCGAGGCCGTGGAGCTCGGCACGCTCGTGGAAGACGCCCTGGCCCTGGCACGCCTCGACCGGGAGATGGCACCGCTGGAGCTCGCCTGCCACGTCGGCGACGTGCCGCCGGCCCAGGTGCCCAGAGCCGTCTTCCTGCGCCTCTTCCTCGCCGTCCTCACGGGCCTCGGCCGATCCGCGCGCCGGAGCGGCGCCGACTCCGTCCAGGTCCAGTGCGAGACCGAGGACACTCACGTGCTCCTGGTCGCCGCCGTGTCGGACGTCGCCGGCGACGCTTACGCCGCCGTCCAGGGATTCGCCGACGCGCCCGTCTTCGGCGTCCTCGCCGCCGCCGCCAACGCCATCCACGGCACTCTCGCCGCCCACACGGACGACGACCCACGGGTCGAGCTCCGCGTCCCCTCCATCAACGCACCGAAGCGCGCCCCCCTCGACATCTGAGCTGCAGGCGGAAGGCGGAAGGCCGGCTGGGCAGAGACACGGGCAAGCCGGCCTTCGCCGTATCGCCGTCTCCTTCCGCCTCGCGCCTCCCGCCTGTGGCTCTTCGCCGGCCCAGGCCGGCGAAGAGCCACGTCCAGGACTTTCCCCAAAAAATGGCCGGGTTTCTCCGTAACCCGTTGTGGTGCGAG